>JBHELT010000074.1:0-135202 GCA_046262935.1 Actinomycetota bacterium | reverse complement strand
CTTCCCAGGTCCACCCCCGGGATCTTGCGACGTCCGAACCAAACACCAACTATGGTGTCGGTTCCGTCGTAGATCTCGATTTCGAGGGTGGATGTATCTGAACGCGGGATGACCTTGATGCTTTCAACGACACCTGCAACCCGGCGCCTGGTCCGCGGCCTGCACTCCGCGATCTGGTCGACCCCGAAGATAGTTCCGCACCAGCCTCGTATCTGCTGGGCATGGAACTGCTCGGGTGACTCCGTAAGTCTTTCGCCGAACCTTTTGAAGAATCCCATGCGAACGATTATGGCGGCTCACGCGCCATCGCGCGGCGTGGTGGCAAACGCGGTGTAGCCTTCCGAGTCATGGACAGGGTCCAAGCTGTCGCCATCGTCGAATCGAGGTCGGAGAAACCGACCACTTTGCGGCATCTTGTGACCGTCGAGGGCATCATGCGAAGGCTCGCAGTGCACTTCGGCGAGGACGCCGAGCGTTGGGGGCTCGCAGGATTGTTCCACGACCTAGACATGGAGCAGACCCATCACGATCTAAGCCGTCACGCATACCTTGCCGCCGAGTGGCTGCGCGAGGAGGGCGTCGACGAAGACATCGTCAACACCGTCTTGGCTCACGCTCATCCTGAGTACATCAAAGACAAGATGTCGCAGGCGATCGTCCAAGCCGATGCTGTCGCTGGCTTCTTGGTCGCCTGCGCATTGGTACGGCCAGACAAGACAGCCGGGATGAAGGTGTCGTCTTGCAAGAAGAAATTGAAGGAGAAGTCTTTCGCCCCAGGGGTTGAGCGCGATCAGATCTTCAACTGCGAGGAGAAACTCGGGATCGCACTCGATGAGTTCTTGCAGTTGGCCATCGAGGGGCTAGCGTCGGTCGCTGCCGAGGCTGGACTTTTATAACCCGGGTTCGACAGTTACCGCGGGCACCTGTTCTGCTTCAGGGATCATGTCGTAGACAGCCATGGGCAATGAGAAAGTGAAACTCGCACCTTGAGGTTGGCGGTTGCTTATGTCGAGTCGCGATGAGTGCAGCCTCAAGATCGCATTCACCATCGCAAGCCCCATGCCAGTACCGCGGGTCGAGCGTGTGTCAACGTCGCCCCCCCGAAAAAACTCCCGCGTCAACGCGCTTAATTCACTTTCTGGTATCCCGCGACCGTCATCTGCGACTTCGAAAACGGCCTCGTCGCCCCGAGCGATAGCCGAGATCGAGATGTGGGCCCCTGGTTGCGTATGCTTCGCAGCGTTCGAGACCAATTCTTCGATTGCTCTCTGGAGCAACCGTCTATCGCCGGCCACGCAGATGCCGCGCTGCGACATGGTATCTACATGCTTGTCGGCGAGTTTGTTCGACAACTTCTCTACGGCCGAGGTGATCAGTCCTGCAACGGGGATCTGCTGCATCTCCGCCCGCAACTCACCACTTTGCAGTCTCGAGAAGTCGAGCAGTTCGGTGATCGTGCGTTCCAGTGTGTCGGTGTTGTCGTTCACTTTCCTCAAAAACTCCTGTCTTAGGTTTGGGTCCAGGGATTCCCATCGCCGCTCTAACGTTTGGGTCATCCCCTTGATCACCGTGAGAGGTGTCTTCAGTTCGTGCGAGATAGTAGCCATGAAATCCTGCTTCAAGCGATCGAGTTCTTCTAGTCGCTGCACTGCCTGACGTTCATGTTCGAATCGTTTTGCGTTCTCGAATGCAGCACTGGCTTGACCCGAGAGCAGTTCGAAAGACTCTATGTCTTCCTTCGTTACTGAACGACGCGCTCTGGTGCCAGCGGCAAGAACGGCAACCATGCGCGTACCTGACCAGATCGGAGAGGCAACAACCGCCCGGAAACCCAGTTCTCGCATCGATATAAGGCCATCTTCGAAGTCAACGTAGTCATTCACGACGAAGGTCTGTTTGATCTGTCGCACCTTGGCAATCATCCCTTCGTCCAATCGGTGAGGCGCGGCCAGGTAGTTTTCGGGCAGGCCGAAGGAATGCTCGATGCGATAGATGCCAGCGCCCTCATCGAATACACAGATCTCGACGGCTTCGAAACCCAGTTCGGTCGCGGCGGCAACAACCGCGCCCATCACTTCTTCCGGGTCCAGGCTGTTAGTGCTCTTACCGGAGCGCGCAACCGCTTCGAGGAGCCCGGCGCGCTTCATCGACTCGTCCCGAGCCTCGCTATAGGCGGCCATCTGTCCCATCAACTCTGACGACAGAAACTTTCCCATCAAAGCGGTTATCCCCAAAGTTGTGAGACGGAAAAAGAGCGATGCGATGTTGAGCGGAGCGTCTCCCACCTGCGAAACCAGTGCATACATCACGAACGTGACTGCCAGAAGAGCCGCTTGTCCCCAAGGTGGATATGACACCGCCAGGAAAATGGTCGTAAGCGCATATAAAAGGAATAACTCAGAGGAACCGCCGCGGCTCACGAGAACCAGCAGTGTGATCAATGTGATGTCGAGGAACGACCAACCGTAGAAGACCCACATGCCTCGTTTGTTGTCCAAGATCTTGTTCCACGGAAGGAAGTTGAACGACGCCGCACCGATCGTTGCGACAACCATGAGCAAGATGTAGGGCCTGGCTACGAGAGCTCCATGACCAGGCAGCAGGGGATAAATGGCCAGTGCGACCAGGGCTAGACCGGTCGATTGAACGGCGATCTTGACTGTTCGAAGGCGGTACGGCTTAAGGAGCGCGGTGTCGGGCGTCACATGGAAGATATCGGCAGATGTCGTAAAAATCCTTGAGCACTTGGAGTGACCATTCGATGACTAGTTAATGACTAGCCCGTCAGGACTAACGCCACCGGCGCCGGGGCCGGAAATGAAAAGAAGGCCCGCGAACGGGCCTTCTTGCTAGGAGTTCGAGATGCCTAGTTCTTGCAGGAAAGAGCGGTTCCATCGTAAGAGGGGAACTGAGCGGTGGCAGCGTCTGAGGAACTGTAGGTGCGCTTCACACCTTGGTCGTGCGGGACCAATACAACGGCCGTGTCATTGCTCGAGCCATCGCTATCGGTCATGGTGAAGTCAACCCTGTAGTAGCGACTGTCATTGATCCCGGAACGTTCCGCCCTTAGGTCGATCTTCGATGTGTTGCCTGAGTTGTTGCAGTTGGTTGCATCCGGGCTGGTATTGCCAGATCCGGGGGCATCGATCGCTTCGGTCTGGCGGACATCGGTGATCGTGACATCGCATTGACCGTGGGAGCCACTTGCCGAGATCGAGATCGTGCGAAGTTTGTGGTTCGGCGGCCAAAGGACGCTGTCGATGCTCGAATCAGCCAAGGTTGCCGAGTGGACACCTTGACGCACGCCCGAAACGGTCGCCTTGCACGAATTGTCGGCAAAGGCAGGCAGGGCGAACGCGAACAACCCCGCGAGCACGGCTGACGCGAGCAAAAGGGCAAGGGACTTGTTTTTCACTCATCGACTCCTTTTCGGCGGGGGATCTCGTGTAGAAAAACGAATCCCATGGTGAATAGTTACGGCCACTCAGGACGTTCACCGGCCGATACCTAGACACTCCGGACGTTCCTATTTGGCGGATTCCGACGTTATGTGCAGTTCTCGCACGAAAATTATTTTGTTCGAATCTTTTCAGGCATGACGTCGATGCGACCCGTTGGAATACTCACAGTGGCCGAGATTCATCTACTCGTCTTGACTTCAAAAGTCTGCGGATGCCCCAAACGCCGATCACGAGGACCGTCAATGCTGCGATGGCATAGGTGGCCGCGTCCATGAACGGAAGGATCTTCTTCCAGGAGCGACCCAGAGCATAGCCAGCCCAGGTCAGCGCAAAGGCCCAGGGCACACAACCGGCAAAGGTCAGGGCGATGAACCGGCGGATCGGCATCTTGGCGATGCCGGCGGGCAACGAGATGAAAGTTCTCGCAACCGGTACCAGACGTGAAAAGAATACGGCGCCCGTTCCATATCGGGTGAACCATGCCTCTGATCGTTCGATGTCGTGCGGTTTGATCAGCAAGAACCGACCATATTTCAACAGGAAAGTACGTCCACCATGCGCGCCTACGTAGTAAGCAACCAGCGATCCCGCCACATTTGCCACAGCACCGATCAAGCCAACCCACCAGAAAGACAGTTTGCCGGCGGCGGCAAGCAACCCTCCCACCGGCATCGTGACTTCGCTCGGTATGGGTATGCATGCAGACTCGAGGAGCATGAGCACGAAGATGGCGAGGTAGCCGGAATGTCCAACCGAGTTCTCGATCCAGATCTTTACCGCGTCGAGTATGTGAGCCATGGCTATGGCGTGAACCCTAACCGGCCGGAGTCAGGCACGTGGTCTTCGCCAGCCTCATTGAAGATGCCCGACCTGTGGGACCAGTCGCAAAAGGCGCTCACATAGCCACCCTTGCGCCCTCCGATCTTGGCCCACTCAACTCGCAAGGTGATCTCGGGACCGCTCACGATCGCGGGGATGTTCGACGTGGACTCACCGCTCACTCCGTATAAGTACCCGGTCCAGCCATCGGTTGATCCGTCAGCGAACAACTGCTGGTCGCTCTCGCGGGTTTGCCCTGAGTAAAGGTCTATACCTAGACCCATCGTGGTGTCTTGGGGAAGTCGCGCGGGAACGTCTTGGGCGAACCGTACCGTGACGTGCAGGCTGGTACCGTCATCGCTGAGTCTCAGCGAAACGATGTCGGCATAGCCGGGGGCTGCGGTCCCGTGGTCGCCTGACTGATCGGACGCGGAGAAGAACTGAACGAAGCCCGGCTCTACGCTGCCGTTCGCCTGGTCAGGCGTGAGGCTCGTGGGTGGGCTGGGCGAAGCCAACGATCGTTTGGTGGTCGGCTTGGTCGAAAACAGCTGCGTTGAGTGGGCACGACCTGGTGAACCAACGCCTGGGGCGACGCTGGTGTCGCCGGTGGGCAACGATGCGTGAGGGGCGCATGTGGCGAGGAATAAAAGGATAAGGCAGGCTGTTGATGCCCTGTTCGGTCCGGTCACCTCATGATGCTATCGGGGGCGAGGCTGCATGTGGGCCTCCTTGACAGAATCGAAAAGGGGTATCACTCTGCCCAATCTCTGGAACCCCGAGCGGCAGGAACCACCAAGGCAAGGAGTTGGAACGCACGTGGCAACCAATCTGGTGATCGTCGAGTCGCCCGCGAAAGCGAAAACGATCGGCAAATACCTGGGCAAGGACTACAAAGTCCTCGCTTCGGTTGGTCATGTTCGCGACCTGCCTTCGAAGGTGCTTGGGGTTGACACCGACAATGGCTTCGCCCTTGCCTATGAGGTCAACGAGGACAAGAAGAAGGTCATCTCCTCGATAACCAAGGAAGCGAAAACCGCAGAGGCGGTTTATCTCGCCACCGACTACGACCGCGAGGGCGAGGCGATCGCATGGCACATCACCGAGGCCTGCAAGATCCCCATCGACAAGCAACGACGGATCACTTTCACTGAGATAACCAAGAAGGCAGTGACCGAAGCGGTCGAGCATCCTCGTGACATCGACCAGAGACTCGTAGACGCCCAACAGGCCCGCCGTGGGATAGACCGATTGGTTGGCTACCCGGTTTCGCAACTTCTATGGAGCAAGATCCGATATGGGCTTTCGGCGGGCCGGGTTCAAAGTCCGGCTCTGCGGCTGGTCGTTGAACGCGAACGAGAGATCCGAGCGTTCGTCACCACTGAGTATTGGACACTCGACGCCCTTCTGGCGACAGACAAAGACGAAACATTCACCGCTTCGCTGATCCAGATCGGTGAGCGTAAGGTCCCCACCCAGATCCAGAAAGACTCCAAAGACGACATCGAGAACCGGATCCCCGAACAAGCGCAGGCCGAGGCCATCAAACGAGCCCTCGATGGGGCAACCTTCACCGTTGCCGATGTTCGCACCAAAGAAACCAAAAGGACCCCACCACCGCCGTTCATCACATCTACCTTCCAACAGGACGCATCGCGAAAGCTGGGGCTTGGAGCCCGAAGGGCCATGTCGCTAGCCCAGCGCTTATACGAACGCGGACACATCACGTACATGCGCACCGACTCAACCACCATGAGCCAAGAGGCCATCGCAGGGGCGGCAACTTACGTGAAGTCAATTTTTGGCGACGCATTTTGGTCTGGCAGGTACAAGGCCCACGACAAGAAGGCCAAGGGGGCTCAAGAGGCCCACGAATGCATCAGGCCAACAGACATGGCCCGCCCGCGTGAACAGATGGAAGCTGAGATCCGCGACAACGATTCGCGCGATGCAGAAGCCTTGATAAAGGTTTACGACTTGGTCTACAAACGAGCGGTTGCATCGCTCATGACCCCCGCTGTATTCGATCAGGTCTCGGTCGACGTGCTGGCCAAGCCGATCGAAGGCGACGACCACTTGTTCAGGGCGACTGGGTCTACCATCAAGTTCGAGGGGTTCATGACCCTTTACCTAGAGGGCAAAGACGATGATGACGAAGAATCCGACGAGAAACGTCTGCCTCCGCTCCAGGCTGACCAGTCGCTCGATCTTCGTGAACTCATCCCTGAACAACACTTCACCCAGCCCCCGCCGCGCTACACGGAGGCGTCGCTTATCAAAGAGTTGGAGGCGAAGGGGATAGGCAGACCTTCGACGTACGCGTCGATCATGGGAACCCTTTCCGACGAGAAGCGCGACTTTACGCGTTTGGAGAAGAAGAGGTTCTTCGCAACCGATACCGGCGAGATAACAACCGATTTCTTGGTGCGTTATTTCGGCGACCATTTCATGGATTTCCAGTTCACTTCTGACATGGAGGAACATCTCGATGACATGGCCGAAGGAAAGGTTGCCTATCGTCCGGTCGTCGAGGCCTTCTACACCCCTTTGCAGGACAGACTGAACAAAGCAGGTGAAGTTCCAAAAGAAGAGATCACAACCGAAGCGACCGATGAGAAATGCCCCCAGTGCGGCAACCCCCTCATCATCAAACTCGGAAGGCGCGGCAAGTTCTACGGATGCACCAACTATCCCGACTGCCGCTTCACAGGGCCGCTTCCAGGCCAAGAGCAAGAAGCCGTCGAACTGCTCGATGAAAAGTGTCCGGAGTGCGGTAATCAATTGCAGAAAAGGCGTGGTCGATTCGGACCGTTCGTAGGCTGCTCGAACTATCCTGAATGCAAGTACATCCAGAAGAAGACCGCGGTCAAGACCGGAGCCCCTTGCCCTAAGTGCATCGAGAACCCGTGCAAGCGCTGTACCGACAAACAGGGTGGCGAACTCGTCGAGCGATCTGGCAAGAAAGGCGTGTTCTATGGTTGCGATCACTACCCCGCTTGCCGTCACACACAGAATGAAGATCCGCGCAAAGCAACAGCCGGAGTAAGTGAGGGATAGAACGGAGCGGCGAGCCGGGTACCGTCAACTCCTCAAAGACAGTTCCATAAAGCTTTTTTTCGCCGCGCAAGCGATCTCTTCGTTCGGGGATTGGATCGGCCTTATCGCCATCCTGGCGCTGGCTCACCGCATCTACAACAATGAATTCGCCGTAGCAGCGGTTTTGTTCGCTCGCCTCGCTCCTGCCTTGTTGTTCGGTCCCGTCGGCGGCGTTCTTGTTGACAGGTGGGACCGCAAAAAGGTCATGGTGTTCGCCGACCTTGCGCGTGCAGTGATGATCGCCACGCTGCCTTTCGTGCAAAGCATCGGCCGAGTGGTTCCGTTGCTCAATCCTGCGGTCCTTCTCTTCATCGTCTCCGCGCTGCTCGAGATGCTCACCATCTTGTGGCAATCGGCCAAAGACGCCGCGATCCCAGCGATGATCCGCAAGGATCAGTTGACGCACACCTACTCGCTATTCCTCATGGCTGCCTATGCGACCTTCCCGATCTCTGGTGCGGCTTTCGGTCTTTTGTCACACCTAGCGCGGGTCATCGGCTCGGCAACGCACTTCAAGCAGTTCGTTCTTGGGCCAGAGAACCTCGCACTGTTCTTCGATGGGATCAGCTTCATGCTTAGCGCGGCCCTGATGACTACGATCGCGGTCCCAAAGCGCGAAGGCTCGCGCCGGCCCATGAATCTGCGGGCTGTGTGGAGCGATCTCAAAGTTGGTATCGCCACGATCGCCCGCCACCCGATGATTCGGCCCTGGGTGTTTGGGATCGCCGGCACGTATGCGGGCATCGGCATCTTCTTGTCGATGAGTGTTTTCTTCGTGAGCGATATCCTTCACGGTGGGCCGGCCAGCTTCGGTTTCTTGGTGACGGCCATAGGGATCGGCCTCGGCGTCGGGTTCGCGATCGCCGCCGGCGCCTCGCGACCGCTAAGCAAGGACGTTGTTTTTTCGCTCTCGGTTGGCGTGCTTGGCGGGGCCCTCGTCGGATTTGGAAGCGTTTCGACGATCACTCCAGCACTGGTATGGGCCGGCGTCGCAGGCTTTGGCGCAGGCATCGCTTATCCATCTGGCTACGCACTTGTCCAGGAAAGGATCGGCGAGGCGGTGCGAGGCCGAGTTTCCGCAGCCATCACCTCGGTGATCAGGCTCTCTTTGGTCGGCGCTTCTTCGGTTGCCCCTGTGATGGTTCGTTTGATCGATGACGTCTTCGGCAAGCACACCCTCGCGTTCGCGGGACAGCACTTGGACATCCGAGGGATCAGAGCTGTCATGTGGCTTGGCGGATTGCTGGTCCTGTCTGCTGGCGCGATAACTACAAACGCAGTAAGGGCAAGAAGGCGGCTCGCGATCCCGTCGTCGGGCCTGTTCGTTGTTTTCGAAGGTGGCGAAGGCGCAGGTAAGTCAACGCAGATGCGTGCTCTGCGCATCGCGCTCGAGGCCCGCGGGTTCGCGGTCGTGGTCACGAGAGAACCCGGAGGAACCCGCATGGGCGAGGCGATCCGAGATCAGCTCTTAGATCCCAACAACCGCAACTTATCCCCGCTTGCTGAGACGCTCATGTACGCGGCAGACCGGGCTCAGCATGTGCATGAAGTGATAATGCCAGCACTTGCGTCCGGGTCGATCGTCGTATCGGACAGGTATCTTGATTCATCGGTCGCCTATCAGGGCGTGGCGAGAGGACTGGGCGAAGAGCGCGTTATGGAACTGAACCGTTGGGCAACCTCGGGCCTGCTGCCCGATATCGTCTTTCTGCTCGACTTCGACGCAGGCAAGGGCCTTACCCGCTCCGGCGTAACCGACCGGATCGAACAGGAGTCGCTGGGTTTCCATCAAAAGGTACGCGACGCATATCTGTATCTCGCGGACCGTCATGCAGATCGCTTCGTGGTTATCGACGCGTCTCAGCCCGAAGAACTGATCGCTGCTGAGATCCTGTCGCGCGTGCTTGCCGCTTCCGAAGAAATGACAGCTCGAAGGGTGTTATCCGAAGGGGTAAGCGGTTGAGCATCTGGGACAGGATCGTTGGTCAGGACCGGCCGCGGGCGTTCCTGCAGGCTGCGGCCGATGATCCTGCCGACTCCTATCTTCTGGTTGGGCCCCCCGGGTCCGGGAAGCTAGACGCTGCAAAGGTTTTCGCAGCGGCGATCGTGTGTCCGATCCGCGATGACGATTGTCCGAACTGTTCGCGCATCCTTCGTGATTTGCATCCCGATGTTTCCGTCTTCGAACCCGAAGGGTTCACGTTTCCCGTCGAGACGATCAGACAGATGGTCGCAACAGCATCGCTATCTCCGTTCGAATCCAAACGCCGCGCCTTCGTTGTAGAACAAGCCGATCGCATCGCCGAGCGATCTCAGAACGCACTTCTCAAAGGTCTAGAAGAGCCGAATGCTTCGGTCACTTGGATACTGGTTGCAGATGCTCTCGATCCTTTCCTGCCGACGGTCCTTTCGCGATGTCAGATCGTCGAGTTTTCGGCTGTCACCGAGCAGGCCATCGGCGCGTTGCTGAAGAGCCGTTACAACTTGCCCGATGCCGAGGTTAGAGCATTCATCCGATATGCCCGCGGCGACCTTGGCAAAGCCCAGGCACTGGCCAGCGACAGCAACGTGCGGGCATTACGAGATCTCGCCTTCGATGCCCTCACCAAGATTGGATCGGTCGAGGGGGCCCTGGCGGCGGCCGAACGGGCGGCTCAGATCGTGGCATCTCTCAGCGCCGGAGCCGAAGCCGATCAAGCCGCGCAACTGCAAGAGTTGGAAGCTTCGATCGGTACGGGCAAAGGCTCTGCTTCGATAAAGAAGAAACTCACCGACAAACACAAAAGAGCGCTCAGGAAACTCGAATCGGAGGCTTATATAGACCTGTTCGATTTCTTCGCTGACGGTTGTCGCGACGCGGCTGCTGTCGCCGCGGGAGCCCCGGCCGATGTGGTCATCAACTCCGATTGGGGGCCCTCGATCTCCAAGTCAACGCTCGGCACTCACCCATCGAGATGGATAAGCCTCGCCGAACTGGCGGCCAACGGCAAGATCGCGGTGATGGAGAACGCCAACGCGCCCCTTGTGGCCGAAGCCCTTTTTCTAAGCCTGACGGCCAACCAGCCCGTACAATCCTTCTCCAAAGTTCGTTCAGCCGGAGTAGCTCAGGGGTAGAGCAACGGTTTCGTAAACCGTAGGTCCGGGGTTCAAATCCCCGCTCCGGCTCTCTTCTTCACCGATTCTTCACCTTCTTTATTTCAGGGGTCCGCAGCTCCTGGCGCGCGGTGGTCTTGAGCGAACGGGGGCTGCTACACCCCCGAACCCCCGGTTCAACCGCCTCCCCGGAACGGGGGTCTACATTCGAACGGGAAGTTTCCCGATGAGATATATCGGGAATAAAGCGGGCCCCAAAGATGTTGTTCCGAGCGCATCGGTAACAGATGAAAAGTGCCATGGGAGGTATGTCCAGTGACCACAGCAGCTATCAAGGGGGCCCACGTCGCCGGGCTTCCAAAGAGGTCAAGGCGATACGTCGAGGGTAGAACATGCGCCCATCCCGACTGCATAACCAAACTATCAACCTATAACCGCAGGGAGACCTGCTTCATCCATGCGGGCATGAAGATCCCTCGACTCAGAGGCAAAAAGACCAGGTAAGCGCCCGAAAACTGCAAGGCCCGGCCCAAGCACTTACAATCCGCCTCGCGTCATTTCATTCGTAAGGAGGATCGATGCTGCGCCGGTCAGCTTTCGTTGTTTCGTGTTCAGCTTTGCTCTGCGCCGGGCTTCTGGCGGGTATCTATCCTGCGAAGGCGGGTACCGAGACCGTTGAGACCCAGGACAACAAATTCTCTCCGGTCACATTGACCATCGCCCCCGGCGATTCGGTGACGTTCAAGAACACCGGCAACTCGCCCCACACCGCAACCGCGAAAGACGGTTCCTTCGACACAGCAAACCTGAACCCGGGAGAGTCAAGGACGCTCACGATCAAAGGGTCAGGCAGTATCGCCTACGTCTGCAAGTATCACGAAACCTTGGGCATGCGTGGCACGATCGAGGTCTCAGGTGGGGCCGCCCCCGCGCCCGCTGCGCCAAGCCCGACACCGTCGCCCAGTGCCGCAGCCGCAGCGGCTGGCTCCGCGGCACCCCCCGCAACTCCGCCGCCCGCAAGTCAGAAGTATTTCCCCAAGGTCGCCTTCGGAATGTTGATCTTGCTGCTCATGCTGATCGGGATCGGGTACATACGAACGACGATGCGCAACACCGAGATCACAAGGTCATGAACAAGCTGTGCCACAGCAGCTGATCGACGTTGCTTTCGCGGCCAAGGTGGCCGCTCGCTTCGCGTCGCAAGGCCCCCTTGACCAGTCATACCTATTAGATGATCTCGATGCGGACCTTAGCCGCCTGGTAGCCGAAGCGGAACCACTGATCGAAGCCGAGACCGGTTTTGTAACCGGATCGCCTGCTGTAGCCAATGTCCTTTCGCGAAGCGAATGGGCGGCTGCCAATGTCGACTCGATGCTCGTCTTGATGGCTCCTCTCCTCGAAAAGGTCGATGCCAAGGTGTCGTCGAGTCCTATTGGCAGCGTGGTGAAGCTCGCGTATCGACCCGCTCTTGGCGCGCAGATGGGGACCGTGCTCGGGTTCTTGTCGCAGCGCGTGCTTGGTCAATACGACCTATTACTCGGACGCCATGACCACGTGTGGTTCGTTGGGCCGAACATGGTCCTGATGGAGCGCCGCTTCGGATTCGTGCCGCGCGATTTCCGGTTGTGGGTGGTGCTTCACGAACTGACGCATCGCGCGCAGTTCGAGGGCAACCCTTGGGTGCGCCAATATTTCATCGATTCAGTAAGCGATCTTCTTTCATCTCTAGATATGGACGCAGGAACTCTTCTGGACAGGTTGATCCAGGCTCTCAAGTCGGGTGAGGGTTCGCAGCCGTTCGGATTGCGCATGCTTAGCGAAGAGCAAAGAGCCAAGTTCAACGACATGCAGGCGTTCATGTCGGTGATCGAAGGCCACGGCAACTTCATTATGGACTCCATCGCCGAGCGCATCATCCCAACACAACCCCGGATGAGAAGGGTTCTTCGAGGCGGCGCCTCGTCTTCGGGGGTGATGGCTAAGTTGATCGGAAAGTTGCTTGGACTGGAGATGAAGCGCGCCCAATACGAAGATGGGCAGCGGTTCTTCGACAAGCTGCTCGCGTCGGCCGGACAGGAGGCGGTTAACAAGGTCTTCACCTCGGCCGAGTATCTGCCAAGCCTCGACGAGGTGAAAAGGCCCGAGTTATGGGTGAAGCGCGCCCTCTAGACGCGATCAAGCGCACGGTCGCCCAGACCGTTGGTGAATTCCATATGTTGACACCCGGCGAGGCCATCTCGGTCGCGTTCAGTGGGGGCCCCGATTCGACAGCTCTTGCGATCTTGCTTCTTGAACTCGGATACAAGGTCACTCTCCTGCACGTCGACCATGCGATGAGGCCCGGATCCTTTAAAGACATCGAGCATTGCACTGCCGTTGCGGACTCGATGGGTGTGGAGCTGCTTCACCGGCGCGTTGCAGTTTCTCCACCCACCGAAAGCGAGGCGCGAGCGGTTCGCTACGTTGCATTGTTGGAGATGTCAACCGAAGCTGGCACGGACAAGATAGCCACCGGTCATACCTCCGACGATGACGCCGAGACCGTTTTGATGCGCAAACGGCGCGGTGGTTTTCCTCTTGGCATACCACCCAAGAGAGGCCGCTTCGTGAGACCGCTGATCCGAACACGCCGGTCCGACACCAGGGCGGTGTGCGCGGGTGCTCGCATCGCCTATCTCGAAGACCCAACCAATCAGGACCTGCGATTCACGCGCAACCGGACCCGCCTGGAATTGACTGATGCGGGCGACGCTTTGACCGTGGAGTTGTTGAACCAAGGCTATGCCGCGCGTCGTGAGGCATCGCAAACCCTAAGGCGAGCCGCCGAAGTCGTGGACCAGCGCGCAGGGCTTGGCGATGCAGGCCTGCGCATCGACCGGGGGGCTGTCGCTTCAGAGGAACCGAGTGTGCGCAAGGCGATCGTTCGGATGTTGTTGGGCGAAGCGGGACTCGACCCCTACCGAGTTTCTTCTCGACTCGTGTCGGACATCACATCTAAGGTATTGCCGGTAACGGGTAGCCGCTTGGATGTAAGCGCGAACCTGTCCATCTGGAGTGAACCCGATCATCTGATGGTCGGTGTTCATCCCGAACCGCCAACGCTGCCCGAGATCCCGATCGCCGTTCCAGGGACGACGGTGTGTGAGGGATGGGGTTTCGTCGTCCACGCATCCCAGGGAAAACTCCCAACCGATCTGGATCCCCATGGACTTTCGCAAGCATTCGATGGCTCTGTGGGCGACCGAGAGTTATCCCTAAGGCAATTCCAGCCTGGGGACCGGATGATCCCCCTTGGGATGAAGGGCTCCAAGAAGATCCACGACATCTTCATCGACGAGAAATTGCCGCGTCGTACCCGTGCAAGCATCGGACTTGTGGTTTCGGGTGATACGGTGGCTTGGCTCATCGGGATCCGCATGAGTGAGTCTTTCAAGGTCACCTCTGCCTCGCGCTCGGTGATCGTGATCGAGATTGAGCCGTGGTTGCGAGAAGCCACCGCGGACACTTAGGCTCGCATCTGCGCAGGCCCGATACGGAGGAACATTGCACGAGGCTGAAGTCGGCGAGATCCTGATCCCCGAGCACGAGATCCAAGACAAGATCCGCGAACTGGCGAAGCGGATCACCGACGACTATCGCGATAAAGACCTTCTGCTCGTCGGCGTGTTGAAGGGTGCCTTCATGATGATGAGTGACCTCGCGCGGCAGATCCAACTGCCCCTCGAGTTCGATTTCATGGCTGTGTCGAGCTATGGAAGCGCAACCAAGACCTCAGGCGTGGTTCGGATCCTCAAGGACCTCGATTACGAGATCTCCGGCAGGCATGTTCTGCTGGTAGAAGACATCATCGACTCCGGCTTGACGCTCAATTATCTTTTGAAGTATCTAAAGGCCAGACGCCCTGCCAGCCTGGAGGTGTGTGCGCTTCTACGAAAGTCCGGGATCCAGAAGGTTGATCTGGACGTTCGCTACGAGGGCTTCGAGATCCCTCCACAGTTCGTGATCGGCTATGGCCTCGATTACGAACAGCGTCATCGTCATCTACCTTTCATAGCCCTGCTCCAAGGCGTCGGCCCCGGCGAAGGATTGGGTTAGTTTGGGCGTCGTGCTACGCTGACCGCACCGTGAATAGATTGCTCAAGAACCCCATCTTCTATTTCCTGATAATCATCATCGGGATCTGGATCGTCGCCGCTGCCATAGGCAAAGGCGGCACTGCCAAGAAGATCGAATACGGCGAAGTTGCTCAGGCCATCGACAACCACGAGGTCTTGAGTCTGACCGCTTACAAAGGAAGCTCGCGCATCGAGGGCGAGTTGAAAGACAAGACCAAATTCCGTTCAGAGTTCGGTGATCTGGCCGAATTGCAGAAGGAACTCAAAGAGCAAAACTCAACGAAGATATTGAAGATAAGGGCCGAGAACCCCTCGGTATGGACCTCTCTTCTTGCCAACATCTTGCCTTTCATAATCGTCATCGGCATCTTCTTCTTCCTGTTCCAGCAGATGCAGGGCGGTGGGAACCGAGTGATGAGTTTCGGCAAAGCCAAGACCAAACTCGTGAGCAAGGACCAACCCAAGATCACCTTCGGCGACGTTGCCGGAGTTGACGAAGCCATCGAAGAACTCGAGGAGATCAAGGAATTCCTCGAGAACCCGGCCAAGTTCCAGGCGATGGGAGCCAAGATCCCCAAAGGTGTGCTTCTCTTCGGCCCCCCTGGGACCGGCAAGACCCTGCTTGCCCGCGCGGTAGCTGGCGAGGCCGGAGTCCCCTTCTTCTCGATATCGGGTTCGGATTTCGTCGAGATGTTCGTGGGTGTTGGTGCCGCAAGGGTGCACGACCTCTTCGAGCAGGCTAAGGCAAGCGCTCCTGCCATCGTTTTCGTTGATGAGATAGATGCCGTTGGCCGTCATCGAGGCGCGGGCTTGGGTGGCGGACACGATGAGCGTGAGCAGACCCTTAACCAACTGCTCGTCGAGATGGATGGATTCGACGTGCGAACCGGGGTCATCTTGATGGCGGCGACCAACCGGCCAGACATCTTGGATCCTGCGCTTCTTCGGCCAGGACGTTTTGACCGCCAGATCGTTATCGACCGAGCCGATCTGAAGGGACGCGAGCAGATCCTCAAGGTCCACGCGCGTGGCAAGCCACTTGGTAAAGATGTAGACCTCGGGATTCTTGCGCGAAGGACTCCTGGTTTCACCGGAGCCGACTTGGCCAACGTGGTCAACGAAGCGGCTCTGCTCGCAGCCAGGCGGAACAAGAAAGACATCTCGATGTCGGAATTGGAAGAAGCTATCGAACGGGTCATCGCAGGCCCCGAACGCAAGTCCCGCATCATCTCCGAGCGGGAGAAGCGGATCATCGCTTACCACGAGGCCGGCCACGCACTTGTGAGTTGGGCCCTTCCGAATGCCGACCCCGTTCACAAGGTCTCGATCATCTCTAGGGGCAGGGCCCTTGGATACACCCTCAACCTTCCTCTAGAAGATCGCGTGCTGCAGTCGCGCTCCGAGCTCATCGATCAACTTGCGCTGCTGCTTGGCGGAAGGGTGGCCGAGGAACTTGTCTTCCAAGACCCAACAACCGGAGCCAGCAACGACCTCGAGCGCGTTACTTCGATCGCGCGCAAGATGGTTTGTGAGTACGGCATGAGCGAAGCCCTTGGGCCGATGGCCCTTGGCGAAAAGGTTGATCAGCCGTTCCTTGGGCGTGATATTTCAGCACATCCCGACTATTCCGAGTCGGTCGCGGCCGAGATCGACCAAGAGATCAGAAGGCTCGTAGACGAGGCGCACACCGAAGCATGGGAGATCTGTTCGACCTACCGTTCACATCTGGACGCGATGGTCGACCGGCTCATCGAGAAGGAAACGGTCGAGAAGCACGAGGTCGAAGAACTGTTCGCCGATGTTCCTAAACGGGCCATCCGAAACGAGATCCCCCGTCTGCTTCGCGAGGCCAGCGGTCGCGCTGCGATGCAGACCGGCGCGGACACCACGGCGAAGAAACCAGCGAAGCCCCGCAGACGCCCAACCGGTGGTGCCGAACCAGCACCAGCCTGAGAGTACCCTCCGGCGATGGTTGAAACTCAAGGCTGCCACTTAGTTGAAGCGATCTACGTCGAGGGGGCCGAGACGAAGCGTGAGCCATTTCGTGAGCAACATCTGGAGCGACTCCGAAAATTGCACAAAGAGGGGGCCCTGCTTCTTGCAGGACCATTCGCCGATATGAGCGCTACGCTTCTGATACTGGCTGTTGAGTCCGAGGATGCCGCCGAAGCCATCGTGAAAAGCGACATCTACTGGCGACAAGGTGTGTGGACCGGCTACAAGATAAGGCGCGTGAACCTGGTCCCATTCGATGAATGATGAGGCCATCGAGGATTCCGTCAGGAAGATACTCGCAGCGGTTGGCGAAGATCCCAACCGAGCGGATGTCCGCGAAACGCCAGCCCGCGTCGCGCGCATGTACAACGAGATCTTCTCGGGCATCGGCAAGGATCCAGCCGACGAGATAGATGTTTTGTTCGAATCCGATTACGACGAGATGATCATGGTGCGCGATCTTGCCGTATACAGCATGTGCGAACATCACTTGCTTCCGTGGATCGGCAAGGCGCACGTAGGCTATCTGCCCAATAGGAAGGGTCAGATTACAGGCCTGTCGAAACTGGCGCGCGTTGTAGAGGTCGCATCGCGCAGGCCGCAGGTGCAAGAGCGTATGACGATGCAGATCGCCGATGCCATGCAGAAGAGACTTGATCCTCGCGGCGTATTCGTCGTCGTTGAGGCAGAGCATCTATGCATGACCATGCGCGGTGTTCAAAAACCAGGGTCACTAACAGTTACATCGGCGGTGCGTGGTCTGTTCCGTGAAAACGTGGCTACCCGGGAAGAAGCCATGAGGCTGATGCGAGGGATCTGATGGATGTTGGGGCGAGCCTGCCGTGAAATTATGGCGTTGCGTGGACAGGGTTATCGAAGTTGGTGCGCGCTGCGTTGTGATGGGCATCTTGAATGTGACTCCCGACTCCTTCTTCGATGGCGGCAGGAACATCAACATCGACGCAGCCGTCGGGGCGGCTCGGCAGATGGTCGAAGATGGAGCCGATATCGTCGATATCGGCGGTGAGTCGACCCGTCCGGGCGCGGCCGCAGTTGACACCGTCGAGGAGTTGCGTCGAGTCATTCCAGTGATCGAACAGATCACCACCCAGCTCACGGTGCCCGTTTCGATCGACACTCGAAAGGCAAGTGTGGCCGAGGCGGCGCTCGGTGCAGGAGCGATCATCGTGAACGACGTTTCCGCGATGAGCCACGACCCTTCGATGGTAGACGTGGTCAGAGGGGCGAGTGCCGGGGTGGTTCTGATGCACATGCAAGGTGACCCCAAGACCATGCAGACAGACCCCCATTACAAAGATGTCGTGGCCGAAGTGCAGGGATGGCTCGCTCAACGGGCCAGATGGGCTGAGAACCGCGGGATCTCGCCGGGATCGATCGTGATCGATCCGGGGATCGGGTTCGGAAAGACGCTTGAACACAACCTGGCCTTGATAAGGTCGGTCAAGCGGTTCAAGCAAGAAGGGTTTCCCGTCCTGGTGGGACCGTCGCGCAAGAGGTTCATCGGTGCGGTCCTTGGGCTCGAAGCCGATGAGCGCCTCGAGGGAACAGCCGCGACTGTGTCATTGTTGGTTGAGCAGGGGGTAGATATCGTGCGGGTGCATGACGTGAAGGAGATGGTGCGGGTGGCTCGCATGACCGAAGCACTCAGGGGCCCCCTCGCGTCGGGCGACGGGCTATCGCTATGAGCGACAAGATCATCATCACTGGCCTTAAGGTGTTCGGCTATCACGGCGCCAATCGCATCGAGCGCGAACATGGTCAGCACTTCATAGTCGATGTCGAATGTCGCCTGGATCTTCGCGAGGCCGGCATGAGCGACTTGCTCGGCAAAACACTCGATTACGACTCGTTGATCAAAGAGGTCCAGCGTATCGTCTCGATGGAGCGATATACCTTGATCGAAGCACTAGCAGAACGGATAGCCGATGCAGTGCTCGGCCACCGTGAAGTGTTTTCAACCCTCGTGAGGGTGGCCAAGCCAACTCCTCCGATCGAAGCCGACCTCGAGGCGGTTATCGTGGAGATCCAACGGGGAAGGTGACCCTGGCTTACATCGGGTTAGGTTCGAACCTTGGTGACCGCCTATCCAACATCAAGCGCGCTCTGCACGAGATTGCGGCGATCGCTTCGACGAAACTGACTCGGATCTCGTCGGCGTATGACACCGATCCGGTTGGGCCCCCACAACCCGACTTCTTGAACGCGGCCTGCGAAGTTGAAACCGAACTCGAAGCTCGTGATCTTTTGCGTCATCTCAAACAGATCGAAGCCCTGCTTGGCAGGACCCTGTCAGACGAACATTGGGGACCGCGCGTCATCGATCTGGATCTGCTTCTTTACGGCTCGTCCATCGTGTGTGACGACGATGTGGTCATCCCTCACGCGGAGCTGACCAACCGTGAGTTCGTGATGGTTCCACTTCTTGAGATGTGTCCCGACCTCGAATTGCCTTCGGGTGAGCCATTGTCGGTTTATTCGTCACACGGTTCGAATCAGATCGACGGAGTCCGGTTATCGGGGCCGATAGGTGACGCCTATACTTGAATCGACCGGTATCTACGAACTGGATCACCCATGCGATTCGAACCTCATACCTCTTTCTCGATAATCGGCGCGGGCCGCGTTGGCGTTAGCCTTGGAGTTCTGCTCAAAAGGGCTGGTCACCGCATCATCGGAGCATCAGGGCGGTCATCAGCCTCACTCGACAGAGCGTCGAGTCACATCGGATGCCCCAGTTCAACATCTTTCTTAGATGTGATCGAAGGCGCCGATGCGATCTTGATCGCGGTTCCCGACGACGTGGTCGCCAAGGTGGCCGAAGACCTCGCTGGGGTGCAACTCGAGCCAGGCACGGTGGTTCTTCATGCTGCGGGTTCGATAGGCCTTCAGCCATTAGTCCCGCTGCAGACGGCTGGCGCTCAGATAGTGGCGGCCCATGTTCTTCAGTCGGTGCCCGATGTTGAGCGCGGGATCGAGCGCATCCCCGGTTCATGGTTCGGCGTGACCTGCGACGATGTTATGCGCGATTGGTCGCAAGGCTTCGTAGAAGCGGTTGGGGGCCGCGTGCTCTGGTTGAGTGACGAAGAGCGCGATCAGTATCACTTGGACGCGGTGATCGCTTCCAACTTCCTAACCGTGCTTGCTTACCTCATCGAGGAGACAGGGCGTGACATCGCTCCGTACTTGCCCCTGATGTCGGGGACCCTTGCCAATCTCGAAAAACTCGGACCGGCGAACGCGCTCACCGGGCCATTCGCGCGAGGGGACGCATCAACCATCGCAAGGCACCTGACGCGCCTTGGCACCGATGGCGCCGTTAGAGATGCTTACGTCACACTCGGCTTGTCTGCACTTGCGATAGCCGAGGGTCGTGGTTCGATCTCGGCCACGCAAGTGTCTCAGATCAAGTCTCTGCTCGAAGGAAGCGGATGATCGCGACCGGATCTATCGAAGACCTTCGCGCGAGCTTAGATGCCGAGCGCAAATATTCGAAACGAGTTGGCTTCGTTCCCACCATGGGGTACTTGCATGACGGTCATGTTTCATTGATCGAGCGGGCGAAGCGCGACAACGACGTCGTTGTTGTTTCGATATTCGTCAACCCTTTGCAGTTCGGGCCCTCCGACGACTTCGATCGTTATCCAACAGACCCCGAGCGAGACCACGCCATCTGCGAAAAGGCTGGCGTAGATATCTTGTTCTCTCCCTCCGTCGAACAGATGTATCCAGGCGGTGCCATCTCAACCTCCGTCGATCCTGGACCGATCGCGAACCTTAGCGAGGGTTACTACCGGCCAGGCCATTTCGCTGGCGTTGCCACTGTTTGCGTCAAGCTGTTCAGTGCGGTCGGACCATGCCGCGTTTACATGGGAAAGAAGGACTATCAGCAGGTGGTTGTGCTGAGGCAGGTGACAAGCGATCTAAGCCTGCCGGTCGAGATAGTTGCCTGCGAGACCGTGCGTGAACCCGATGGCCTGGCCATGTCGAGCAGGAACAAGTACCTATCGGCTGAAGAAAGGCGGGCAGCCGCTGTGATCCATCGAGCCCTGGTTGCGGGGGCCGAGGCCTATGCGAGCGGCGAGGTGGATCCAGGCGTGATCAAACGGGTTGTTTCGTCTGTTATCGGACAGGATGCCTCCGTCACGATCCAATACGTCGATGTTGCTGGAGGCAACGATCTGATGCCCCCGGTTGTCATCTCAGGCAAGACTGTCGTGTCTGTGGCAGCATTTATAGGTCACACGAGACTCATCGATAACATCGAGCTTGAAAACCAAGTCGGGACCGGGCAACCGGCCTGAACCAGGAGGGTTAGATGAAACGCATCATGATGCACGGAAAGATCCACCGTGCGACCGTGACCGACGCCAACATCGATTATGTGGGAAGCATCACCCTTGACCCAGTTCTGATCGAGTTGTCGGGCATGCTCCCGTTCGAGCAGGTACACGTTGTTGACATCGATAACGGTCAACGCTTCCAGACCTACATCATCGAAGGCGATCGCGACTCAGGACAGGTTGTGCTTAACGGCGCCGCAGCGCGTTTAGTCCAAAAGGGCGACAAAGTCATCGTCATAGCGTACGCCGAGATGGAAGATGACGAGGCGCAGAGCTTGGTTCCCCGCGTCGTTCTGGTTGACGATTCGAATAGACCGATAACAGTCGCCGCCGATCACTAGATGCTCCTTGCCGTAGATGTCGGTAATACTCAAACTCACATCGGTATCTTCTCGTCAGAGCAGATCGTTGCCGAGTGGCGGACCTCGACCGAGCCCCGTCGCACAGCCGACGAACTAGCGCTCATCTTTCAAGAATTCCTGTCTTTCCAGGACTTGTCGTTCTCGCGCCAAGTTACCGGTGTAGTCATATCGAGCGTTGTCCCCAGCCTCACAGGAGCGATGCGCGAGATGGTCGAGAAGTACTTCCATTTCGATCCCGTCGTGGTTGAGGCGGGGATAAAGACAGGCATGCCGGTCCTCACCGACAATCCACGCGAGGTGGGCGCCGACCGGATAGTGAATGCGGTTGCGGCTCATGCTCTCGCAGGCGGACCACTTATCGTTATCGACTTCGGGACGGCAACGACATTCGATGCAGTTAGCGAAGCTGGAGAATACCTAGGCGGTGCCATCGCGCCAGGAGTCACCATCTCGGCCCGCGCGCTTTGGGACTCGGCCGCACTTATCCAAAGGGTCGAATTGGTTATGCCGAAAAGTGTTATCGGTCGCTCAACGATCGAATCGGTGCGTTCGGGCGTTCTATTCGGCGCAGTCTCGTTGGTCGAGGGTATGGTGGAGCGCATGAAGAAAGAGTTAGGTGGAACCGCCGAGGTGATCGCGACGGGGGGCCTTGCGCCACTCGTGCTTTCGGAGTGTTCCATCCAAGCGCGCCACGAACCTGCACTAACCCTTGCAGGTCTGCGCATCCTTTATGAACGCAATGTCGAACCAAACTGACCATACGCCGACCCCAGGAGCAGGCGATCATGAGGCCGCCCGGCGGAAGAAACTCGGCGACGTAGTTGCCTCCGGTGAACTCGCCTACAAGGTTGGCTACAAGCGAACCCACGCGATCAAAGACCTGATCGACAAGTTCCTGGCCCTCGAGCCGGGGACCGATTCGTCTGAACATGCCAGGGTCGGCGGAAGGGTCATGGCCATCAGGCGACAAGGCAAACTTGCTTTCGCCGACCTGCAAGACGCAACCGGCAAGATCCAGTTGTTCGCGCGCGCCGACGCGCTGGCCGAACGTTTCGAAGCCTTCGCCGCCTTAGACCTCGGCGATTGGATCGGTGCCTCGGGCCTCGTGGTTCGCACCAAGCGCGGGGAACTTTCAATCGCGATCGATGGTTTCGAACTTCTGAGCAAATCGCTGCGCCCCCTGCCGGAGAAGTTCCATGGACTCAAAGACGTCGAGCTGAGATACCGTCAGCGCTATCTCGATCTGATGACGAACCCCGAGTCGAGGGCTCTTTTCGAAACCCGGTCGCGCATCGTGAGCAGTATCCGCTCGATGCTCGATGGTCGAGGTTTCATCGAGGTAGAAACTCCGATGCTTCAACCCATCCCGGGCGGAGCACTGGCCAAGCCATTCGTAACGCATCACAACGTCTTAGATATGGATCTTTATCTTCGCATCGCGCCCGAGCTGTATCTCAAGCGATTGATCGTCGCCGGCATGGAGAAGATCTACGAAGTCAATCGGGTTTTTCGCAACGAAGGCGTCAGCATCAACCACAACCCCGAGTTCACGATGCTCGAACTCTACGAAGCCTTCGCCGACTACAACGACATGGCCGAGATCCTGCAGACGCTGGTGCGCGAGGCGGCGCTGGCTGCCGCGGGAACGCTCAAGATACAAAGCGACCGCGGCACGATCGACCTCGAGCCAGATTTTCGCAGAGCCAGGCTCATCGATCTGGTCAAAGAAGCCGGGGTCGATCCCGATGCTGACCTTCGCGATGAGTGCTCGCGCCTCGGCGTTCCATTCGATCCCAAGTGGTCGTGGGGCAAACTTATGATCGAGATCTACGAGAAGAAAGTAGAAACCTCGCTGATGCAGCCAACGTTCGTGATGGATTATCCGAAAGAAGTCTCTCCACTCGCGCGAGAGCATCGCTCCGACGAACGATTCACGGAACACCTCGACATGATCATCGGGGGAGTCGAAGTTGGCGTTGCCTATTCGGAATTGACCGATCCCATAGACCAACGCAACCGGTTCGTGCAGCAAGCCAAGTCGCGAGAGGCGGGTGACGACGAAGCTCATCTCGTTGACGAAGACTTCCTGCGTGCCCTCGAATATGGGATGCCCCCAACCGGCGGGCTCGGACTTGGCATAGAGCGCCTGGTTATGGCTGTCACTGGTGCGCCATCGATCAGAGATGTCATCTTGTTCCCTGCCATGCGTCCAGAGGTTTAAGTGGATCCGCACTTGGCGCTGGACCGAGCGATCAAACGCGGGCATAGGGCGGCATTGGTGACTGTGACCGATGTGGTTGGTGATCCTCCAACGCGCCCCGGAGTATGCATAGCGGTATTGGACGACGGGTCAACTTACGGCTCGCTCGGTTGTGATGGATTCGACCGTTCGGGTGCGGCCGATGCATCTATCGCCATGGAATCGGGTGATGCTTTCGACAACATCTATCCATGGGATGAGCAGATGAAGGCGCTTGTGACCGTCCAGCCTTATTCCCCGGGGGATGTACTGCCAGCTAGATCGGTCCAGATCCTCGAACTGTTGGTTGTTGGAGTTGGTCCGGTGGCAAGGGCCCTTGTGGGGCTCGGCGAGGCGATGGGTTATCACGTAAGGGTCGCGGCTGGCCCAAGAAGCCCAAGCGTCGGGGAGTTCGACGGCGCCGACGAAGTGATAGTTACTCCAACTTACAAAGACGTCGAAGCTCTGCGTCCCGGAGCCAATACCTTCGTAGTCATATGCGGACACGATGAAGAGTTCTCTCAACCGGTACTGCGGGCATTGCTGCCAACTCCGGTTCCCTACCTCGGCATGATGGGTAGTGGCAGACATACTGGTCATTTACTGAGTGAACTTAAGGAAGCCGGATTCGATGCGAAGCAGATCAGCAAGGTCCATTCACCGGTCGGTCTGCCGATCGGCTCAGAGACCCCTGAAGAGATCGCGGTCTCAGTACTGGCCGAGATCGTTCGCATCAGGAGGCTCGGCGACAACTAACTCGACCCGCGCGCGTTTATCTCTAGTAACCGCGTTGTTCGTGGTGGCTGCGCTTTCTGCCTGTTCAGCGCGTTCGACGCCGCCCAGATCTGAGAAACCTAGCGGTACCGCCCTTCCTCGTCGCTACACCCCGGTTGTGCAAGTAGTCCTGGCTTCTTCGCCGGACGACGAACGCGTCGCCGGTTATCGAAAGGGAGCCGAACTCGCGGCTGAGCAAGTGTCGCAAGCCCACAGCGAAGCATTCCGCGTCAAGATCGTCCAATCGAAACTCGAAGCGCAGGCATTGTTGTCGGCTTCGAACGTAACAACCACCATCGGCGCGCTTGCGGTTGGCGGCGCCGAAGTTCTTCGTACGGTGCGTCATCAACTCGATGCGAATTCGTTTCCTGTATTCGAACTGGCAGACGACCTATACGATGCGGGGGCCCTTGGTGCATCGATGTTCCAAGTCGATACTCCACACTCATGGGAAGCATGGCGGCTAGCGCGATATTTCGGTCCCGGTGACCGAAGATACAAGTCGGTGGGTCTCATGCGTGAACCCGGTCTAGCAGGCGATTCGGCCTTTCATTCCTTGGGCGCGATGTTTCGCGATCGGGGACTTACATTGGTCGATGCGCAAGGCGATGTAGACGCCGCGTTCGCAGTTCTTTCGGCAGCCAAGCCCCAGGCGGTCGTCATCGAGGGCAGCCGAGCCTTCATCGCGGCAGCGATCAAGCGGTTCGGGACCGATAACGCCTATGCGGGTCGCTCGAAGATCTCCGATGGTTGGAGGCCCCAGTTGGCCGGTTTTCACTCATCCTTCGCGGTGACTCCCGTCGCCGGCATGGTGATCGCGGGTGACTACGCACGTCCTGCGCAAGTGGGGGACCGCGTCGAGCCGGTTGCCGCATTCAGGGCAGCGTTCCGCAAGAGGTTCCATGCATCCCCCACAGCGGACGAGGTCGACGCCTACGACGCCACCATGGTCTTGGCCGATTCATTCGCCAAGGCTGGTCTTCGTACAGATCGCAGCCTCTTGATCGCACAATTCGAGCAGGTGGATAGGTCGCGCTACGGGCACCTCAGGTTCTCATTCGGACTTTCCGACCATGTGATGGCCGAGAGGGACCTTCAAGGTCTTTGGAGCCCATCGGGGGCCCAGCTCGATCTATTGATGAAGACCTTCACCGCAGACCTGCAAAGGACCAATATCCTCGACGAGGACTGGATGTACTTTTTTTCCGGTTCGACCCCTGGCGGTGAGGCCCCCTTCTACAACACGGCAAGGTCGGGCATCCTTAGCGACGCAAGCGATGATCTGCATTGAATATCTTGGGAATGCTCAACGTCGAACCTGGGTAAGCCGACATGATAGGCAATGTTGATATTAGGCCCACCTAAGTAAGCCAGGGGCTCCCCATATAATGAGTCACGGGGCTACCGAAGAAGTGCTAGATGGGGTCCCGGAGGAGACAGATGTCATCCATGTTTGAACGCTTCACAGATCGAGCCCGGCGAGTCGTCGTTTTGGCTCAAGAAGAGGCGCGGCTGCTCAACCACAACTACATAGGCACCGAACACATACTTCTTGGATTGATCTCCGAGGGCGAAGGCGTTGCAGCGAAAGCGCTCGAGTCTCTTGGGGTTTCACTCGACTCCGTAAGGTCGCAGGTCGAAGAGATCATCGGCACGGGGTCATCGTCTCCGCAGGGACATATCCCGTTTACGCCGCGCGCGAAAAAGGTCTTGGAACTGTCGCTTCGTGAGGCGCTTCAACTTGGTCACAACTACATAGGCACAGAGCACATCCTTCTCGGTCTCATCCGTGAAGGCGAAGGCGTGGCGGCCCAGGTCCTGCAGAAGCTGGGGGCCGACCTCGGACGTGTTCGCCAGCAGGTCATCCAGCTGCTTTCCGGCTACGGCGCAGGTCAAGAAAAAGGCGCGCCAGGCGAGGCGCCTACACCGGGCGGCTCACCCATCCTCGATCAGTTCGGCCGCAACCTGACCGCACTCGCCCAGCAGAACAAACTAGACCCGACCATCGGCCGTGAGAAAGAGATCGAGCGGGTCATGCAGGTGCTTTCCCGAAGGACCAAGAACAACCCAGTTCTTATTGGCGAGCCCGGAGTTGGCAAGACCGCAATCGTCGAAGGCCTCGCGTCGCGCATCGTCAAGGGCGAAGTCCCCGAGACATTGCGCGGCAAGCAGATCTACACGCTCGACCTCGGGGCCCTTGTCGCAGGTTCACGCTATCGAGGCGACTTCGAGGAGAGACTGAAGAAAGTTCTAAAAGAGATCCGTACCCGCGGCGACATCGTTCTGTTCATCGATGAGCTGCACACCCTGGTCGGCGCAGGGGCAGCCGAAGGGGCCATCGACGCCGCTTCGATCTTGAAACCCATGCTTGCCCGCGGAGAATTGCAGACCATCGGGGCCACGACGCTGGACGAATACCGCAAACACTTGGAGAAAGACGCGGCATTGGAGCGCAGGTTCCAGCCCATCGTGGTGCCCGAGCCAACGGTCGCCCACACGATCGAGATCTTGAAGGGTCTGCGTGACAGATACGAGGCCCATCACCGCATCCAGATCACCGACCAGGCATTGGTCGCAGCGGCCAACCTCGCCGACCGTTACATCTCCGATCGTTTCCTTCCCGACAAAGCGATCGACCTGATCGACGAGGCCGGTTCGCGCCTTCGCATCCGCAGGATGACCGCGCCGCCTGACCTACGTGAGATCGACGAGCAGATCTCTGAAGTGGCCAAAGCGAAACAGGCTGCCATCGACGAGCAGGATTACGAAAAGGCAGCGCAACTAAGAGAAACCGAAAAGCAGCTGCTCACCGACCGCGAGGTCAAAGAGGCCGCATGGCAGGACAAAGAGGGTCAAGTCTTGGCCGAGGTCGGCGAAGAAGAGATCGCCGAAGTCCTATCTACATGGACCGGCATCCCCGTTTACAAACTGACCGAAGAAGAGACCGAGAAACTCATCCGCATGGAAGACGAACTGCACAAGCGCATCGTCGACCAAACCGATGCTGTGCACTCCGTTTCGCAGGCTATCCGCCGCACTCGGGCTGGCCTCAAAGACCCCAAGCGTCCGAGCGGTTCGTTCATCTTCCTCGGCCCATCCGGAGTTGGAAAGACTGAGCTTTCGAAGACGCTTGCCGCATTCTTGTTCGGCGACGAAGAAGCGCTCATCCAACTCGACATGAGTGAATACATGGAGAAGCACACCGTGTCGCGCCTCATAGGTTCACCTCCCGGTTACGTCGGTTACGAAGAAGGCGGACAGTTGACCGAGGCCGTGCGGCGCAGGCCGTTCAGTGTTGTGCTCTTCGACGAGATCGAGAAGGCTCACGGCGATGTTTTCAATACGCTTCTTCAGATCCTCGAAGACGGCCGTCTTACCGACTCGCAGGGCCACACCGTTGACTTCAAAAACACGGTCATCATCATGACGTCGAACCTGGGGACCCAGAACCTTCGCAAAGCATCGCTCGGTTTCGCTTCAGAGTCGGGCGATGTGAGTTACGAGAAGATGAAAGAGAAAGTTCATGCGGAGTTAAAGACACACTTCCGCCCGGAATTCTTGAATCGTATCGACGACGTGATCGTGTTCCGTGAACTCTCGCGTGAGAATGTTCGTGAGATCGTTGACATGATGTTCAAGAGGGTGAGCGATCACTTGCAGAGCCTCGATGTTGGCATCGAACTCACCAACGCGGCCAAAGACCATCTCGCGGCAGAGGGTTACGATCCGCAACTCGGCGCCCGACCTCTGCGCAGGGCCATCCAAAGGCTGGTCGAAGACCCACTTTCCGAGAAGATCTTGTGGAAAGAGTTCAGTGCTGGCCAGACCATCTTGGTTGACACCGAACCCGACCCCGATAAGCCCGACAAACAAAAGATCGTTTTCCACACCAAGGGTGGGGCCCCCAAGGCTCCCGAGCCGGAGCTAGCGGGGACCTAACCTAAGCTCGGTCACTAAAAGCAGGACGCGTTAGAACGCGTCGGCAACGCGGATACGTGAATTGACCGTGTCGGTGATGTAGACCTTGCCTGAGACCGCGTCGAACATTGCGGCAGTGGGACCGTGAAGAAGTGCGGTTGCGCTCGGCCCGTAGTCGCCTGAGTATCCGGCCTGCTCCGACCCGGCGAACGAATACAGATTGGCCGAGTTGACCGACGCCTTTGGGCTGGGGAGGACAGTGATCAGGACTGATCCGTCGCCCGGGGATATGTACCCGACGCGGTTCGATCCGAGCATCGTGAAGTAGAGCCCGCCGTTGCTGTCCACAGAGAGATTGCGCGGTGAGCTAATGAAATTCTCCAGGGCCGGCGCGCCGTAAACCGGCACGACGGTGGCGCCGCCTCCCGCGTAGATGCGAATCACTCCCGTCCGATCAAGGATGGCGATGCGGTTGCGTGATGTTTCAGCGATGAAGAGGTTTCCGGCGTCGTCAACTGCGACCCCTTCGGGATCAACCAGATTGTCCTTGTAACCAAGGGAGTTGAGGTGGTCGCCGCCTGCAACCGTGTGGATTATCCCGTTCCTGTCGATCTGTCGGACAGAGTCTCTGCCCGATTCCGCGACGAACAAGTTGCCATCACCATCGAACGTCATCTGCATAGGTCCCATCACGTAGGCTTGATTCGCCGGGCCATCGTCGCCGAGCGGACAGTTGTAATAACAGGAGTCGTTCGTGACTGTTTGCAGTATCCCTGCGCCGTCGATCTTCCATATCCGGTTCTGCCCGCTGGCGATGTAAAGGATCCCAGAGGAATCTACAGCCAAGCCCATGACTGGAGATATGTTCGCTGACAGGGCTGGCACTCCGGCATGTCCGTTGCCACCGCCAGCGAGGGTCGTGATGATTCCGGACGATCGGTCGACCCTGCGGACTAAACCTGCGGAAGATTGGTCGGCGAAGTAAACGTTGCCCCACTTGTCTGTTGTCAAAACGGTTGGAGTCGTGAGAGCGGCGTTGATAGCGGGGCCCCCGTCACCGGCGTAGAAACTTGTCCGGAAGTTGCCGGCGAATGTGCTGACCACTCCAGCTGTATCTACTTTGAAGACCTTGTTCCATCCGCTGTCTGCGATCAGATATTCGTCCGACGAAAGAGTCTGTAGGCCAGATGGGACGTAGAGGCCAACTGATAACGCTTGCGTTCCATCGACAACGTAGCCACAACTCTGACACCCGTTGCCCGCGACCGTCGTGATTATTCCGGCTGTGCTAACCCTTCGAACTCTGTAATTCAGCGTATCGGCGATCAGCATGTTCCCGTTCACGTCGAACGCCACCGCGAACGGGTCTTTCAAGGCGGCGGATGTTGCCGGCCCCCCATCGCCACTGAAACCCGCTGTCGTACCCGCGACGGTAGTGATGACACCACTGGAGTCGATCTTGCGAACCCGGTGGTTGTATGTGTCGCAGATGATGAGTTCGCCTGCAGGGTTGAACGTAACAAAGGTCGGGTTATAGAAGGTGGCGGCCGTTGCCGGGCCACCATCCCCGGTGATACCCCGGGCCCCCGTTCCCGCGATGGTCGTGATAGTTCCGGAGGGCGCGACTTTGCGGATGCGATTGTTGAACGTATCCGCGATCACAAGGTCGCCTGACGGAGAAAGCGCTATGCCTTCCGGATGACAGAAATACGCACTCGAAACAGGTCCACCGTCTCCGCCGAATCTGCAGTCCGTGTTGGTGGAGATCCTCGAAATGGATCCCGAACTCGTGACTTTGCGGATCGTGTTGTTGCCTGTGTCGGCGATCCAAAACGTGCCATCGAGGGACCCAACAACCCCTTCGGGTTGGTTGAGCCAGGCCGCAGTGGCCGAACCGCCGTCTAAGTAGCCCTGAGTTCCGGTTCCTGCCACCGTGCGAACGATGCCGTCGGCCGTGACTCGTCTGATGCGATTGGCTTTGGTATCGGCGATGAGGGTCCCACTTGCCCCGTCGCTTGCGAGATTCCGCGGGTAGTTGAAGTTGGCATTTACGGCAGGGCCGCCGTCACCGACACCGCCACCGGCGAAAGGCCGAATGATGCTGGCAGAGGCCGCGTGCCCAGGCTGCAGAGCCAGCATGCTGAGGATGCAAAGGCCGCTCACGAGCCCAAAGCGGGCGCCTTTCACAGACCCTTTCATAATGTCCATTGCCCTCGTCACTGGCCCCCGTGATTCGTCACCTCAGTTTTATTCGACGCCTGCAGACAGATTCCTCTAATTCCGAGCGTTTCGACGGGGCCTAGCGCAGACTTTCAACAAGCTGCTAGTGGGATCTGGGTGTTCTGGGTACTCTTTGGAGAACCCCTCTCTGCCAATCCTGCATGAGACACATTAGCCCCACCTAATCAGTGACGAGGGTGAGACAAGGTAGGTTCGTCTCATGGATACGACGATGACAACGACCGCAGTCTTGGTTGATGCTGTAAACGTGACACCTGATCCGGAAGTACCCGAACGTCCACAGCGGCGCCGGTTCACTGCCGAGTACAAGCTCCGCCTCCTGGCCGAGACCGATTCGGCTCCGGCAGGCTCGATTGCTGCGATCCTTCGGCGCGAAGGTCTGTACTCCTCACACTTGGACGCGTTCCGCAAGCAGCGGGATGCTGGCTCACTTTCTGGTTCGCCGCGCAGACGCGGTCCGAAGCCCGACCCGTTTGCAGCGAACAACGCCAAGCTCCGCGCTGAGAACGATCGGCTTCGCCGCGACCTCGACAACGCACGACTCGTAATCGATGTCCAAAAAAAAGTCTCCAGGCTCCTGGGGATACCGCTCGACAGCGGCGAGGAGTCGTGATGGAGGCGGCGGAGAAACTGGCTCCTGCGATCGGCACGAGAGCAGCGTGTGCGCAGATGGGTGTGGTGCCAGCCACGTTCTACCGGCGAAGACGTGGACGGATGCATGGTCCTCATCCGAAGCCAACGCCGCATCCGCGAGCGCTCGATGACGACGAACGGGCAAAGGTGCTTGATGTTTGTCATTCGGAGCGCTTCGTCGACACCGCACCTGGCGAGATCGTGGCGACGCTGATGGACGAAGGCATCTACCTTGCCGCAGAGCGTACGTTCTACCGCGTCCTTGCGGCATCTGGTGAAGTACGTGAGCGACGCAACCAGCTAACCCATCCTGCATATGCCAAACCCGAGCTGCTGGCCACAGCACCGAACGAAGTCTGGACCTGGGACATAACCGATCTCAAAGGTCCGGTGAAGTGGTCACGCTTCAAGCTCTACAAGATCATGGATATATACAGTCGCTACGTCGTGGGGTGGATGCTGGCTCATACCGAATCAAAGATCCTCGCCGAACGCCTCATCTCCCAGACGCTTGCCAATCAGGGCATCCGCGCCGATCAGCTCACTTTGCACGCGGACAACGGCTCAGCGATGCGCTCGCGACCCGTGGCGTTTCTGCTTGCTGATCTGGGTGTAACCAAATCGCACTCTCGACCGCACACCTCCAACGACAATCCCTTCTCCGAGTCCGCGTTCAAGACCATGAAGTATCGCCCCGACTTCCCCGATCGGTTCGGATCGTTCGAGCACGCAAGAAGCTTCTGCGGCAGCTTTTTCGACTGGACAACACCGCTCACCGTCACTCCGGTATCGCGATGATGACCCCCGAGCAAGTCCACTACGGCCGCGCCCTGGTCGTACATGAACGACGTTCTAAGGTCCTGGCAGAGGCGTTCAACGCGCACCCCGAACGGTTCGTGAAGGGGATGCCCTCTCCCCGGATGATCCCTAATGCCGTCTGGATAAACCCGCCTCAAGATTCGCTGTCAGAGGAAGGAGGACACTAAACTCGTGACCAGATGTGTCTCAAAAAGATTGGCAGGTTCCGAACCTCAAGCCTGTGTGAACAAGATCTCTTTCAGCAGGATCTGCCCTGCGACCAAGTCCCTGCTCGTAGATGCCACGATCGTAGCTTTGATCGTTGGGGCACCGGTATAACCGACCGTGACCGAAAGGTCCCTGACCGAAGTCGGTTTGTTCAGGCAGTCGGAGCCGAGTTGAGCTCCCGACAAGGAGTCGGTAATCAGAAGGCACACGGTGTGCGGGAAGTTCCCGAATGAGGTTCCTTCGATCTTGGCAACCGCCGTTAGTGTCGAAGAGGCCGACGCGTGAAACACCGACATCGCAGACGACTTATAGACGCCAGCAACGTAACCAGACGCAAGAGCAGTCGAGGCGTATCCAGTTCCTCCGACCGACAACGATCCCACCTGGGCAACGTGGGCGACCGAAGTGGTCTCGGCCGATGAACTGGTGCAGGTCTGGGTGCTAGAAAGCCCGCTGGTCAATATGTTGTACGGCGAATAGTAACAAACGGTCGCGTCGTCGAAGGGAGCGAACCGATCGGTGTTAGTGCTGAGGCTGACACTCGGGGGCGTCGGCCACGGGGGCAGCGACGGTGGAGGATCGTAGGTGGAAGGGGGAACCTCAGGGAATGGATCGCAGACGGGGAGGTCGCAAGGGACGGTCAGGTCTTTTAGAAAGATGCGCCGGTTAAAGTGCTGGTCGTAGTCCAGCCAAGAATAAGGCGAGGTAGCGAAGGCGACTCGTTTGCCGTCCGCTGAGATGCTGGGGTAGTAAGCATCCTCGGCGGCGGGAAGGCCGTTCACTTCTGTGGACACCAGATAGGTTCTGCCTGAGGATCTGTCCCGCAAATAAACGTCCAATAAAGGATTCACATCGTCCGTCGTCAAGGCCGATGCACTGGTAAATGCGAAGACCTGACCGTTCTGGTTCACATCCATGATGTTTCCAATCAAAGGCACGTGGCCATAAGCGACTAATTCACTGGTATTGGCAACAAGATCTCGAGCAACGATTGCATACCGCGGCCCTGTTGATCGTCCAGAGTACGTCACGAAGAACAAGCTGCTTCCGTTTCCTGACAAAGTCGGATACCTAGTCCAAGGTGAATTCCCTGCAGGCATGATCCCGCCGAGATAGGTCGTTGTTTTCCCGGTTTCGTCGAAGACGCCATTGTCGTCGGAATCCCTGTCGTGAACGTAAACGTCCCAATTCCCATCGGTGTCGTTTGGTGAGCTCTGAAAAGTGTCGAAGGCCACGAATCTGCCGTTGTCTGAAATCGATAAGCCAGGTTCAAGTTCGGCCGAGCATTGGACCCCATAACAGATTTCTGACGACTTCCAAACCAAGGCCCCGGCGTTGTCGTAAAGGGACAAGAAGTATTGGTCATCCTCGGAAGGGTTCTCGATGGCGGCCACATAGCGACCGTCCTTTGACATCTTGGCATTGAACGTGACGTAGTCGTTGATGCTCCTCGTGACCCCCGATGGAAGGTCACGAAACATCACCCCCGAGCCATAGCAGAACTCTCCCGGGTCGTGAATCCCAAGACCCACGGAGAAGGTCCCCCACCCTCCAGCAAGATAGCTCAACCCGGTTCCATCCCTCGAGATCGTTGGTTTCGTGTTGCAATGTGAATCGGTCGGAGTTGCAAGTGTCGTGATCCCGGTCAGGGTGTCTTTGATGTAGATGTCTGAATTCCCACCATCGGTGTCGTCAGGGGTGAGCGAATCCCAAGATTCGAACGCTACATAACGGCCGTCACCTGAGATGGAGGGCCGACTACCGTCCCCGGCTTGGCCACCCGAGTTCGATGAAACCAAAGTGGTCTTTCCGCTCTTGATGAGATCGGCCCTTGCAGCTGTGGTCGCCATCAGGCTCGCCATCATCGGCAGGACCAGACCCGCTCGAAGAAGCTGTTTACGGACGCGACTGATGGAAGTCATGTCCCCAAGATTCGACACCGATTGATTGGATTCCTTCCTAGGGACGGCAAAATAAATCTATCCGGACAAAGCACGAATATCGCACTTAACGCCGAATACTTTGCAAACAGACCCTAGGGCCTAGCTACGAAACTTTCGATGGGACGGGCCGTTCAATGGTTGAGAGGGGGGCTAGTGGATACTTCTTCGAAGAAGTCTTTGGTCGCGCGCCTTGCCGTGATCGTATTTCTGATCGGGATCCTTCCCATGCAAACGCCTCCCGCCGTGGCCACGGGTCCGGGGACCGTGAGCATGCAGGCTCCGAGCTGGTTCAAGATCGGCGATGACGGCGCCGGGATCCCTAATGGATATAGCGGCGGCGCTCCTCAATCTCAGAGCAGCTTGGGCTCGGTGATCGAGCACTTCCGCCCCGACCCAGGTTCCCTTCCCACAGTGAGGGTGGCCCTCATCTCATCGGGGGTCGATCCATCCTCGGACAACTTCCCTGCGACCATGACCGCCCAGATAACCGGAAACACCCTGGGCGATTCCCTTGGGTACGGGACCTTGATGGCCTCTGCGCTATTGCAACTGTTCAACGACAGGGCGCACGTGACGATCCGTTCCTACAACGCCTACGTCGATGGAGTCATCAGCCCGTATCAGCTCAACTGGGACCTTCAGAACGTATACGACTACGCCAACAACTACGACGTTGTCGTCCTCGGATTCCCGCCCAATGATTTTCTCGATCCAGAGACCGCGGCCATGTCGAGCGGTAAATGGGACAAGGTCGTTAACTCGGTGCTCTCCTCCCCGCTGCAAGGCTCAAACGGTCCCGTCTACGGCATCCCAACCAATGACGACCTATTCAAATCTCAGCATCGTTCCCACAACGAATACGCGACCGTCAACAGCTACCGAGAGCTCATGAAGTACTTCGATCTGGACCGCCGCCTGATCAACGGCCTTGTGAAATCCCACGTCTCATCGGCGAGTCCTCCGACCACATTCAAGGCTTTGTCGGTCATCGTCCCTGCCGGTGATCTAGGGCCTAACCCTCAGACCATCGAGGGCCTTGCCAACCTTGACTCAGTCATAACCGTCGGTGGTTATCGTTCAACCAACACGGTCTCACCGAAATCGTCCGCAGGTCCTTCCATCGAACTAAAAGCCAAGCCCGATCTTTTGGCCCCGACCGGTGCCAACATCGTTCTTCCGATCGCATCGAAGCTCGCTAATCAAGTGAAAGCTCAAGGCTCACTCGTCACCAGCGGCGCCGTGGTTCCCGATTGGGACTGCTCATGCTCGGGATGGACACCCAAGGCGGCAGCGGTGCTGGATACCAGCCTTGTTTCGACCGCCATAGTTGCGGCATCGGCTGGCGCTTTATCGGTTCAAGGTGTGACCGACACCGTCGTTGTAAAGGCTGCGCTCATCCATGCAGCCAAGGCGATCTCGGGAGTGCCGGTCTGGAGGCAGGGCGCAGGTGTGTTCGGTGGCCTGACCTCGGCCGACAGTATCCCGACCGTCACTTCAACCTCCACCGATCCGTTGTCGCTCGGGATCGCAGACGGGGGATTTCAGTCAACCGACACCGTTCAGACGACATACGTGAAGGCCAAGAACGCCGTGCCCGTCGCCGCGACGGTCACCATGTCGGATTACATCGGGGTCGACGTGACCGGCCACATCGTGACTGGCACCACGGACGATAATCCGGTTCCATTCCTGATCACCGCCACAGCAGGGACGACTCAAACGGCGGTCTCCTTCACCTACTCGGGCAATCCATCGGCGGTTGGCTACTACTGCGGACGCTTGGCCATCGCCATGCAGCAAACCGACGGTTCCTCGACCACGACTTCAACCGATAACCAGACCCTCTGCGGCGCCAACGGATATCACCCGATGGGAAGATCATTCGAGATCCATAACGATTCCGAAGACAACAACACCTTGCTTTTGACCCCTGCTCTGCCACCGAGCGCAACGGTTGTTAATCATGCACTTCACATGCTCCCTCTCGATCCGACCAGCTGGGCACTGGCAGGCGCGGTCACATCGGCGCTTTCCTGCGACCGTTTCATGTCGGGGACCGGCCAATCCGACCTCGTCACCTCACCGGACACGTGCAAAGGACTCGGGCAGATGCCGCTGCTCTTCGCCGGTTATTACTCGGTCCGGGAATTGAGCGACTACGGTGCCCAGATCAAGTCCGACGTTTATGACCTACCAACGAATTCGGTGAGGACGGTAAACGATGACCTAGGTAAGAAGGTTTCGTACTCCAAGTTCGATACATTGTTGTTGCCTAAGTTCCCCCGTTGCTCCGCGTCGTACTACGAAGGAGCGTCACCTACCCACACTATCGACGACTGGTCCGGGCAGACCGGGACTGTCAATGACGCAAAATGGCGTTGGTGTACGAAAAAGGCCCTGGATGATTCAATCACTACAATAAACACCCCCCCGCCAGGCACTCCTCCGACTCCGACAGTCGATACCCCTCGCGTGACTAATACAGCGACCGAAATATGGGACCGAGTACATGCGGCATTTTCAGTGACCCTTGACACGACACAAACTGTCGTAGTTCCGGCTACCCCAACCTCGACAACAACCACCGTCACAACCGTGAACCACTCTCCACCGATCCTTGTGAACCTTGGCTACTTGAGAGAACCGGTTCAAACCGTCGTGACTTCCCGTTAAATCGACAGGATCAGGCCGTGCGATCAGCTCCCGGTGAAGTCTTTCTTCGCATCGAAGTTGGCGACGCTGGAATCCCTGACCACGAACACTGTAGGAAACGGTCCTTGGAACGAAAATTGCACGGCCGCACATAAGGATTTATTGGCATCGATCTCGGGATCGTCCAACTCCAACGGAGGCATCGGTGTTGCGATTGCCGAGTATCCGTTCAAGATAACAACCCCCAATTTCGAAACCGATCTTTCGCTCAACTTTTATTACCGCTTGAAGAACGCCTTTCTGGCTATCACGGTGGTTACTGCCGACGATTTATCTACCGCGGTGCTCACAGCTCAGGGGGTGTATTACCTACCTCCGGCTCCACTTAACTCGACCATCGACCTCGGCCACGTTGATGGAGCAGCCGGCAGCGGGGAGGGATTCGCCAACCTCAACTTCGCCCTTGAAAGCAAAGGTGTCTCGGAGGGGCACATCTATTTCACATGGGTACCAGCTAGCGTTTACAACGAGACTCTTGGCACGATAGACACCCCCGTTGCATCAGCCGAGATAGACGAAACCATGCACCCGATGTCGCTCGAGGTCCGAAGCTTCGCCGTCACAGATTGGCCCGGTGTCAACTACAACTATCGAGGTGCAACCCAGGCAGAGCGGGACTCGCCGTGCCTGCCGCCAACGCCGGTTGACGACTGCGGTCACATGTTCGGATTCAGCTCCAACTACAACCCGATCGTGACCGACACCGCAACGGGCAAGTGGGCAAGTGGTCAGATGGGAGATCCCTGCGCCCTGATCAATAACGGAGCACAGACAGCAACCGTATGTGAAGACTGGAGCGTGGTGGTTCATATACCGAAGATGGCCGAGAGCAGTCCGGGGACGATCGGTGCCAGCCTCATGGATGTTTTGGACGCTTCAACCTCGACCGCCACAGCTCAGCACTCCATCCTTGGCTATGATTCCGACCCCGTTACGTCGACGACAGTCACGGCATGGACCGGTGGAGGGATCTTTGCTCCGCCTGCAAGGATCAACTATTCGAGCTTCGACTTCGTATACACGAACACGGTCACGGCCGTTGAAGTCGATATCCATAGACTTGCCTCAGCCACCAATGGGTCACACTTCGAACTTCTAAAAGTGCCGATGGGTGTGCTCAGGCTCCACCCGGCGATGAACCTTTGCATCAACGACGGGGACTCACAAGCGAGCCAGATCGTTTCTGGTGGTGTGACAACCCTGGTCTACGACAGCATCTGCGAAGGCCACATCTCAACCTCGACATCGACCTATGTCTACGATCACCACAACGTTCGTAAACCTTCGACGAGCTTGGTTTCGGTCACGGTCGCTCCTTATGTGCCATATATCAGACAAGCGACTCTCTACTACTGGCCGTCGTCTTAAGGAATGAGGAGCAGACCTTTCAAGCCAGAAGGATCACAGTAAAAGGGCGGACCGTCGCGAGCCAAGCCCTCCGGAGAACTCGCGACCTGGAGTTTGAATAGAAACCAGGAGGAGTACGGAATTTCAGGAGCGAGTTTGAGCGGCGTTATCTAAGGGGCAGGCGATAAGAGCGGCTCTCGGACCTGACTTTGAAGCCGGTCCTTTCGTATAAGCCAAGGGCGCCGGTCGGGTTTTCCGCATCAACGCCTAAGGTGACTTCATGGGCTTCCCTGCTTGCCAGCTGCCAGATGCCGTATTCCAAAAGCGCTCTGCCGAGTCCGATCCCGCGGTATGGCCGAGTTGTCCCGAGTATCGAGACATTGCCCCGCGGTTGGTCATTCTCGTCGGGGCTTAGCCGACAAAGGCACAAACCAGCCAGCTCGGCCCCCTCGGTTGCGATGAACCATAGCTCGCCGTTATTGGGATCCGAATTGAACCAATGGGCTATCTGATCCTCCGGGATAGGTCTGAAGTTCCAATGGTCGATGAAGGAATCGTCGTGCGCCTTTTTCGCCATCCACAATCGGTCTTCGCCGCCGATGCTTTCGACTTTGATGTTCGCAGGAAGTGTCGGCTCGGCTATCTCGCCCGGTGACGGGTGGACCATCTGGAAGAAGGACCTCACGTGATCGAACCCGTTGTTCTTAAGGAGTTGTATCGATTCGGTCTCGGCACTTGGCGTCCATGCAAGTAATTCGTCGTTGCCACCCCGGCTCGCAGTGTCGACGGCGAAGTTCAACAGTTCTGTTCCTATGCCTTTGCCTCGCTGATCGGCCGTTGTGAACCCAGAGGTTGTTGCCTGCGGGGGCTCCATGAAAACGAAACCGAAGCCCGCGATCTCACCGTTCACCTCGGCGAGCAAAGTATGTTTCGCCGGATCGAGTTTCGGATTATTCCAGTCAACGCGCAGTCTCTCTTCTTCCTGGCCTAGAGAACTGCCGGCGCGGATGTTCAGTTCGCGCACGAGCGATGCGATGGCAGGCAGGTCCGCCTCGGTTGTTGGGCGGGTGGTGAAGGGCTTATCGGGCATGAAGATATTCGAACACTCAAAAGGCACTCTTATCAAGCGGACGTGCGGGGCCCACGGCTGACCGCCTATGATTGGCCGATGATCGATTTCAAGATTCCAGACGAGTTAGACCGCGTTCGCACCCGCGTCGCGGAGTTCATCGATGCAGAGGTTCTTCAACAAGAAGGTGTGCTCGGCGAACATCACGACGAGGCAACCTTCGACAAAGTGGTTGGCGAGTTGCGGGAAAAGGCCAGGGAATGGGGTATCTATAACCCCCACTTGCCAGCTGAATTTGGCGGCCTTGGGCTCGGCCCCCTTGGTATGGCATTGGTATCGCAGGAATGCGGGGTTAGCGGACTGGCTTCGCTGTCGCTTAACTGCATGGCTCCCGACGAAGGCAATATGCACCTTTTGCTGCATGCCGCGAATGCGGAACAGATCGAGCGATACCTACGGCCGCTCGCCGAGGGCAAGACGCGCTCTTGCTTCGCTATGACCGAACAGGCGGCGGGTTCCGACCCTTTGGGGATAAGGACAAGAGCGATCAAGGCTGGCGAGAACTGGGTCATCAATGGTGAGAAGTGGTTCATCACAGGTGCCGACGGCGCAGCGTTCGCCATAGTTGTTGCGCAGACCGAGCCTGATGCGCAGCCCCCCTACGCCGGTTACACATTGTTCCTCGTCGACTCAGACAATCCAGGTTGGAACGTGATCAGGCAGATCCCAACCATGGGGACCGAAGGCCCCGGCGGGCATTGCGAAGTGAAGATCACCGACTGCGTCGTGTCTGGCGACTCCATATTGGGCGGCGAAGGCATGGGATACGCGCTTGCGCAAACCAGATTAGGCCCGGCGCGCCTTGCTCACGCCATGAGGTGGATCGGTATGGCGCAAAGGGCGTTGGACCTTGCAGCCAAAAGGGCGTTGGAGCGTGAGACCTTCGGGTCACCGCTATCGGACAAGCAGGCAGTGCAATGGATGATCGCCGATTCCGCCATGGAGCTGTACGCGTCGCGCCTAATGGTTCTTCATGCCGCGTACCTCATCGAAAACCAACAAGACTTCCGGCAGGAAGTTGGTTTCGCCAAGGTGTTCATAGCCGAGTCGCTCAACAACATCGTCGACAGAGCCCTTCAGATACATGGGTCGCTGGGCTATTCAACCGATCTTCCACTCGAGCGCTTCTATCGCGATGCGCGCGCCGCGCGGATCTACGATGGCCCTTCCGAAGTACATCGTGCATCGATAGCGAGGCGCGTTCTCAAGGCACAGAAGCGTTTCGGAACCACCAAGTCTGCGACCGGGGGCCTTGCTTGACGATGGTTTTGCGATGAGTACCGTCGAAGAGCAGTTGGTAGATGCGGCGAGATTGGAAACCTACCTCGCGGACAGGTTGCCCGGTGAAGGTCAGTTCGAAGTAGTAAGGCATATCGCCGGACACTCGAACGAAACGTTCTTCGTCACCCGAGGTGATTCACGATGGGTACTTCGCAGGCCCCCTTTGGCCGTGTACCTTCCAACCGCACACGACGTTCTTCGTGAATACCGAGTCATCAGCACACTGGGCCAAACGCAGGTTCGTGTTCCCGATGTGGCACTAGCTTGCGAAGACACCTCGGTGATCGGGGCCCCCTTCTATTTGATGCAAAAGGTCGACGGTGCGGTCCTTAGGGATTCGATCCCTGGGTTCCTCGACAACGAGACCGACCATGCCGAGATAGGGACCGAACTGGTGACCGCTCTTGCAGAACTTCATTCGGTCGATTGGATGAAGGTTGGCCTCGAAGGTTTTGGCAAACCTACCGGGTATCTGCAGCGTCAGGTGCGACGCTGGACCGGTCAGTTGGAACTCGCAACCTCGATCACTTCGCAGTCGCGCGAGGTCCCCGACATGTGGAAGGTGCGCGATTGGCTGTCGGCCAACATGCCGGAGTCGGGCGACCCTGTGATCGTGCACGGCGATTACAAGTTGGACAACGTTATCTACGCGCCTTCATCGCCTGCGCGCCTAGCGGCCATTTTGGATTGGGAGATGTCCACCATCGGGGACCCATTGTCTGATCTTGGTTGGCTGATCTCGTTTTGGATACAAGCGGGCGACCCACCCGACCCACTGCATAGCGATCTATCGCGCCTTACAACGGCACCGGGCTCGAAAACCCGCGCGGAACTGATCGATATCTACGCGTCGAAGACCGGTCGCAAGGTTGGCGATATCCGTTGGTACGTCGTAGCGGCCGTTTGGAAGCTCGCATGTCTGCTAGAAGGCTCTTACGGCAGGCATCTTCTTGGCACCACCGACGATCCATTCTTCGCCCGACTAGAAACCGGGATCCCCATGCTCGCCAAGGGCGCCCTCGACATAGCCGCTGGAGGGATGGACCTAACTTGAATTCGGCCCAGGAGGTTTCGCAAGAAGAACCCGCAGCGCTCATAGTTGATTTCGGCGGAGTGTTGACGACTTCTGTCATCGAGTCGTTCGCCCAGTTCTGCCAGGACCACGGCGTTGATCCGGAAACACTGAAGAAGGTTCTAAGCCTCGAGGCAGAGGCAGGTGCCCTGCATCCCTTGCACATGGTGGAAACCGGTCAGTGGCAGGCGGCCGAGTTCAACGCTCATCTATCGGAGAGATTGTCGATCGGTCGCGACCAGCCCATCGAAGCGCATGGCCTGAAGGACCGATTGTTCGCCGCGATCCGACCGGAACCATCAGTCGTCATGGCGGTCAAGAGGGTGCGCGAAGCCGGTTATCTCACGGCATTGCTGTCCAACTCTTGGGGGGCAGACGGGTACCCCAGAGAAACTTTCGATGACCTTTTCGATCAGGTGGTGCTCTCGGGCGAGGTTGGTCTTCGAAAGCCACATGCCGAGATCTACGAACTCGCCGCGCAAAGGCTTGGGGTCCCCGCGTCGCGCTGCGTTTTCGTCGATGACCTTGCGATAAACACCAAGGGGGCCGAGGCGGTTGGGATGATAGCCATCCATCACAAAGATCCGGTCGATACCGTCCGCGAGATCGAAAGATTGTTCGGACTTTCTGACCAAACTTGAGCTGACAAAGGCTTTCTTGTCAGTACCTGCGGTTAGTTTGTCTTCATGGCAACTTCCACCCGCAACGCTTCGGTCTGCTCTGGATGCGGGTATCGCACCTTCCAATGGGTCGGCAAGTGCCCACAATGCGGGGCCTGGGACTCGTTCTCGCAGGAGCGATCCGCGTCCCCCATCCCAACCTTGTTGTCACTGTCGGCGGTCGACACGCGTCATGAAGAAAGGTTCGTAACCGGTATCGACGAGTTCGACCGCGTACTTGGCGGCGGGGTGGTCCCAGGCTCTCTCGTGCTTCTGGCGGGTGAGCCGGGTGTCGGCAAATCGACCCTTACCCTGCAAGTAGCGCGATGCCTCGAGTCGTCAGGGCGCAAGGTGCTCTTGGTGTGCGCCGAGGAGTCCGTCGAACAGGTGGCCAGGCGCGATAAACGCCTGGGGCTGGGCCTCACTTCCTCCGTCACCGATACGACTGACGTTCGAAAGATCGTCGATGCCATGCCAGAAGTCTCGGTGCTGATCGTCGATTCGGTGCAGATGCTGATCGATCCGGACCGGCCAGGTGAAGCGGGGTCGGTTGGTCAGGTGAGAGCGGTCACATCTGCATTGGCGGCCGCCGCGCGAATAGCCAGGGTTGCGGTCATCCTTGTGGGTCACATCACGAAGGACGGATCGGTCGCCGGGCCAAGGGCACTCGAACACCTGGTTGATGCGGTTGTTGTATTCGAAGGAGATCGCTCCAACGCTCTGCGCTCACTTAGAGCGGTCAAGAACCGGTTCGGCCCTTCTGGTGAAGTTGGTGTCTTCGAGATGACTACCCTTGGATTGAATGAAGTTGCCGATCCATCGGCCCTCGCGCTCCAGCACGGAGCAGAACCATTGGTCGGTTGTGCAGTCGGCTGCACCATCGAAGGTCGGCGCCCTCGCTCGGTAGAGATCCAGTCATTGATCGCTAAAGAGGCTTCAGTGCCGCCAAGACGCGTCGCCGAGGGTATCGATTCGTCTCGCATCGGTTTGATGCTCGCCGTTCTCAGCAACCGCGGCGATTGCAAAGTGATGGGCCGCGATTGTTTCGTTCGCGTGTCAGGTGGGTTGCGTGTTTCTGATCCAGCCCTTGACTTGGCGATATGTCTGTGCATCGCATCGTCATACCGTGATAAAGCGCTGCCACGAGGCGTAGCCGCAGTCGCCGAGGTTGGACTTGCCGGAGAATTGCGTGACATACCGGGACTCGATGTTCGGATAAATGAACTATTCAGGCTCGGTTTCGAACGCGTTATCGCTCCTTTTTCGGCGAGTTCCGCCGACGCGCGGGTATCACCAGTCAAGACGGTGAAAGAGGCTATGAGCCTTGTGCTGTAAGCTTTTTCGCTTCTTCCGTTTAGGCCGCATGTTGTGACCAGCGACGATGCCTGTTACCATATTGGTCTTGCTCGTGTGCCTGATCAGCGTTCGCGAGCGTCGACAGTGTGGCCCCTGGGGGGCCGCGCCAGACTACAGAAGGAGGAAAGTTTGCCTTCAGCCACCACGTTTCGTGTAGGTGACAAGGTCGTCTACCCACACCACGGTGCGGCCGTGATCAAGAGTCTCGAAGAGAAGGAGTTCCAAGGGGAGAAGAAGCAGTACTACATCCTTCGCCTCGCTTACGGTGATCTCACTCTCATGGTCCCAACCGATTCAACAGATGAAGTCGGCATCAGGGACGTCATAGCAAGAGATGAACTCGACAAAGTTTTCAAAGTCCTAAAGTCCAAAGAATGTCGCATGCCAACCAACTGGAGTCGTCGTTTCAAGACTCACGTTGAGAAGCTGCGTTCGGGTGACATCTACCAAGTAGCCGAAGTGGTTCGCAATCTCGCAAGACGCGAGGCCGAGAAGGGTCTTTCGGCTGGCGAGAAGCGCATGCTTACCAAGGCCCGTCAGATCTTGGTATCAGAGGTAACTTTCGCCGCCAACGTCGATGAGGCAGAGGCCGAGAAGATGTTGGACAAGGTACTTAAGTAAGCCCTATGCCTCAAATGCACAAGGCCCCCGAAAGGGGGCCTTGTTTATTTCCTAGATAATCTGGCCCGACATGTCAAAGAGTCCAATATCCTTCGTCGCCGCCATCCTGCTTGCCGGTGGTTCGGGTGAGCGCTTCGGGGGTGAGGTTCCCAAGCAATTCGTAGAAGTCGCAGGCGTCCCCATGTTCGAACATCCCCTGGCGACCTTCGATTCCCTCGACGCGATCGGCGCCGTCGTCCTTGTTGTACCCGCCGGGTCCGATGTGGGCGACCTCAGCCATTTCACCAAGTTGGTATCGGTGGTTACCGGGGGAGCGACTCGGCAGGCATCGGTCGCGGAGGGCCTGATCGCCCTGCCCGAAGCCACAGACGCCGTCTTGGTGCACGATGCCGCCCGTCCGGCCGTCACCGCGGTTATGGTGCGAAGGGTCCTTGATGGCCTGATCTCGCCATTTAAGGGCTGTATCCCGGTGATCCCCATACAAGACGCGATCAAAGAGGTGTCGATGTCCAATGAGGTGCTCGCCAGTAAGGCCCGCACGGGACTTTGGCGAGCGCAGACACCGCAGGCATTCGACAGAGAAGCGTTCGAGCAAGCCCTTGCCAGATGCGACGCAGATGGGTTCTCGGCAGAGGATTGTTCCCAGATGCTTCTTCGGAACGGGGCCAGGGTGACGACGGTTGAGGGGGATCCGATGAACATCAAAGTCACGACCGGGCGAGATATCGCTCTTTGCGAAGCGATCTTGACCGCCCGCAAGCAAGCTTGGCCAATGAGGGCTCAATGAGAGCCCAATGAGAGCCCAATGAGAGTTGGCATCGGATACGACGTGCATGCCTTCGATGAAGGCCGAGCCCTCGTGCTTGGCGGAGTGACCATCGACGGTTCACCGGGCCTCGCAGGCTGGTCCGACGCCGATGTCGTTGCACATGCGGTCATCGACGCCTTGCTTGGCGCCGCGGCTTTGGGTGACATAGGCGAGCACTTCTCCGAAGACTCGGTCCCCGAAGGTTCATCGAGTGTCGAGTTGCTTGCCAAGGCCGCGTCGATGGTCACCCAGGCAGGGTTCAGGATCGTGAATGTCGATGTGGTGGTGATGGTCCAAGACGTACGGATCGCACCCCATAGGGGAGAAATGGTCGATCGCATGGCAGAAGCTCTGGGGATATCTCCTGGGAGCGTTGGTCTGAAAGCAACCACCACCGACCGTTTGGGTTTCGTCGGCAAGGGTGAGGGTGCCGCCGCTATGGCAGTCGCTTCCGTCGAGGCCATTGGGCGCTGAGTGCCGGCATGACTCGCATGGCGCGACTCGATAGTCTTTGATCGACCATGTCGATCTTTGTACTCAATACGCTCACGGGGACCAAGCAAGAGTTAGTGCCGCGCGTTCCAGGCAAGATCGGTATGTATTACTGCGGCCCGACCGTTTATAACCATGTCCACGTAGGCAACGCCCGGGGCATCACTGTGTTCGACGTGGTAAGGCGGTATCTGACCTGGAGCGGCTTCGATGTGACCTTCGTCTACAACTACACCGATGTCGACGATCGCATCATCGATATCGCCGTGAAGCAGGAGCGCTCAACCGACGATGTGTCAGCCGAATACTCAGAGGCGTTCGAGGCCGTCATGCGGCGATTATCAGTCTCGCCTCCTGACATCCTCGTTAGGGCTACTGAACACATCTCCGACATGGTCGCGATGATCGAGAAACTGATCGAAAAGGGATTCGCCTACGAGTCAGAATCGAATGTCTGGTTCGCGGTTGATAAGTTCAAGGGCTACGGCAAACTCTCCAAGCGTTCTTTGGATGACATGAGGGCTGGTGAGCGCGTCGAGCCCGACCCCACTAAGAAGCAGCCACTCGACTTCGCTCTTTGGAAGAGGGCCAAACCCGGTGAGCCTTCTTGGCCGAGTCCCTGGGGGGATGGCAGGCCGGGCTGGCATATCGAATGCTCGGCGATGTCAACGCGTTACCTGGGCATGGGTTTCGACATCCATTGTGGCGGCACCGATCTGGTCTTCCCTCATCACGAGAACGAGATCGCGCAGGCAGAAGCAGCATTCGGCGAAGAGCCTTTCGTCAAGTATTGGCTGCACAACGGAATGGTCAACGTCGAAAACACCAAGATGTCGAAGTCGCTGGGTAACTTCATCTTCGTCAAAGACTTCCTCGACGAGGTGCGGCCAGAGGTTTTCCGTTTCATGTCGATCGCTGCGCACTACCGCAGTGATTGCGATTTCAGTGAGTCGGCCGTCTTCCAAGCCCAACGGGCCATCGAGCGCTTCGAGATATTCCTGCGCGCGTCGGGCAACGTTGTTGGCGAGATCTGGGGTGAGGCCCTTGGCTTCGTTGAACGCTTCCGCGAAGCCATGGACGACGACTTCAACACGCCGCAGGCGATCAGCATCTTGCATGAATTGGTACGACACGGAAATGCCGAGGTCGAGCTCGCCTCGCGCGGTGATGAAGAGGCCGGCGAGCGCCTGCCAGCGATAGTTGCAGCGTTCCATGAGATCTCGGGGGTCCTTGGCATAACCCCGTCGCTCTCGCCGCCGAAAACCGCTCCGGTCACCGATGGCCTGATCCAGCTGGCTCTCGACCTACGCGAGTCAGCGCGCAAGGATGGCAGGTTCAGCGATGCGGACGAGATCAGGGCTCGCCTCGATGCGATGGGGATCATCATCGAGGATTCAACTTCTGGCCCCCGCTGGCGACAAAAGGTTTGACCGACTACCTCTTCGGAAGGCACCCAGTAGTCGAGTCGTTGCGTGCTGGTGGAAAGATCAAACAGATCTTTGTTGCGCAAGACTCAAAGCCATCACAAGCCATCGCAGAGATCATCGGATTGGCTGAGCGCAGTGATATCCCGGTGAAACGCAAGCCGCGCCACGAACTCGATGAAAAGGTTCAAGGCAATCATCAGGGAGTCGTCGCGGTCGTCGAACCCTTTAGCTATGCGACTCTCGATGATGCGATCGCATCGGGCTCGCGCATCGTTCTGCTAGACGGACTCACTGATCCCGCGAACCTAGGTTCGATACTGCGCAGCGCGGAAGCATTTGGCTTCACCGCGTTATTGATACCAAGGCATCGTTCGGTTTCGGTAACGCCAACGGTGCGCAAGGTTGCCTCTGGGGCGGCTGAGCGCGTTGCGATCGCCGAAGTTACATCGGCGTCATCGGCCATCGAAAAACTCAAGAAAGTTGGCTTTTGGGTCATTGGTCTTCATCCCGATGCCGAGTTGGACTACCGAAGCACGCCGTTCAAGGACGATGCGATCTGTCTGGTGGTTGGCGCTGAGGGGGCCGGATTGTCACGGCTCGTACGCGAAAGATGTGATGCTCTGGTCAAGATCCCAATGCAGGGAAACCTGGCGAGTATCAACGTTGCGGTAGCGGCGGCTGTGGTGATGGTCGAGGTCACTCGCAACAGCGGCTAGGCAACAGTTACAACGACGCCGGGAGGGTCGCGTTACGCATTTTCATGAGAAAAAACGGCAAATTCGGTCATAACCACTACGTTTCATGAACCAATTGGCTCAGCAAATGGCCCTAAGGGGTTGACCAGAGCGACCCCGATGGCCCACAATCTGGACCAGTCGAGGTCACCGCAGCAAAATTCGCAGCCATCATCACAGCAACGAGGGGGAAGAATGCGGCTAGAGGCAGAGACACCCGTAGCGTCATCGACACTCACCGACGAAGATCTCGTCGTCTTGGCCCGGACCGGAGATTCATGGGCCCTCGAAACACTCCTAGTTCGTTACCGCAACTACGCCAGAGCTAAGGCTCGCTCATATTTCTTGCAGGGTGGGGACCGCGAAGACATCGTGCAAGAAGGGATGATCGGACTTTTCAAGGCGATCCGCTCTTTCCAAGGCGACCGACAGAGTTCGTTCAGGGCATTCGCCGAGCTCTGCATCAGCCGACAGATCATCACTGCGATCAAGACGGCTACTCGACAGAAGCACATTCCGCTTAACTCGTATGTTTCTTTGAACAAGCCGATCCCAACAGAAGACAACGACGCTCGTTCGATGATCGACGTTCTGCCAACCCTCGAAGCCTCGGATCCTCTCGAGATCTTGATGAACACAGCAGACTTCGCATCGCTCAAGACTTGTTTCGACGAGATCTTGTCGGGTCTCGAAGGCGAAGTCCTTCTCCTTTACTTAGAAGGTCGCTCGTACCAGGAGATCGCCGAGAACCTGGGACGTCATGTGAAGTCGATAGACAATGCGCTCCAGCGGATCAAGCGCAAGATCGAAACCCACCTCATGGCTCGCAGCCGTGAGAACGAAGAGGATGAAGCCGTTCTCGTATAACTTTCGCCTTCCAAAGCCTTCAACCCTGCCGACGACACCCCCCCCACCTGTCGGCAGGGTTGATCCTTTTTTGAGCTTTCGCGGCCTTACGAACCATGAGGGTCGCTAGGTGTCGGTAGAATCCTGGGGCGAGTGATCGCTGGCGTGGCGCAGCCCGGTAGCGCAAGCGATTTGTAATCGCTAGGTCGTCGGTTCGAATCCGACCGCCAGCTCGTTCAATACGAAGGAAGTGGGTGCTTAGTGGAATCGATGAATCCCTGGGAAGCCGCGCTCGAATATCTCGACGAGGCCGCTGAACTGATGCATCTTGACGCTGGGATCCACACGATCCTTCGTCAACCCAAACGGGCGCTTTTGGTTTCGGTGCCGGTTCGCATGGACGATTCGACGATCGAGGTCTTTCAGGGATTCAGGGTTCATCACGATGTAACTCGTGGACCCGCCAAGGGCGGTATCCGTTATCACCCAGCCGTATCGCTCGACGAGGTAAAAGCCCTCGCGATGTGGATGACTTGGAAGTGCGCGGTTGTGAACATCCCCTACGGCGGAGCGAAGGGCGGAATCATCGTCGACCCGCATCGTTTGTCCATCGGTGAATTAGAACGGATGACCCGCCGGTACGCCTCGGAACTGCTCCCATTGATCGGCCCCGACAAAGACATACCTGCCCCCGATGTCAACACCGATTCGCAGATCATGGCCTGGATCATGGATACCTATTCGATGAACGTAGGCCATTCGGTCCCCGGCGTGGTGACCGGCAAACCGATGTCGGTCGGCGGTTCGTTCGGAAGAGGCGGCTCGACGTCGCGCGGCGTAATGTATCAAGTGCTTTCGGCCCTCAAGACCCACGGACTCGGTGTGGAAGACGTTTCGATCGCGGTCCAAGGTTTCGGCAAAGTGGGTGGCGGCGTTGCCCGCATGTTGCACGACCAGGGCTGCCGCATCGTCGCCGTCTCCGACGTGGTCGGCGGAGTGATCAACGAAAGGGGTCTCAATCCCGAGGCCATCGAACGGCACAAGAAAGAGGCTGGCACCGTTTCCGGTTTCTCAGACGGCGATGCTCTTACGAACGAGGAGCTGATCGAACTCGACGTCGATGTGATCGTTCCGGCAGCTCTCGAGGGCGTGATCAACGAAACGAACGCCGACCAGGTGCAAGCTCGGATCATCGCAGAAGGGGCGAACGGACCTACCACTCCTAAGGCCGACAGATTGCTGTCTGAGAAGGGCGTTTTCATCATCCCTGACATCTTGTGCAACGCCGGTGGCGTCACGGTTTCTTACTTCGAGTGGGTTCAGGACCTGCAGGCCTATTTCTGGAGCGAGGACGAAGTGAACCACCGACTGCGCCAGATCATGGAGGCGTCGTTCCTCGACGTCTACGGTATGTCCAAGTCCAAGGGATACACCATGCGCCAGGCCGCCACCATCTTGGCTGTCTCACGGGTGGCCGAAGCCCATAGGGTAAGGGGGCTATATCCCTGAGGCCATCGGACCTCCCCGATTCAGCGGCCCAGGATTTAGTCATTTGGTGTCATTCAGAGCAAGCACCTTGAAACCGAAATGATTGGTGGAGGGATGTTGATGACCTGGTGCGCCTGTGGGTGCCTCATCTTAGGCGAGGTTGGGGACGGATATGTGATCACGCTAGAAGCGGAGCGCCGTTGGTTGAGGCGCAGATCCGATTTTTTTCCGTGTCCTCATTGCCCCAAACGGTATGCGCTCGCAGAACTGCAGATGCTCAAGTTGCAGGTCGTCCAATAGGCTCCAACTAAGCCCCCCATCGCTCGTCGTCACAAGGGCCAAGCTCGATCGCCGGTCCTTGCAATCTTCGCGGACCATGCTTAAGGTTGAATCACATCGATGTGATTCAAACTCCTAAGGAGGGTCGCGTGGTTGAAGAATCGCCGCAGATCTTCGGCGACCGTGAACGCAAGATCCTGGAATTCGAACGGTACTGGTGGAAATACGCCGGAGCCAAAGAACGCGCCATCAGAGAGCAATTCGAACTGTCCGCGACGCGTTACTACCAACTGTTGAACGAGATCATCGACATGCCTAACGCCCTCACTTACGACCCAATCTTGGTCAAGCGGCTTCAAAGGCTGCGTGCATTCCGCCAGCGCCAGCGGATGGCGCGCAGACTGGGCATCAGGCTTTCCGACAACGCATAGTGGGAAAGCACTCAGTACAAGACAGATCCTTCTACTGGCAGTCGATACTCATTTGGTTCGGTCGGATCATGGCGCTCGCGTTGCTTCCCCTAATCGCGGGCTTCGGCTTTTACCGCTTGGCTCGGGCGGGGCACCAAAGTCCGGTAGCGGGGGCCAGCGCAACACATAGGCCCTCGTCGTTGCCTTCGCCGTTGGCATCGGTTGTCGCGACTGCTGAACCAACACCCTCACCATCGCCAGTCGTGGAGCAGAGCCCTCAGGCGAGTGGCCGGCTCCAGTTGCTCAATGGGTCGGGCACGCCCGGTCTTGCCTTGAAAGCGCGCGATGTTCTACAGGGCGCTGGCTTCCAGGTTGTCACCACGGCGAACGCCTCGAAGAAGTACAACAAGACAACCGTGTTCTTTCAGCCGGGTTTTCAGGATATGGCCAGAGCAGCTGCAAAGTTGGTCCATTCCTCGACGATCCTTCCGGCGGTTTCGAACCTCGACAAGTCCATACCGGTAACCGTTGTAGTTGGGGTGGATTACAAGCCCTGATCTGCTTTACGGCATCCTTTTGAGCTTCGTAGAGATGCGCACCACGATCGTTGCTTTCTTGGACCCTGGACCTCCGCTCGGCGATCCAACATCGAACGTCGTCTCGCTATCTTGGATGCTGTCGAAGATGGAGCCGTCATCGATAGCGAAAGAGGTTGTCATCTTCTCGGTCGATGTTCCTTTCAACTCCAGGTCGATGTTGCCAACTCTTTGAATCCCTTGGGCTGTGCCGTGCCGGCGGTACGCGATCAAGGCGAGCCGCTTGTGTTGGCGAAGGTCGAACCCTTCGAGTTTGCCTTTTCCGTCCAGAGTCACAGCCGATGAGTTGGTGCGCGAGCGCACTGGGGAGTTCCATCCTTGGCCTATCTTCACGCGAGACGGTGGAAGTTGTGGGTCTAACGCTGCAAGCAGACCCTGCGCATCTACGAAAGAGTCGGTTCCCTCGGCTTCCATTACGCGGATTGCACGTCCATCGCGGTCGATCTCGATCTCGGCCCGGCTGTGCAAGGTTCTTGGCTCACCGTCGAGGGTAGCCCTAGAGGTTCGCATATCAAGTCGAACGATCATCCTGCCTTTGGAAGTGGCACGTAGGATCGTCTCCGTTAGGAACCCCGATGCCATGAACACTTCGTGCGTCACTTCTGAGGACGTGTTCTTATCGGTTATCGCTTCGATCGTCCACGAATAAGTATCCGTACGGCCGACGGGAAACGCGTACTTAAGGGCGATGGAATTGCTTGAACATCCGAAGGCGAGCCCGAGGGCTATAAGGCATATCCGCTTATGCAAGTTGCTGGCGGATCTCTTCCACTATCTCGCTCAACCGAGCTATGGACTCTTCCAGGGCGCCGATAAGTTCTTTGCTGCGGGCTTGTCGATCGCTGCCTTGGGTTGCTTGTGCAAGAACCCGCGCCTGTTCGCGGGCTTCTTCGATGATGGCCTTTGCCTCTTCACGTGCCAGCGCGATGAGATCTGGTTCAGGTGTCGACACTCAGAGCAGTTTACGCGATGTGAACAGCGATATCGTGCGCGCATGGACTTCGACAGCTTCGTGACCTCAGCTATCGCCGACCCATCGGGCTCGGGATTCATCCTTGACTTCGATGGCACCTTGTCAGAGATCGTTTCGGCTCCCGCCGAGGCAAGGCCTGCTCAAGGCGCGACCGAGGTGCTCACCGCCCTCGTATCGAGCTTCGCTCATGTGGCGGTGCTGAGCGGACGGCGTGCCGAGGAGGTGGCTGCGCTAGCGGGAGTCGTCGGTGTTGACTATCACGGCTTGTATGGGGGGGAGTGGATCGGCGAGGGGAGTTTGATGCAACACCCAGACGCCGATCGTTTGAGAGGGATGGCTTCCCGTTTGGCCCGCGATGCCGAGGCGATGCTCGCATCCGAGGGCATCGACGGTTGTGAAGTCGAATTCAAGAATCTCGCAGTTTCGGTCCATCATCGCAATGCCTCAAATCGATCGGAAGCAGGCGATGCCATCTTGCGGTGGGCTCAGGTTGCGGCGGAGAGGAGAGGTTTCAAGGCGACCAGGGGCCGGATGGTGGTGGAACTTCGGCCCAGAGATGTTTCGAAGTCTTCGGCAGCGCGCGGCATGATCATCGCTTGGCAGGTTCGCCGGGTCCTGTTTGCAGGCGACGATTCATCGGATGTTGAAGTGATGAAAGACCTGGCTCTTCACACGGGTCTGGAGTCTTGCTGCATCGGTGTTTCGTCAACCGAGGAACCACAAGGACTAAGACAGCACTGCGATCTGATCGTTGGTTCCCCGGCCGACCTCCTCGGTCAGCTGCGAAGACTCATCGAGCCTCAGGCCTCGTGAAGTCGCCTGATGTCGTTTAGTTGATACCAAACCCATTTGCTGGGCGTGTTCTTTTCGATCACCTGGCGTAGGAACGAACCGAGGTCAGCTCTTTCGGATGCATCCATCGATAGGGCTGTATGCATGGCTTCGGCCATCTCGGCCACATCGTATGGATTGACGCCGATCGCACCGTGCCCTAGTTCGAACCATGCCCCCGCGTTCGTCGAAAGGATCAAGACGCCGTCCACCTCATTAACGGCCGGTCCTTCCTTCGCAACCAGATTCATCCCGTCGGCGATCGGGTTGACGATCAGGACGTCGTACCTGCGACTGCATGCAAGAGCCCTGATGTAGTTGTCTTCGTTGATCAGAACGATCGGCTGCCAATCGTCTGTTCCCAACTCTTCGTTGATCCGATCATGGACCTCGAGAACCTCGGCTTCGTAGGTTCGATACTCCGACAATGCCCTTCGGGAGGGATAGACCAGAGCCAGATGAACGACCTTGCCTATCCACTGCGGATTGGCCTTGAGCATCTCTTCGTACGCCCGAAAACCTCTCACGATGTTCTTCGATAGTTCAAGGCGGTCGATCCTTAAGATCAGCCGACGTCCGTCGAGCATGCGGTCAAGCCAAGCGAGATGGCGCGCCGCCTCGTCGGAGTGTGCAAGTTTCCTCACCGACTCCACTTCTATCGAGATGGGGTAGTGCCTCACGGTCGTTTCGGTCCCCATGTACCGAACGAGTCCTTCGTTATGATCGACCTCGGCGCTCAGTATGTCTTCGCAGCATTGGATGAAGTTGCGCGCCCACCGGGCTGATTGAAATCCCAGAAGATCATTGGCAAGCATCCCTTCGAGCGTGTCTTCGGCCATGCGCCCAGGCAGCACACGCCACATGTCCGGTTGACTCCAAGGGCTGTGCGTGAAGTGGTAACTGAAGGCATCTGGTACCAACTTGCGCAGATAGCGGGCAACCAGCATCAGGTGATAGTCGTGCAGCATGACCGGAGCAGTCTTTTCGGTTCCGGCGATCTCCTCAGCCAGAGCTTCGGCGAAGCGCTGGTTGACCGCGTGGTAACTCATCCACGCTTCCCGTGTTGCAGCTGTGAACCTCGGGTGCATGGGCAGGTTCCACATGTTGTGCTGCAAGAACCAGAAGACGGAATTAGAGATGCGATTGTAATAACGTTCGAAAACGTCACGGTCGAACGTGAGGTACCTCAGGTGGAGCCTGTCGTCGTCGAACGGTGCTTCGAGATGCTCATCGTGTTGACGCTTGACCATCTCGCGATCACCGGTCCCCATCGCACTTGCGACCCAAAGACCAGATGCCTGTCGCATGACGTGGGTAAGAGCGGTGACAAGACCACCGGCTCCCCTGCGCGGAACTAGTTCACCGTTGTCGGTCTTCTCGTAGACGATCGGGCCTCGGTTTGATGCGATGACCAACGAGCGACCGTGCAGGACGTCGGAGAGGTCGTAGCGATCGCCGCGTTCGCGATCCAAGTCGTTTTGCACATCCCAAGCCTACCCCTGAGATCAACCGGGGGTTCGGGGGTGTAGCAGCTACCGTTCGGTTAAGCCCCCGTGCGCTAGAAGCTGCGACACCCCTGAAGTAGAACCGGGGGTTCGGGGGTGCAGCAGCTACCGTTCGGTTAAGCCCCCGTGCGCTAGAAGCTGCGAAACCCCTGAGATCAAAGGTTCTGCATCAACTCCAGTTTGTCGAGCATCTGCCTGCGTTTGCGCTGCAGGTCGGCGGGCGAACGCACTTCGAGAGCGTCTTTTACGGTTCTTAGCAAGGCAACCGGATTGAACGGCTTCGTCACGTAATCGATAGCACCGCTGCTAAGTCCTCGGATCTGATCGCGGTCTTGTGCTTTCGCAGTGAGCATCACAACCGGTATCCCGGTGGTGTCTGGAGATGAGTTCATGGTGGCAAGGACCTGCCAGCCATCCATTGCCGGCATCATCACGTCGAGCAGCACCAGATCTGGTGGTTCCTGGGCCATCAGTTGCAGGGCCTCGGCACCATCGTGGGCTTCGCGTACCTCGTAGCCTTCGAACTCCAGGTTCACGCGGCACAGCAAGATCACATCGGGTTCGTCGTCCACTACCAAGATGCTATGCGCCATCTCTTGCCTCCTGCCTTTGCCTAACTATCGGCTCAAACGCCTCGGCACCACAGTCAGCATGAGGGTCATTTCCCATAGTCAGAATTAGCCATGCGGCAACATCTGGGGGATGCTTGTTCGATGACTCAGCGACGGCGTTCGATCCTGATGGCTGTAGGACTTGCCTTGATCGCGGCAGCGTTCGTTTGGCTCATACGCGACACGATGTCGGCGCCGCTGCTTGCATTGACGGCGGTGATCTTGTCCGCGCCGGCGGTCGTGAAGTTCGACCGAGCTTTGTCCGAAGCCGATCCTGCTAAACAGCCGACCACACTTGCAGCCGGATCGAGTTCAGATCTCAGTGACGATGACCCGACCGACGAGCCGGCGCCAACCACCGGCCAGAGGGGCCGTTCGGCACGAAAACCGGGCTCCAACGCCTGATCTCGACCGGCGTTTGACATGACCGCTAACCAATGGGATGTTGAGCGCCTCATCAAGAGAGGCAGAGGGATGGGCCCGTTGACGCCTCGGCAGCCCCGGTTCAAACCGGAAAGTGCCAAGTCCCACCCGGGTAACCGGGAGAGATGAGCAGGAAACTCGCAGCGCCTGCTGGCCCACCCGACGTTTCGGTACGGAGGTTTTCGTGGGTCACGTGATATCGCTCACCTGTAAAGAGTGCGGCCGCGCATACGACGTGTCTGCGATCTATGTCTGCGAGTTCTGTTTCGCTCCTTTGGAGCCGACCTATGACCTGACTCGGGTTCGCGAAACGATAAGCAGGGCCTCGATAGAAGCAGGCCCGCGCTCTCTTTGGCGATACATCGGGTTGCTGCCGGTGGCCGACGATGCCGAACGCATCGATATCGGCGCCGGTTTCACTCCGTTGGTTAGATCCGATCGTCTTGCGAGAGCCCTTGGGATCGAAGAGCTTTACCTCAAGAACGACACTGCCAACCCAACGCACTCATTCAAAGACCGCGTGGTAAGCGTCGCGTTGAGCGTCGCCAAGTCGATGGGATTCGACACCGTTGCGTGCGCGTCGACCGGGAACCTGGCCAACGCGGTTGCCGCGCATGCCGCTAAGGCCGGATTCACCTCTTACGTGTTCATCCCCCACGATCTGGAGAATGCGAAGGTCTTGACCACCGCGGTTTATGGGGGCCATGTCATCTCTGTGAAAGGCAACTACGACGATGTCAATCGTCTGTGCTCCGAGATTGCCCAGAACAGCGATTGGGCATTCGTAAACGTTAATCTTCGCCCCTTCTATTCGGAAGGATCAAAGACCATCGGGTTCGAGATCGCCGAGCAACTCGGTTGGAAGGCTCCCGATCATGTTGTTGTTCCCGTTGCTTCTGGCTCTCTTTTGACTAAGGTGAAGAAGTCGTTCGAGCAGTTCCACCAAGTCGCACTGATCGATGTTCCGCACACCAGGTTCTATGCCGCGCAGGCCGACGGGTGCTCGCCTGTCGCATCGGCGGTTCTTTCGGGGGCCAAACATGTACGGCCGGTTAAGCCCGAAACCATCGCCAAGTCACTTGCCATCGGTAACCCCGCCGACGGTGATTACGCGGTGGGGGCAGTGAACGAAAGCCAGGGCTGGGCGGCCGCGGTCTCAGACCATGAGATCGTCGAGGGGATCAAACTACTGGCCGAGACCGAAGGTATCTTCACCGAGACCGCTGGTGGTGTCACCATCGCGTCACTGAAGAGGTTGGCCGAGCAGGGTCGGTTCGCAAGCGGCGGATCGGTCGTGGCCTTGATAACCGGCATGGGCCTCAAGACGGCCGATGTCCTCGAAGATCGGCTTCGACGTCCGATCGAGATTGTTGCAGATCTACAAGTCTTCGAAGAGGAGTTGAGATTGCTATGAGTGTCAGAGTTCGTATACCAACCCAGTTGCGCCAGCTTGTTGACGGTCAGCAAGAGGTTTCATTCGATGCTGCCAACGTTCGCGACCTATTGAAGGCCATCGGCCAGAGTCACCCGGCCCTGGTGGAGCGCATCATCGACGAATCAGGTGAGATCCGAAGATTCATCAATGTTTTCGTGGGCGACGAAGATGTGCGCTTCCTCGACGGCCTGGACACGCAGATCCCTGACGCAGCTTTGGTTTCGATCCTGCCCGCAGTAGCCGGGGGCTGAATCCGATCGACCGGTTCAGATCGCCCGGTTCAGATCGCCCGGTTCAGATCGACCGGTTCAGATCGCCTGGGAAAGGGCTAGCGATTCCAGCGCGCCGCGCAGTTCCGACTCATCGGGACTGCGCAGCCATCCCTCGGTCACCGTACCTTTGCCGTCTACTACCAAGATGGTTGGGGTGCTGCGGATGGAGTACTTATTGGCGAGGTCTGGCCGCAGCTTTGCGTCGATGACGGTGAGTGGGGCATCGTAGACCTTGGCGGCCGCCTTCAATAATGGAAGGGCCTCCTTGCACTCATAACAATAGGGGCTCGTGAACTCCACGAGGAACGGCCGGTCTCCGCTGGTTCGGGCGTCCTGCACATCGAACGTTCGCGGCAGGCCAGCCCCACGGAAGTACCTGGAGATGAGCCAGGCCACAGCACATGACGCGAGGCCAACGACGGAAAGCACCAACAACCTAGCCGCGACGGCGGTCAAGATGCCAGCACTTTGCTTTGCGCCCTTTTGATCAACAGATACATCTGGCATCCAACGCAGATACCTGCTGCGGCATTCAAGATCGCCAGCGCGACCACTATCAGAGCAAGCGACTCGCCCAATACCTTGGCTCCGGCGCCGAACGCGAGCGAAGATGCCAGCAAGAACACCGAGCCGACCGCTTCGGCGAAACGGTGAGGGGCTACTTCCTCGAGCTTTCCGGGGCCCAACCTCAAAGCCGGTCTTATCCACTTGTTGAAGATGATGCCGAAAAGGCTGAAGCGGCCACCACCGATCACGCTAGCAGCCATGATGAGGCCGGTGACAGCCAGCACGTATGTAGCGACCGGAGGGCCCGCTAGGAAAGCGAGCGCTGGGATCATGGCGTGGAACACCGCCTTGGCCCGGGGGACCTTGGAGTCGACCTGAGTGGACATGTTTTCTGCGCCTCCAGCCTGGTTTCAGAGAAGGAAGCAATAGTAAGGGGTAAATAGGATTAAATCAATACGAAGTTTGAGCCGACGAGGCTTCTAGGCGGGCGAAAGGACCTTTTCTAATGGCGAACATCCTAGTCGTGGACGATGAACCAGCCATCCGGCAGCTCATCTCCTTCACGCTCACCGACGCGGGCCACATGGTCGATGAGGCAGGAAACGGCGAAGAGGCTATCGATTTTCTGAAAGACAAAACACCCGATCTCATCTTGCTCGATGTGATGATGCCGAAGATCGATGGTTGGGCTGTTCTTCGGGAATTGCGTCGCACTGGACTGAAAAGAAGTACGCGCGTTGTTCTGTTAACAGCCAAAAGTGCAGAAGCAGATTTCGTCAACGGATGGAGATTAGGTGTCGACGAATACTTAACGAAACCATTCGATCCCGAAGACTTAGCGATCACCGTAAACCAGATCTTATTGATGTCGACAGATCAGATCCAACAGAAGCGATTGCAAGAATTAGAGAAGTCGAATCTGTTGTCGCGTATCGAATCTGCATTCGGAGAAGAGTGACCTGCGAAAATCGCGCAGAAAAAAACTTTCCAATTAGCTACAAATAGGGCTTGCATTCACCTAAACTTCCGAACAAGGGGAATAACTCCGAGGAAGGGGGTGTCACTTATGCCAGCAGCCAAGAAGTCGACGGCGAAGCGCAAGTCAACGCGCAAAGCCACTGCAAAGGCTCCCGCGAAGCGCGCAACCGCCAAGCGCAAGAGCTCAGCTAAAAAGTCGACGGCTAGAAAGTCGACGGCAAAGCGGAAGGCAACTGCAAAACGCAAGCCAGCCGCGAAGCGCAAGACAGCTGCAAAGAAAGCAACTGCAAAGCGGAAGCCAGCAGCGAAACGTAAGGCAACTGCAAAGCGGAAGCCTGCAGCGAAACGTAAGACTGCGGCCAAAAGGAAGACCACCACTAGAAGAAAGTCCGCAGCGAAAAGATAGGCTTTTTCAGCATCACGAAAGTGGACCCCTCGGGGTCCACTTTTCATTCCGGCCCACTTGTTGGGAACGCTCTGCCCATGGGATCTGCCCTGCCCAAAGGCTTTAGCTCCCCCTCATAACCCGCCCCGCCCGCCTGCGATATCGCTCAGATGCTGGACCGGTTGCAAACTGGGCCGTTAGCACTCTAGACTCTGGAGTGCTAACACTCTCACCATGCGAGTGCGAAGCTTGAAGGATCCAGTAGGACCCAGGAAATAGGAGGTAACAAAATGGCAAAGCAGATCGCTTTCGGAGACGAGGCGAAGCGCGCGATGGAGCGAGGGATGGACCAGCTTGCAAGTGCTGTCCGAGTAACCCTTGGCCCCAAAGGCCGCAACGTCGTCCTCGAGAAGAAGTGGGGAGCCCCCACGATCACCAACGATGGTGTTTCCATCGCTAAGGAGATCGAACTTGAAGACCCGTACGAGAAGATCGGTGCGGAGCTCGTAAAGGAAGTAGCGAAGAAGACAGACGACGTAGCCGGTGACGGAACAACTACTGCAACTGTTCTCGCTCACGCCATCACTAAGGAAGGCCTGCGTGTAGTGGCAGCTGGCGCTAACCCGATCGCGCTGAAGCGTGGTATCGAGAAGGCCGTCGAGACCGTTGTCGAGTTCATCGGCGGTCAGGCGAAGGAAGTAGAAGGCAAAGAAGAGATCGCACACGTGGGCGCCATCTCGGCGAACAACGACCGTGAGATCGGCGAGATCATCGCCGAGGCCATGGACAAGGTCGGCAAAGACGCTGTCATCACTGTTGAAGAGTCGAACACTTTCGGCCTCGAACTTGAACTCGTCGAAGGTATGCGTTTCGACAAGGGCTACATCAGCCCTTACTTCATCACCGACCCAGAACGCATGGAAGCGGTTCTCGAAGACCCGTACATCCTGATCGCGAACTCCAAGATCGCAGCACTCAAGGATCTTCTGCCTGTGCTCGAGAAGGTTGTTCAAGCTGGCAAGCCGCTATTGATCATCGCTGAGGACGTCGAAGGCGAAGCCTTGGCGACCATGGTGGTCAACAAGATCCGCGGTTCGCTTCGAGTGGTTGCGGTCAAGGCCCCCGGGTTCGGAGACCGTCGCAAGGCCATGCTCCAGGACATCGCCATCCTTGCCGGTGGCCAGGTCATCTCGGAAGAAGTTGGTCTCAAACTCGAAAACACGACGATCGATCTTCTTGGTACCGCCCGCAAGGTGGTTGTGACCAAAGACGAGACAACCGTCGTCGAGGGTGCTGGTTCAGCCGACGAGATCAAGGGTCGCATCAACCAGATCCGCGCCGAGCTCGACAAGAGCGATTCCGATTACGACAAAGAGAAGCTCCAGGAGCGTCTCGCCAAGCTTGCCGGTGGAGTTGCCGTCATCAAGGTCGGAGCGGCTACCGAGGTTGAGCTGAAGGAGAAGAAGCACCGCATCGAGGACGCCGTTCAGGCCACCAAGGCTGCCGTCGAAGAGGGCATCGTCCCCGGAGGCGGCACCACGCTGGTCCTGGCCACTCAGAGCCTCGAGAAGCTAGAGATGGACTTGACCGGCGACGAACTCGCAGGCGTCCAGATCGTGCGCCGTGCGCTCGACGCCCCGCTTCGTCAGATCGCTGTAAACGCCGGTCTTGAAGGTGGAGTCATCGTCGAGAAGGTCCGCAGCCTGCCGAAGGGCCAGGGCCTGAATGCCGCATCAGGAGAGTACGAAGACCTGATGAAGGCTGGGATAGTTGACCCTGCTAAGGTGACCCGCTCTGCTCTGCAGAACGCGGCATCGATCGCAGCGCTCTTCCTGACCACCGAAGCAGTCGTCGCAGACAAGCCGGAGCCCAAGCAGCCCATGCCAGCGATGCCTGGTGGCGGAGACATGGACTTCTAAGCAGTATCTGGTCACAGCACCAAGGAAGGGGGGGCCGGAATCCGGCCCCCTTCTTCTTATCGCCTTCCCCTAAAAGGAAAACTCGATGTTCGACAAGAGCCCCCATCTGTATGACCTCATCTATCAAGAGATGAAGGACTACGACCGCGAAGCATCAAAGGTCGCCGATATCGTCGAGGCGAGGGTGCCTGGTGCCCAAACGCTGTTGGACGTAGCGTGCGGGACTGGTCTTCACCTGCGCTACTTCATGAAGCGCTTCCAGGTGGAAGGGCTCGATCTCGACCTCGGCCTTTTGAAGATCGCCCAAGAGCGCCTTGGGTCCGTGGCGCTGCATGTTGGCGACATGGGCGATTTCGATCTCGGACGCAAGTTCGATGTGGTCACCTGCCTTTTCAGCGCGATCGGCTATTGCGGGCCGACGGTCGGCCACTTGAACAAGGCGATCGCCCGGATGGCCGCCCACTTGGCACCCGGCGGCCTCGTTGTCGTTGAGCCTTGGTTCACGCCTGACGAATGGCTACGTGGCCAGGTCCATGCTCGTTTCGTCGATAAGCCGGACCTGAAGATCGCAAGGATGACGGTGGGAGCCTCTTCGGATGACCCAAGAGACTCAACACTTCAGTTGCATTATCTGGTCGGCACGCCGCAGGGCGTCGAGGCATTCATGGAGACCCACGCGACGACTCTTTTCACGAGCGATGAATACCAGGAAGCATTCCGGCTGGCTGGCTTGGTTGTCGAACATGACCCTGATGGCCTGATGGGCAGAGGGTTGTATATAGGTAGTCGCTGAGCCTGCTACTGTTTATCCACCTTGGCCGACGACGACGAGACCCCAGATTCCAGGATCGCCCGCCGCAATAGGATCGTTTGTCGGTCTTGCGGTGCAACGCAGCGCGTTCGCGGAGATTCGTTCCCACTGGGATGGTCGATCTTGGGGAGCGGTTCCAAGCTGCAAGGCTATCTTTGCCCCGATTGTGCGCGGAACCAGTTGCGAGAGATCGAAGGAAGGCTCGATCTCGATTTTGAACTCGGTTTCTGACCTGCCTTATTCAGAAAAACTCTTCCCTTGTTGGCTTGGCGGCGCGACAATCGAGAAGTCGGGAATCCCCACGCACCAATTTTTGGTGGACCGAGCGTCCATCTGAGCGCCCCTAGCTGGGCATGGTTGCCGGGCCTACCGAATGCGGCCACCCCCGGCCGATCACCGGGAGGGAGCCAAAACCGAATAGGGAGAGGCTGATGGGCCCCGCAGGAGGTCCGCCAGCCTTTCTCGCGTCCGGCCCAGCGAGCCATCAACGACAGAAGAAGGGCCCCCAAGGGGCCCTTCTTCTTAGAACTAACGAACAACTACTTCACGATGAAGGTTCCATTCATCTGGTCCGGGTGGATGTCGCATTGGAAGTAGTAAGTGCCTGCCGTGGTTGCGGGGACCGAATAGGTCGTGGTCTTGCTCGCCTCGGCGAATGGCTGGCCCTTGTAAACGTCGGCTCCGCCCTTTGACTTGTAGATCGAGATGTTGTGAGGGAATCCATCCTTGTTGTCGAGTGCGATCGTGAACGCTGCGTCCGCGGGGGCGGCAAGGCATTTCTTGTCGAACGACGTGTCCTTCGCCGAAACGGTCAGCTCGGCGCCGCCTGGAGAGCAGGTCGCAGCAGACCCCGAACCCGACGTTGAGCCGGATCCGCTCGAGCCACTCTTCGAGCATCCAACCAGTGCGATCGCACCTATCAAAACTACGCCAAAGACCTTTTTCACTTTACTGACTCCTTCTCTCGTGTCCAGGGGACTCTACTTCACTGGCCGCGATGGCCACAGCTTTGATCAAGACCAGGTCGGCGATCTCATTCAACATCATCGCGGCGGTTGGGCGAGGAAACTGCGTGACATGTTCTTCGAGGATCTTTTTGGCTCTGAAGACCGAACTTCGGACTGATTCCAGAGCAACCTTCAACGCTCCCGACTCGGTGATCGCGGACCTCACCAGGTCGATGCTCGCCTGGTCGGTCGCGGCCGATGTCCTCACTCTCGTGACGTTCGCGATCGATTCTTCATCGGAACATGTCTCATAGAAGATCTCGAAGAGACGGTTCTTCGCCGGGCCTGCGATGTCGGTCTGAGCTGGCGAGGGTCCCGAAAACAACCCAACCAGGTCATTGGCAAGTTGGAACCCAGCCCCGAGCGGCTCGCTGAAGAGGTCCAAAGACCGGGGGACCGAACCACCCGCCAGGTGTGCTCCAACTCTAAGAGGGCCCCTGATCGTGTACGACGTTGTTTTCAGGTCGGCCACCTTCGCAGCTTGTGCATGAGGATCCTTGAGGTCAAGGTACTGGCCGGCTATCGCCTCGAGCCGCATCTGATCGATGGACTTGGCTGCCTTGCTCAACGCTGATGGCTGGAAACCTGAATCCCAATAGATGTGGTCCGAAAGGATCAAGGCCAGGTCCCCAGCCAGGATGGCGACCGCGTTGCCGCTTGCTGCTCCGATGGTTCGCACCCCACGCCGTACGTCAGAAGAGTCCATGACATCGTCGTGGATCAAGGCGAACGTGTGGAGCATCTCGATCGACACAGCCACATCCAATATCTCCTGGCCTATGCGTCCGCCGCAGGCCATGAACGAGATCACAGTAAGAAGGGGCCGGATCCTTCGGCCGCCCGATGAAACCAGGCCGCTCACAAGATCAAGCAGATCCACCGAGCGCGGTTCGATTTCCCGAAACCAGGCATGCATCCCCACCAGTCGCTCGGTGAGTCGTTCTTCGATCAATGCCCTGAGCGAATCGAGATCGGTTGGTGTGCCGGCCTCGTCGCGCTCGTGGTGCTCCTGCATGGTGGAGCGTTGCGGGGGGGGATCTTGGTCTCGGGGGCACAAAGTTCCTTAACTGTAACCATCCCCGCGCTCTGTTAGCATCCAGCACCGTGAATCTCAGCAGGAAACCTCATTTCGCGCGGCCAAAGTTCCTAGCGACCTTGTTCGCTGTTGGGCTGATGTTCTTGCTCATCGGCTGCTCACGTGATGCCCCGCAGAACTTCCTGCATCCGGTGGGCGCCATCGCGAAGCGCGAAGACTCTCTTTGGAGATTGACCTTCGGTATCGCGGCGGTTGTTTTCGTGCTGGTCGAGGGGGCTTTGCTATTCGTGATCGTGCGATACCGGCAGAAGTCCTCTCGGGATGCTCCCAAACAGGTGCACGGAAACCACAAGGCCGAGATCGCATGGACACTGATCCCGGTCCTGCTTCTTTCCGGGATCGCGGTTCCTACGATCAAAGGGATCTACGACATCTCGGCCAAACCGAAGGACAACCCCTTGGAAGTGACAGTTATCGGCCATCAGTGGTGGTGGGAATATCGATATCCGACCTTGGGAGTGACAACCGCCAATGAATTGCATATCCCCGTCGGCCGGCCTGTCTACTTAACCCTCGAGTCTGTCGACGTCATCCACAGCTACTGGGTCCCCAAACTTGCGGGTAAACAGGACGTGGTTCCTGGACGCATCAACCATATGACCATCTCTTCGCCGGTCAAAGGGCAATTCGTTGGTGAGTGCGTTGAGTATTGCGGTGCGTCTCACGCGAACATGCGAAACAGGGTCTTCGCCGACGAAGCATCGGATTTCGACACCTGGGTGTCGGACCAAACTAAAGACCGAGTAGCTCCCGAAACGAGCCTGGCACAACAAGGTGAGCAAGTTTTCGTGAACGGTCCCTGCGTTGGATGTCACACGGTCAAGGGGACCACGGCGGCTGGGATCGTTGGTCCCAACCTCACCCACTTCGCCAGCCGCGGCACATTCGCAGGTTCTATCTTCGATATCAATGCCGACGCGGTCTCGAAGTGGCTGGCCAACCCGCCCGCTCGCAAGCCAGGTTCGAAGATGCCCAACTATCATCTGAGTCAAGACGACATCGACGCTTTGACCGCTTACCTTCTGAGTTTGAAATGAACGGAGCTAACTGATGGCTTTGGCTGGCGAGCTTCCTGTTCCATTCCGCCGTCCTTCGGCGAAGACTGGCATCTCGAGCTGGGTGACAACGGTTGACCACAAACGTATAGGCCTGATGTATGGCTACACCGCGTTCTTCTTCTTCATATTGGGTGGGCTCGAAGCGATGCTCATTCGACTGCAGTTGGCCAAGCCCAACGGTCATGTGGTGAGCGCTGATCTTTATAACCAATTGTTCACGACACATGGCGTGACGATGATCTTCTTGGTTGTTATGCCTCTGGGGGCGGCGTTCTTCAACTATCTGCTGCCCCTGATGATCGGGGCGAGAGACGTTGCCTTCCCACGCCTGAACGCGTTCAGCTATTGGGTCTTTCTCTTCGGGGGCCTCTTCATCTATTCGAGTTGGTTCCTGGGTGGAGCCCCCGACGGCGGATGGTTCAACTACGCGCCTTTGTCTAGCGCCTTCTCGCCGGGACATCGCATCGACTTTTACGCCCTTGGCCTTCAGATCCTTGGACTGGCTTCGATCGTTGCCTCGGCCAACTTCATAGTGACCATCATCAACATGCGAGCCCCTGGTATGTCTTTGCTGCGTTTGCCGGTGTTCGTGTGGATGACCCTGGTGGTCAACTTCTTGCTTCTGTTCGCAATGCCGATCATCGCTGTTGCGCTATTCATGATGACTTTCGATCGTAACTTCGGGGCCAACTTCTTCAACCCGGCTGCGGGTGGTGATCCCGTTCTTTGGCAGCACCTGTTCTGGTTGTTCGGTCATCCGGAGGTTTACATCTTGATCTTGCCCGCCATGGGAATAGTCAGCGAAGTGCTGCCAACCTTCTCACGCAAGCCGCTGTTCGGTTACTCGGCGGTTGTCTTCTCGGGTATCGCCATCGGGTTCATGGGATGGGGCGTTTGGGCTCATCACATGTTCGCCGTCGGCTTGGGGACCGCGGCCAACGCCGCCTTCGCTACCTCGACCATGTTCATCGCCGTTCCAACAGGCGTAAAGATCTTCAACTGGATAGCAACGCTGCATCGCGGGTCACTCAGGTTCAAGTCGCCGATGCTTTTCTCGATCGGTTTCGTGGCCATGTTCATCATCGGGGGCCTTTCTGGAGTCACGCACTCGATCGTGCCGCACGACACCCAGCAGACCGACACTTACTACATAGTGGCCCACTTCCATTACGTACTGTTCGGGGGCGCCATCTTCGGGTTGTTCTCGGGCATCTACTACTGGTTCCCTAAGTTCACCGGAAGGCTGATGAATGAAACCCTTGGCAAGATCCACTTCTGGCTGATGATCATCGGATTCAACGTCACTTTTGGGCCATTCCACATCCTCGGATTGAAGGGGATGTCGCGTCGCATCTACACCTACCCTTCCGGGCGCGGTTGGGATCTGTGGAACATGGTTTCGACCGTTGGCGCCTTTATGATCGCCGCTTCGATCTTGGTGTTCATGTACAACTTCGTTCACAGTAAACGCAAAGGGCACAAGGCGACTGGGGACCCGTGGGACGGCCGCACCCTCGAGTGGACGATCCCTTCGCCGCCTCCTGAGTACAACTTTGCAACCATCCCGCGGGTGCACGATCGTGACGACTTTTGGCACCAGAAGTACACCGAAGACAAGCGGGGTCGGCCGATGCCTGTTCCCGCCGGTGCTAGCGATCACGGTGAGGAACACGCAGATGCCCAGGAACTGCATATACACATGCCGTCGCCTTCATATTTCCCGATGGTCGCGGCGGTAGGACTTCCACTGATGGCCTACGCGGTCATGATGCATAGTTGGTGGCTGGGCATCTTCGGAGGCTTCGTTCTTCTGGCTGGGCTGTATGGATGGGTCCTTGAACCAGCGGCGGAAGAGTAGGAGACAGCAAGTGCAAGATTCAACCGCCATCGAGCATCACGGCCACGAAGAGCATGGGGCTCACGAGACCTACACCGGTCTCGACAACACCAAGCTCGCGATGTGGGCATTCCTTGGGTCCGAGTGTCTTTTCTTCGGCTCCCTGATATCGGCATACCTGCTCTACAAGCACCACTCTCTTTCGGGCCCCAAGCCACATCAGCTCTACGACATCCCATACACCTCGGTCTCGTCATTCGTTCTTCTGATGAGCAGTTTGACAATGGTCCTGGCGCTTGCAGCGATCCAACGAGGCGACCACAAACGCATGCGTGCTTGGCTGCTGGCCACCGCCCTGCTTGGGTGCACCTTCATCGGCGGCCAGATCTATGAGTTCACCGGTTTCGTCAAAGAGGGCCTAACGCTCAAGACGAGCAACTTCGGGTCGTCATTCTTTGTTCTCACGGGATTTCATGGCGCCCATGTGACCATCGGTATCTTGATGCTGCTTTCTTTGGTTGGACTTTCTCACCTTGGGAAGTTGTCAGAGCAAGATGCTCGAAAGGTCGAGCTGATCGGTCTTTATTGGCACTTCGTCGATATCGTTTGGATCGTCATCTTCACTGTCGTTTATCTGATCCCTTAGCGCGGAGACCCCGATGGAACAGACGCATAAGCATCCCAGTGACATTCAATACATGAAGATCGCCGCCATCTTGGCTGTGGTCACCGCAGCTGAGGTCGCTGTTTACTACGTGAAAGCGATGCGACCCATCATCGTTCCGGTTCTGCTGAGCATGGCCCTTGTCAAATTCATTCTTGTCGCATCGTGGTTCATGCATCTGCGGTTCGACAGCAAGGTTTTCAAGCGACTGTTCGTGCTTGGCATCGTTCTTGCGATCATCGTGTTCGGTATCGTCCTTGTTACCTTCACGATCGTGCAGAGGCCGGGGTCACCGATCGGCTAGTGGATTGATCTCGGCGCTCGCTTCAACCGCATCTTTCCAGGACCTACTCGGCTGGCATCCTCACTACGAAGTGTGGGCGATGATGCTCGCGGGCCTCGCGATCTATGCCCTGCTGGTGGCTAGGTGGGGGGAGTCGTCGGTCGAACCCGGCGAAAAGCCTGTATCGCGTCTGCAGGTCGGATGCTTCTTGGGGGGGATGAGCGCTCTTTGGATAGGAGCCAGCTGGCCGATCCACGACATGGCCGAGCAGTATCTGTTCAGCGTTCATATGTTCCAGCATCTGATCTTTTCTCTGGTTGGGGCTCCGCTCATATTGTTGGGGATTCCTCATTGGATGGCTCGCCGGGTCCTTGGCCCCAAGCCGGTGATGTTCATCATGAAGAAGTTGACGAGACCGATCCCTGCGTTGCTCTTATTCAACGGCTATCTGGTGATCAGTCACTCGCCAGCTTTCGTCGATGCAGTACTGGTGAATCACCCACTTCACTTCTTGGCCCACGCCGGGCTTTTTTTCACGGCGATCATCATGTGGTGGCCCGTATTCAGTCCATTGCCCGAGATCGCGCGCATCTCGAATCCAGCTCAGATGCTCTACTTGTTCGGGCAGACGATCGTACCGACCGTTCCGGCATCGTTCTTGACCTTCGGTGAGACACCCATGTACGCGTTCTACATAAAGGCTCCGCGACTGTTCGCAGGGTTCTCGGCGCTCGCCGACCAACGCATCGCAGGACTAACCATGAAACTGTTCGGTGGTTTTCTTCTTTGGGGGGTTATCGCGGTGCTATTCTTCCGCTGGTCCTCGAAGGAAGAGAAGGGGACCCCTGACGAGGTCGAGTGGCAGGACCTTGAATTGAAGGTCAATCAATCCGGCCAAACGGGCCCATAGGGTCGATAGGAATGGTGGATCTATGAATGAACAGATGCGCGATCGTGTGATCCTGCCTGTGGCGATCCCGATCATCGCGTTAGGTTCGATCTTCGTGATCGCATTCACGCTTTCTCGAGTTCTGCTCAATGTCCCCAAGCAGATCGCGACCGCTGTAGCCCTTATGACCGCATTCAATCTGATGGTCGTTTTTGCCTTCCTTTCAGCCCGTTCAAAATTGAGCCGGATGCAACTTGTTCCGGTGATCGGGGTAGCGCTTGTCCCGGTGCTCATCGGGGCGGCAGTAGCTGCCGGGGCGGTCGAGGTCAAAGTCCCTATGAAAGCTGCGGCTGAAGGCCCGAAACAGTCTCAGCCTTCAGGGGCGGGACGCTCTATCGAGATCAACGCCAAGGACGCGACTTTCGACAAGAAAGAGATCACCCTGGCGGCAGGAACCTTCGAGCTTAAGTTCAACAACCAAGAATCGGTCCCGCATAACTTCGCGATCCTGGTTGCCGAGGGTTCGAGTGACCCTCCACTGTTCAAAACCGACATCATCACAGGACCAAAGTCAGTCAAGGTTGAGGGGCCCGACCTCAAGCCCGGGACCTATTTCTTCGAATGCCAGGTGCATCCTCAGCAGATGAACGGCAAGCTAACCGTCACTTAGAAAAGAAGGCAGTTTGAAGCGCCTACAAAATCTCACGGTAGCCGCGGCGGTGATGACCGCCATCCAGATCGGGATCGGCGCGCTTGTTAGGGCAACTAAGTCCGGACTCGGGTGCGGCAACGACTGGCCACATTGCCACGGCAAGTTTCTCCCGCGGCTGGATTCCGTCAACGTTGCGATCGAGTTCTCTCACAGGGTCGCTGCTTCGCTGGTCGTTGCGCTCGTGACCATTCTGGCTATCTACGCGTGGCTCAAGTTCCGTCCGGTGAAAACGATCTTCTGGCCCTGTTTCCTGGCCCTCGTCCTCGTGTTCGCGCAGGGAGGGATCGGAGGGTTGGTTGTGGTTGCCGATCTCACGTCGATCGCTGTAGTGCTGCACTTCGTCGTTGCATCGGCTCTGCTGGCGTTACTTGTGTATACGGCCGTCAATTCGTTCCGCCCCAAGGGCGGAGCATTCGATCCAGTGTCACGACATGGTCTTGTTGCTCTTGGGGCTGTTGGTACGGTCTTGGTAGTTGGGGCATTCGTATCTCAATTCCACGCCGCACTTGTGTACCCGGACTGGCCCCTGGTGAATGGCGGAGTCTTTCCCTCTGGAGGGGCACTTGGTTGGCTTCACTATGGCCACCGCATCGCGGCCGCGCTGCTTGGGATCACCCTGATCCATCTGTCGATCAGAGTTAAGCAAAGCGCGAAACGCGAGCGAGCGTTGGTGATGCTTGCGCATTCGATGTCGTTGCTATGGGCGGTCCAAGTTGCCTTTGGCGCGTTGAACGTGTTTACGAGGTCTGAGCCTTGGGCGATCGTGGCTCATGTAACGACCTCGGCCATCCTGTGGGCGATGACGGTTGCGTTCGCAACCCTTTCCTACCGGATCAGCCCGGCTCAGGATCGGGCAACCAGCAGTCAGAGCGAAAGGTTGACCCCGATAGAGGCGTCCAATCTCGACAAGGCCAAGGCTTACTTCATGCTCACGAAGCCAAGGATCATCGAACTTCTTCTAATCACTACCGTGCCAGCCATGGTCATCGCTGGCAAGGGTCATCCTTCTTGGTGGCTGATCATTTCGACTTTGTTCGGAGGTTCGCTCACCGCAGGTTCTGCCAACTCGATCAATTGTTACGTCGACCGCGACATCGACGAGAAGATGCCACGAACCGCAGGGCGACCCTTGCCATTACACCAAGTTGATCCACGCGCTGCGCTGCGATTCGGGATCGTTCTTGGTATCGCCGGGTTCGGTTGGCTCGCGGCCCTGGTCAACCTTCTTTCCGCAGTTCTGGCGACGTCTGCGATCTTGTTCTACGTCTTCGTCTACACGATCGGTATGAAGAGGCGAACCCCGTCGAACATCGTCATCGGTGGCGCGGCGGGAGCTGTTCCCGTTCTAGTTGGGTGGGCCGCAGTGACTGGAGGATTGTCCGCGCCCGCTTGGATATTGTTCGCGATCGTTTTCTACTGGACACCACCGCACTTCTGGGCCCTGTCGCTCAGACATAAAGACGAGTATGCGGCCGCGGGGATACCGATGCTCCCTGTGGTGCACGGGGTTGCGGAAACTACTCGGCAGATCTTGCTTTACTCGTTCGTGCTCATCGCGACGAGTCTGCTGCTGTATCCGGTCGCGCACATGGGGACCATGTACCTGTTGGTCGCTTGCATCCTTGGACCGGCCTTCGCCTTCTTCGCTATCCGCCTTCGACGGTGGCCTACGCCAAGATCGGCGATGGCCTTGTTCCATTTCTCGCTTACCTATCTGGTTCTGCTGTTCGTGGGAGCAGCTATCGACAGGGCGTTAGCGGCGCCGAGCCTAACCTGGTTGTACGCGCCCGTATCGATAGTGGCTGCGGCGTTGTTCATAACTTTCGAGACAGCGATCGTTGCTTCGGTTGCTCGTTATCGCAAGGGTTCCCGGATAGCTTCGGAGCTTGCGTGGACGACGATCCCCATACTGGCGATCGCTGCATTGTTCACCGTTTCCTGGCCGAACATCGGGATAGCCGTCCCCAAGTAGCAAGAAGCGCAGGCCTCATTCCCAAGAGAAAGTTTTGATCGCGAGAACCAGAGTGATCACGGCCCAGGCCGACAGCACGATCAACGAGTGAAACGGGATAGCTCCACCCCGCACGGCCCATTTCATCATCTCGGTTAGCGGCGCTGCCGGAAGGGCGCGGGCGACAGCCGCGAGCGCATGGGGAAGACGGCTGAGCGGAACCACCGAGCCGCCAAATACCAGAAGAAGTAAGAACAGAGCGTTCGCTGCGGTCAAATTGGCTTCGGCGCGAAGACGGCCAGCCATCGATGAACCGATCCCCGCGAACGCGGCAGTGCCAAGAAGGATCGTTGCCCCCAGAGCGGCCCAAGAGATGTTGTTATGAGCATGCAAAACAAATATAGCTAGGCCGATCAAAAGGATCGTCTGCAATACCTCGATCGCAAGGATGGTGATGATCTTTGCCGCGATCAGGCGGGCTCGTCCAAGGGGAGTACCTCCTAGGCGCTTGAGAACCAAGTAGTGCCGCTCGTAGCCGGTCGAGATCCCAAGACTCACCATGGCCGATGCCATGACGGCGATGGCAAGTGTTCCAGCCAGCAGAAGGTCAACGGGATGCTTGCTCGTACTTGTGATCGGTATCAGTGAGAAGAGCAGTAGCAATCCCGCAGGGATGCCGATCGTGACCAGCAGGCTCTCTCCACGCCTTAGAGTCATGATGAATTCGATGCGGCTCTGTGCCATTAGCGCTTTCGTAAGAGCCTCCTACTTGGTTGAGGTGAGTTTCATGAAGACCGATTCAAGAGAGACGCGTCCCGTCTTGAGTTCTGTGATCAAGGCCTGGTGAGATGAAACGAAATCGGCGGTCAGGGCGATCAGGCTTGGTGTCGGCGCGGCCTCGACGACATAGCTCATGGCAACGTTCGAAACCACCTTCGCTCCGAGGTGATCTGACAAAGAGGCTGCATCTATGGGTTGATCGGTCTTGAATTCGAAGTGTTTGCCGACGGAGAGGAGGTCGGCCAATTGACCTTCCTCGATGAGCCTGCCCTCGTCGATGATGGCAACCGTATCGGCCAGATTCTCGGCCTCTTCGAGGAAGTGGGTTGTGAGCAAGATGCTCACGCCGCTGCGTTTGAGATCTTGTATTCGCTCCCACGTCGATGCCCTGGCGTGGGGGTCCATACCCGATGTCGGTTCATCGAGGAACAGAACCTCGGGCTTGCCTATCAACGCGAGAGCCAGATTCAATCGCTGTTTCTCGCCGCCGGAAAGACCCCTGACCTTTCGCTTTTCATACCCGGTCAGTCCTACCGACGCGATGGCTTCATCAACCGAGACTGGGTTGTCATAGTAGGAACCGAACAGGCGTGCGGCTTCCGCAACCCGGATCCCAGGGTAGACGCCACCTTCTTGAAGCATCAGCCCGACACGTTTTTTGAGTTCCCCTCCGGTGCTCCAAGGGTCGTGGCCCAATACCCGAACCGAGCCCGAGTCTGGTTTGCGGTAACCCTCGAGGATCTCGACTGTGGTTGTCTTGCCTGCTCCATTGGGTCCGAGCAGAGCACACAAGGAACCCTTTTCGACCCTGAACGTCAATGAATCGACGACCTTGATCCCATCGTAGATCTTGGTGAGGTTCTCGACCTCGATCACCGCAGGCGACACTAGGTTCCGGCCCTTTCTCGAATGGCGGCCTATCGTACCTGCCCATGATGCGGAAAAATGGACCCATGAGTTTCGAGAACAGGTTGGATGAGCTACACCGCAGAGTTGGCGAGTTGCCAGGGGCGATCGTCGCGTTCTCAGGCGGCGTCGATAGTGCCTTCCTTTCAGAGGTTGCCCATCGCCGATTGGGTGATCGCTTCATCGCCGTGACCGCCGATTCGGCCTCATTGCCTCGAAGGGAACTTCTCGATTGCATAGGTCTCGCCCATTCGCGAGGTTGGAAACATATTGTCGTGCCCACCGATGAGCTCAGTTCCAGCGATTACGCAGCCAATCCCACTAACCGATGTTACTTCTGCAAAGTCGAGTTATTCACCGCGCTGGCACCGCTCGCGACCGAGACAGGTTTTCCAGTGCTGCTTGGGACCAACGCCGACGATATCGGGGACCATAGACCGGGGCAGGTAGCTGCCGATGAGGCTGGCGCTTTGCATCCGATGCTGGATGTCGGGTTGACGAAGCAAGATATCCGAAGGGCTTCAGATCTTCTGGGTCTTGCGACGTCGGCCAAACCGGCCTCTGCTTGTTTGGCAAGCAGATTCGCTTATGGCGTTGGGATCACCCGCGAGGGCCTTGCCAGGGTAGAGGGGGCCGAAGAATACCTGCGTGAAGCGGGCTTGCGGGTTCTTCGGGTCAGAGACCTTGGCAACGATCGCGCTCGCGTTGAAGTTGGCAAAGATGAGCTCGATCTTCTGAAGGCATCGTCATTTGAGATTCAGACGGCACTTTTGAATATGGGATTTGGCGAAGTGACGCTCGACGAGGAAGGGTACCGAAGAGGTTCCTTGAACGAGGGCATCGTTACGATCGCTCTGGGCGCACCTCGTTCTGAACGTAGCCAGGCAGAGGTTGATTGATGGCGAGCAGACGTCTTCATCTAACTTTTCCTGAGAAACTCATCACCCAGCCTGTCATCTTTGAACTCGGAAAGAGATTCGACGTGATCACGAACATCAGGAGAGCCAATATCGAGGAGAAGGTGGGCTGGGTCATCCTTGAGATAGAAGGCTCTTCTGATCAGATCGACGCCGCCGCTGCACACCTAGGTCTGCTAGGTGTGCAGGTTAGCCCCATCGAGGGCGACGTGACCCAAGGGTAAGAAATGAATCTGGTAGACGTAGCCTTCGCTGCATTTGTCGCGTTCTACGCGTACAGAGGGTTCCATCGCGGCATAGTGCGAGAGGGCCTCGACCTTGTTGGTTTCGCCATCGCGATCGCTGTCGCGCTTCGTGTTTATCAACTACCTGCGGCCATCTTCAAATTCTTCGGTGCCAACGCCGGGTGGGCGAACGTCATCGGGGGTGCGCTCATCTTCATCCTGTTCGTCGTTGCTTCGGCGATCATGTCCAGCCGCGTTGAAGGCAAGATGGGTGCGATGCACAACGCCAGCGTGAACAAGGTTGGTGGAGCGGCATTCGCGTTCTTATGGTCAGCGATGTTCGCAGCATTCCTGCTTGTCGTTGTGACCGTCATCCCTTCTCCCGAAGGGACAAGGGTGGTCCGTTCATCATTCGTCGGACGCACAGCACTGGCTGCCAACTCGCCTATATATCCGCTGCTGGACGACTACGCCAAGCACGAAGCCAGGAACGTACTTCTTTACCTGCGTCAGTACTTCGCGCAATTGCAGCCGGCGAAGGTTGAGAAGCAGGAAGGGAAGGAAGAGTTCTTCAAGCTCACTCCGTCGAATGACATATCCATCGACGCTGCCGCTGAGAAACAGATATTCGATCTAGTCAACCGCGAACGAACGAGCAGGGGCCTCGGCAAGTTGAACCCGTTCAACAGGATGAGAGAAGTCGCGAGGGCGCATTCGGCGGACATGTATCGAAGGGGCTACTTCGCGCATATAGATCCCGATGGCAGGGACCCGTTTCAAAGGATGGAGGGTCAAGGTATCTCCTTTTCCTTCGCCGGAGAGAACCTGGCTTTGGCTCCGACCATCACTTTGGTGCATCAGGGGTTGATGAACTCCCCCAAACATAAAGAGAACATCCTCAAGCCCGAATTCACCGATCTGGGGATAGGGGTCTACAAGGGCCCCTACGGTCTGATGGTGACCCAGAACTTCTGTGCGGGCTGTACTCCCTGAGGCGGGGTGGCGTGATCGATGCATAGCTCAGGCAAGATACAGTTACAGCGATGGAGATCCGTGACGACCTGCTTTCACTCGTAGGCGATACGCCGTTGGTCGCGCTCGACCGCATCGGCCGCAACAACCCTTCACGGATCGTGGCGAAGATGGAACTCCTGAACCCCGGTGGAAGCGTCAAGGATCGCATCGCCGAGGCGATGATCGAAGCGGGCGAACGTGATGGAACCCTGAAACCGGGTGGAGTCATCGTCGAGCCGACGAGTGGCAATACCGGGGTCGGACTCGCCATCGCGGCGGTTCGAAAGGGATATCGATGCATCTTCGTCATGCCCGACAAGATGAGCCAAGAAAAGATCAATCTCCTGCGCGCCTATGGCGGTGAGGTTGTCGTTTGCCCGACCGATGTCGCGCCCGACTCGCCCCGCAGTTATTACAGCGTTGCGAAAAGGCTTGCGGAGGAAGTTCCGGGGGCATTCCAGCCCAACCAATACTTCAATCAGGCCAATCCCGAGGCTCACTACAAAACAACTGGGCCCGAGATCTGGGAGCAGACCGAAGGAAGGGTGGCTGCGTTCGTAGCTGGCGTTGGAACAGGCGGAACGATCACGGGGGTTGGTCGGTACTTGAAAGAACGCAACCCCGAAGTTTTGATCGTTGGAGCCGACCCTGAAGGATCGATATACACCCAACCGGACGATATCCATCCGTATCTTGCAGAAGGCATCGGCGAAGACTTCTACCCCGAGACCTTCGATCGCTCGATAGTCGACCGGTGGGAAAAGATCTCTGACGTCGAGACGTTCACGATGACAAGGCGGATCACCCGCGAAGAAGGGATCTTGGTCGGTGGTTCTTGTGGCACAGCGGTCGTGGCTGCCCTAAGGGTGGGAGCCGACCTTCCGCAAGATTCCATCGTCGTAGTACTTCTTCCCGATGGCGGGCGTTCCTATCTATCGAAGATATACAACGACAACTGGCTGACCGAACATGGGTTCTTGGAACGAAGAGCCGCTGGCGCGAGGGTCGGCGACGTTCTCGAAACGAAGTCCTCGCAGTTGCCTGGGGTTGTGCACGTCCATCCGCACGAGCGGGTCGAAGTGGCGATCGAGATCATGCACGAATTTGGAGTTTCACAACTGCCGGTCATGCGCTCAGACGACGCTGAGCATGCTGGAGATGTTCTCGGTTCGATCCGAGAACGAGATCTGCTCGAGGTCGTATTGAAGGAACCTGATGCCTTCGAGAAACAAGTGATCGAGGTCATGCAGCCGCCCATGCCGATGGTTGATGTTGAAGAAGAGGTCGACTCCCTGGTTGCCAACCTTGGTCAGGGCGCGTCAGCTGTTGTCGTTATGGTTGATGGGAAGCCTTCTGGTGTCATCACGCGATCGGATCTGCTCACGTTCTTATCGAAAAGGAGCGCCGGATGAGATTTGAGACCAAAGCGATCCATGTTGGTCAAGACCCAGACCCAACTACTGGCGCGGCAGTGGTGCCCATCTACCAAACGTCGACTTATGTCCAACAGGAAGTTGGAGAGCACAAAGGGTTCGAGTATTCGCGTACCGGCAACCCAACGAGGGCCGCACTCGAGAGTTGCATAGCTTCGCTCGAGAGCGCTTCCTTCGGGCTGGCATTCGCCTCTGGCATGGCAGCCGAAGATGCCGTACTCAGGCTCTTGTCGTCGGGCGATCACGTAGTGCTAGGCGATGACGTGTATGGAGGTACCAGAAGGCTCTTCGACAAAGTGCTCGTCCGTTTCGGATTGTCATTCACCTCGGTTGACACAACCAGTCTCGACGACGTTCGCTCTGCGATCCAGCCGAACACGAAGCTGATCTGGATCGAGACACCCACCAACCCCTATCTTCGGATCGCGGACATCGAAGCCCTATCCGCGTTGGGCCACGAGCACGATTGCCTTATCTGCGTCGATAACACATTCGCGTCGCCGTTCCTTCAGCGGCCCCTCGATCTGGGTGCAGACCTTGTTGTGCACTCAACGACGAAGTACCTGGGGGGCCACTCGGATGTGGTTGGCGGGGCCGTTTGTACCAAGGACAAAGGGCTCGCTGAAACGTTGTATTACCTCCAAAACGCCGTTGGAGCCGTTCCCGGCGCGTTCGATTCTTGGTTAGTCCTGCGTGGGATCAAGACCCTCGGGGTGCGCATGCGTCAGCATTGTGAAAACGCCATGGCGGTAGCGTCGTTCCTGCTTGAGCACCCCATTGTTGAGAAGGTTTGGTACCCGGGCCTGCCAACACACCCCGGACACGAGATCGCCACACGCCAGATGGATGGTTTCGGGGGCATGGTCTCATTCGAAGTTGGTTCGAAGGCCCAGGCCCTACAGATCGTTTCGCGCACAAAGGTCTTTTTCCTGGCAGAGTCTCTCGGCGGGGTCGAGTCGCTGATCGAGCACCCCGCTGCGATGACTCATGCAAGTATCGCGGACTCACCTTTCGGAGTTTCTGACAAACTCATCCGGTTGTCCGTCGGTATCGAGCATCCCGACGATCTGATCGAAGACCTCAAGACTGCACTTACCTGATTACCCCGATCCGACGCGATCAAGGAGAACCCATTGAACCCTGAAGGCAAGACTGCGCTCGTTACCGGAGGAGCTTCCGGTCTAGGGCGCGCAACCGTTGAAGGATTCGTCAAGGCAGGCGGCAGGGCGATGATCGTAGATCTTGCCCACACGGACGGCGAGATGGTTGCAAAAGGCTTGGGCGACTCGGTCATGTTCAGCCCTGCGGATGTGACCAGTGAACAAGACGTCCAAGCCGCCGTCGATGCGACCGTCGAGGCTTTCGGCGGGATCCATCTAGTCGTGAACTGCGCGGGGGTTGGCTTCCCAGGTCGCGTCGTCAACAAGGCGGGAGAACCACTGCCGCTCGAGCAATTCGAGCTGGTGATAAAGATCAACCTGATCGGTACTTTCAACGTCATCCGGCTGGCAGCCGCCGCCATGGTCAAGCAGGAACCATTCGGTGAAGAAAGAGGGGTGATCGTAAACACCGCTTCGGCCGCTGCTTTCGATGGGCAGATAGGTCAGAACGCGTACTCGGCCTCGAAGGGAGGCGTTGTGGGGATGACCCTTCCGCTCGCTCGGGACCTTGCATCTGCTCTGATCCGCGTAGTGACCATCGCACCGGGCACTTTCGATACACCGATGCTGGCGATGCTGCCCCAGGAGATGCGCGACGCTTTGGCCGCTGGTATCCCGCACCCTCGCAGACTCGGTCAACCTTCGGAGTACGCGGCCCTGGTCAGGCATATCTTCGAGAATCCAGTGCTTAACGGTGAGACCATAAGGCTGGATGGGGCCCTTAGGATGCCGCCCAAGTAGCGGCTTTATGTGTATAAAGATTCAATCGACCGACAGCGAGGGCCGAAAGCCTAGTTATGCCTGATGAATACCCAACCCCGATCAAGGTCATCCTCGCCGACGACCACGCCCTCATCAGGCAAGGGTTACGCGCGATGCTGGAGACGACAGACGAGATCGAGATCGTTTCCGAGGCTGCGAATGGCAGGGAACTTGTCGAACAAGCGGAGCGTTTGCGCCCTCATGTTGTAGTAGTCGACATCCGCATGCCCGAGATGGATGGGCTCGATGCCGTACGCCGGATCAAGAAGAACGATCCCGATGTCAAAGCTTTGATGCTTACGGTTCATGACGAGGAGTCGTATGTTCACGAAGCCATCCGCGCCGGGGCATCGGGTTATCTATTGAAGACTGTTTCGGCCGAAGAGCTGATAAAAGGGATAACAACCGTCGCGTCCGGAAAGGCGATGCTGCACCCGGTCATCACTCGGCATCTGATCAACGAATTCGCTGAGATGGCCAGAGGATCCGCTACGCCTGCAAAGCAACTATCCAAACGCGAACAAGACGTTCTGCAACTTTTGGCATATGGGAAGTCGAACAAAGAGATCGCCAAAGCGCTCGGCATAGGCTCGCAGACAGTTAAGACTCATGTTTCGCACATCTTCACGAAACTAGGCGCTGCAGACCGAACCGGTGCAGTCGCACTAGCGCTCCGTAAAGGTCTCGTAGACTGATCAAGCTGTCTCGCCGGCAAGTTCGGTTGGCGGTGAAATTGGTTTGCGCCAAAGACTCCTGGTAAAGAAAGTCCAAACGAGCGCGTAAGCGATCTCGACCAAAGCCAGCCCAGCCATGACGGGCCGAGGTCCGAATCTGTCCGCGAGCCAGCCGGCCGTGAACGCGCTGATAGACATGGTTAGGCTGACTAAGCCGAGGTCGAGTGCGAGGATCCGTCCGCGCAGGCCGTCGGGAGTTATCACTTGAAGACCGTAGCTGGATAGCAGCCACTGGGCACCACCGCCGAGGTGCGCGATCGCCGCTAATGCAGCAGCCAGCGCGATAACCGGCATGGCGGGGAAGACCAGATAAGCCACGCCGTATACACCCATCGATACTCCTATCGCCAAGATCAGTCTTCGAAAGTCCGTCTTCACGATGGCTCGCGCCATGAACGGTCCCAACAGCGCGCCGAGTCCGCGAGCCGCGAACAAGACACCGATGCCAATGTCACCTGCCTTGAACACCTTGGTCGCGAAGATCGAAAGCAGCGACACGACCCCGACGCCAAGACCGAATCCCCCCTTCGTCGCGAGCAACGCGACGATGCGTCTATCTGAGCGGGCATAAGAAAAGCCTTCGACGAGATCTCGGATCGGTCTTAGTTCTCGGGTGTGATCACGGTCTTCAGCGAAGCGTCCTTTCACGAGGGCTATCAAGATCCCGGAGAGAAGGAAACTTGCGGCATTCACTATGAAGGCAGTTGGTCTGCCGAAAACGCTCGCCACTACGCCCCCTAGGGCGGCTCCGATCGCCATCGAGCCCCAGGAGGCACCCATCAGGGCTTGTGCAGGTGCGAGTTCTTCGAGACTCACCAGATTCGGCAGAGCCGCCCCAGACGCGGGCTGAAAGAATGCGCTGAAGGTTGAGATCCCGGCAAGACACGCGATCCCGAGCCACACCGTGGCTTTCGAATGGACAGCGAGCATACCGAGAGCAAGTCCAACTCGAACGAGATCCGAGGCGATCATCACTTTTCTTACGGTCGAAGCGATCTACGATGGGACCGGCAACTGGAGCGAACAGGAATCCTGGCAGCAGGTTCGCGGCGAAGATGAGCGCGGAGTAGAAGCCCGAGTGAGTGAGGTCCCAGACCAGACCCAGCATGGCCACTGAATTGAACCAATCTCCGCCTAGGGAGATGAGTTGAGCGACCCAGAGACGACGGAAGTTCTGGTTGCCGGTCACTAACTCGATATAAGGCCGTCGCTTTGACATCCAGGAATCGTAAGGCTTTGGCGATTGCTATAAGGTCTAGGCTCCCCTTCGTTCGGAGTCATCGCAATGGTCGGCCAACAACTCTCACCCTTAGACAATCTGTTTCTAAATCTGGAACGGCCCCATACCCCGATGCATACGGCTGGAGTAGTCGTATTCGAGGGCACGGCCCCCTTCGCCAAAGTCTTCGAAACGATCGCAGCGCGGTTGCATCTTGTTCCAAGATTCATGCAGCGCATAGCCGAGGTCCCATATGGCCTTGGCTACCCATTCTGGGTCGATGACCCTGGGTTCGATCTTTCGTATCACCTAAGGCACTCAGCATTGCCGAGCCCCGGCAACGATGAGCAACTTTGTGATTATGCGGCCAGGCTCATATCGCGGCCTCTCGATCGCAGCAGACCACTTTGGGAGTTGTACGTTATCGATGGATTGAAGGGCGGGCGATCTGCGATCGTGTCCAAGACGCACCACGCGATGATCGACGGCCTTTCAAGCATGGACCTTGCCACGGTTCTACTCGACTTCGAGCCAGACCCACCTGCGATGACTTCAGGCAAGACGCGTAATGCGGAACCGTTCCCGTCGACCATAACGCTCGTTCAAGCTGGTCTGTCGAAGCAGTTGGATCAGCTCGTACAAACGGTTTCTGGATTGAAGTTGGCGGTGACGTCGCCGAAGGCGATGCTTGAGGGCGTGGGTTCGACGGCAAGTAAGCTCGCGTCCTCGGCCGCCTCCCTGCTAAAGCCTGCAAGATCTTCGCCCCTGAACACCGGCCCGGGTCTTCATCGAAGATACGCGATCGTGCGGAGTACGCTTCAAACATTCAAGGACATAAAGAACGCTGCGCCGGGTGTGACCGTTAACGATGTGATCCTTGCCGTTTGCTCGGATGCCTTGGGACGGCTGTTCCGCGACCGCGGCGAAGCCACAGAAGCAAAGAATCTGCGGGTCATGGTTCCTGTCAGTGTGCGCGACGAGTCACAGAAGATGGCCCTAGGCAATGAAGTCGCTGCGGTTTTCCCCGATCTCCCGATCGGCAAGATGCCAGCTTTCGATCGACTGAAATTGATACACGAAGAGATGGCGGAGATAAAGGATTCGGGGCAGGCGGTGGGCGCAGATCTGCTGGTGAACATAACCAGGTGGGCGCCGCCAACGCTTCACGCGATGGCTGCCCGGCTGGGGACCCGTGCGCGCCTTATGAATACAGTGATCTCGAATGTTCCCGGCCCCCAGATCCCGCTTTATTCGTGTGGCCAGAAGATGCTTGAGCCGTATGCGGTCATCCCGCTTTCTCAGGGCCAATCACTAGCCATCGGAGTCACCTCATATAACGGAGGCATCTTCTTCGGCATGAATGCCGATCGCGATGCACACCCAGACCTCAAAACGCTGGCATCTCACATCGCTCACGCGATATCGGAGTTAGAAAAGGCCGCCTTGGATCGTTCCGCGAAAGTAACCCATGCACAGACCTCTACGGCCGTTGGTTCGGGCGAAGTTCAAGGCTGAAAGAAGTCCTCGGGTTTGGGATCGCTGATGGGTTCGTGAACTACGCGTCGCTCGGGGCCCTGGTACGGCTGCCGCGAGATCCCCATGCGCCTATCCGACTCGGCGGTGATCGATTCAAGTTCGCGCCCCGCGGTTTCTGGTAAGCGTCTAAGGATCGCAACTGCCGGCAGATACATGAGAGCAACCACGGTGACGCTCCCCGATAGGTGCCCGACGAATGGGATCCCGCTAAGAGCCGTCCCCGTTCGCTGGTCACCGAGTATGCCGGCGGTCAAGGGGCCCAATATGGCTCCGAGCGTGCCGAATATAGATCGTGAGAACGCAACAGCGGTCGCCCTGACCTCGGTTGGGAACAGCTCTGTTGCGAATGCTCCGATAACCGGCGAAACGCCGAACCCGAAGAAAACAGCAAGGGTCATGATCGGGAACAGAGCCCCGGTCGAGACAACCTGGAAGGTTGCGATCCCGAAGACCAAACCGGCCAACAGGAAGAGAGTTCCGGTCTTTCGCCTGCCGATCTTGTCTTGGAGCCATCCTGATGTGAGGTAACCGAAAACGCCGAGTGGGTAAGCGATCGACAACAGCAGTGTGATCGTCGACTCCGAGAGATGCCGTTCTTGTCTTGCGAAGAAAGGCCACCACGTGGCGGCTCCGAACAACGCGAAATGCGTAAAGAACATAAGTGCGCTCACCATCAGCAGTGAGTGGCGGTATGGCCCCGAGAGGACCGACGCGAACGGAGTGCGCTTGCCGTTCCCGATGAGTTCGCGCGATCGTTGCCAACGTGCTGTCTCTTTCAATCTCGTTCGCAGCGCTGCAGTTACGAGGAGCGGCAGCAGACCGATCAGATAAAGCCATCGCCAGCCCAACGAGGTGTTCCTCAGCAGTAGATGACTGACCGCGACGATGGGAAGGCCGAAAGCGCCAACTGCGGTCAACGTTCCGATGGCTCGTCCCCGACGCTCGGCGGGGAACTCTTCGCTGACCATCGTTATGGCGGTCACGTATTCGGCGATGAGGAATGTCCTGGCGAAGAATTGAAAGATCACGAACTGTCCCATGTTCTGTGCAGTTGCGGTCAACCCAGTGAACAGTGCGTATATCAAGGTGGTCGCGATCAGAAGCGGTCGCCTGCCCCATCGATCGCCAAGCCTGGTGACGAACAAGGCACCGAAAGCACCGAAGCCGATGCCAACGATCGGGGCGGTGAGGTTGGTCGTTTCCAAGGTGTTGATGTGGAAGCTCTGAGCAAGATCGCGCAGCACCACGGCGTTGATCGCTGAGTCGTAGCCTTCGAAGAAAGTCGCTGTGCCGAGCAGGACCAGGAGAAGGCGAAGGTAAGAGCGGTCGCGGGCGCCTGAGGTGTTCTTCGATTCGACCTGTTGGCTCACCGGGTGATTGTCGCAGATGGGGGGTTCGGGGTGTAGCAGCCCTGTTCATTTAAGACCAAGGCGCGCCAGAAGCTGCGAAACCCCCGAGATCAAACGGGGGGTTCGGGGGTGTAGCAACTACCGTCCGGTTAAGACCACGGCGCGCCAGAAGCTGCGAAACCCCCGAGATCAAACGGGGGGTTCGGGGGTGTAGCAACTACCGTCCGGTTAAGACCAAGGCGCGCCAGAAGCTGCGAAACCCCCGAGATCAAACCGGGGTTAGGATGAGCGGATATGGCAACCACCGAACAGACTCCACCCGGGGTAACCACAGGTCCCGAGCGCAACCTTGGCATGGAACTAGTGAGAGTTACCGAGGCGGCTGCTCTGGCTGCCGGACGTTGGATGGGCCGTGGCGACAAAGAGGGAGCCGACCAGGCTGCCGTCGATGCGATGCGTTTGATGATCGCGACCGTACAGATGGATGGCGTTGTGGTGATAGGCGAGGGCGAGAAGGACGAGGCCCCCATGCTCTACAACGGCGAACGTGTGGGAACCGGCGACGCGCCAAGAGTGGATGTGGCAGTCGACCCGATCGATGGGACCGGTTTGACATCACGAGGTCAAGGTGGCGCACTCGCAGTGATCGCGGTTTCAGAAGACGGAACCATGTTCAACCCCGGCCCTTGCGTATATATGGAGAAGATCGCGACCGGGCCCGAGGCGGCGGACCTCATCGATCTGGCTGCTCCGATCTCGAACAATCTCAAACGTGTTGCGAAGGGCAAGGGCTCAGACGTCGAAGACCTGACCGTTGTGGTACTTGACCGTGACCGACATGCAGGCATCATCAAGGAGGTAAGGGCGGCAGGGGCACGCATCAAGCTCATAAGCGATGGCGACGTTGCCGCTGCCATATCGGCTGCAAAACCGGGGACCGGCGTCGATCTTCTGCTCGGGATAGGTGGTACGCCGGAAGGCGTTATCGCCGCGGCTGCCATCAAGAGTCTTGGGGGCATGATCCAAGGCAGGTTGTGGACCCGAAACGACGAAGAGCGCCAAGCGGCGATCGATCAGGGATACGACCTAGATCGAGTCCTCACAACCGACGATCTGGTGACCGGTGACTGCTGGTTCGCCGCGACTGGGATCACCGACGGCGAACTTCTTCAAGGCGTTAGATACAGAGGAGACGGCGCTTCGACGCAATCGATAGTAATGCGGAGTCGAAGTGGGACGATCAGAACAATCTCTTCAGATCATCACTGGCAAAAACTCATGAGTTTTTCGGAGATCAAGTACGACTGAGCCCCTGACGCTTCTCGTTGATGCGTCGAGCCTCATATATAGGGCATTCTTTTCCATGCCCGACACCGTGAGGTCCCCGAGCGGTATGCCGATGAACGCCGCGCATGGCTTCATCGATATGCTCACTAAGCTTGTTGCCGATCGCGACCCTTCTTCGATCGCCTGTGCAACCGACGAAGCCTGGCGGCCGCAGTGGCGTGTCGATCTGATCGAAACCTACAAAACCCACAGGCTCGACCTCGACCCGACCCCGGACCTCGACGCCCAGATCCCCGTGATCTTCGATCTTGTGGAGCGATGCGGCGTCTCTGTGGTTGGCTTAGCCGACTACGAAGCAGAAGACGTGATCGGAACGCTGGCGGCAAGAGCAACTGGCCGTGTTGAGATCGTTTCGGGAGATCGCGATCTGTTCCAACTGGTGCGAGACCCCGATGTTTGCATCCTTTACCCAAAGCGAGGCGTGAGTCAGGTGGAGACGATCACAGAGGAGTTGATCGCAAAGAAATACGGGATCCCGGGGCGGGCTTACGGCGACTTCGCGATCCTGCGCGGCGATCCATCCGATGGGCTGCCAGGTGTTCCCGGGGTTGGGGAGAAAAGTGCGGCGTTCCTGATCTCGAAATATGGCAGCCTCGAAGCGGTCGTCGAGGCTGCGATGACCGCTGATCATGGGGTCTCGGGTCCCCTTGCGAAGGTCAAGCGGTCCCTCGATTATCTCGATAGGGCCGTGAACGTGGTTCTCATATCTTCGGACCTGCCCATCCCCGTCGTTGACCTAACCCGCAGCAGGAAGCCCACCGATCCGGATGTCGTTGGATCGGCCAGGGGATATGGACTCTCTGGACCCGTCAGCCGGTTGTTGAAAGCGTTAGAGGGCTGATGGGTTCGATCAGGCTCGTTACCGAGGTCCCCGGCCCGCGCTCAAGAACCTTGTCCGTGCAGGCCCGTGAGTCGATAGCGCACCCACTTGTTCCAGGTGGACAGGTTTTCATCGAACGAGGCGAGGGCGCCGTTGTAGAAGATGTTGATGGCAACCGCTTTATCGATTTCATCGGTGGGGTCGGCTGCCTGGTTGTTGGTCATTCCCATCCGCATGTCGTCTCGGCCATCAACGAGCAGGTTTCGAGATTCACCCACACAGACTTCTCGATATCGCCGTATGAGTCATACCTGCAGCTAGCGGGGCGGTTGTCGGATATGTGCGGTGGAGGGCGCAAAGCCGGGTTCTTCAACTCGGGGGCCGAAGCGGTTGAGAACGCGATCAAGGTAGCGAAAGGAGCAACGGGTAAGACCGGGATCATCTGCTTCGAAAATGCATTTCATGGCAGGACCCTGATGGCGCTTTCGCTCACCGGAAGGGACGTGCCATACAAAGCCGGATTCGGTCCATTCGCACCCGAGGTTTATCGAGCCCCGTACGCCGCCCACGATTCCGAGGTCGAGCGATGCCTCGAGGTCGTTTCTGGATTGATACAGAGCAACGAGATCGGTGGTTTGATCATCGAGCCGATCCAGGGTGAAGGTGGCTTCGTGCCGCCAGCGAAGGGATTGTTGGAATCTCTCTTCGATCTTTGCGAGCGCGCGAACGTGGTGTTCATCGCCGATGAGATCCAGTCTGGTTACGGAAGAACAGGCTCGTTCCTGGCCAGTGAGCAAAGCGGGATCCGTCCGCATCTTGTCGTCCTTGGAAAGTCCATCGCGGCCGGTCTCCCGCTTTCGGCGATCGTGGGCGACCCCCGTTTCATGGACGCACTCGTGCCGAATGCGTTAGGGGGCACCTATGTTGGCAATCCAGTAGCTTGCGCGGCGGCATTGGCAGTGCTCGATGTGATGAAGGATCAAGATCTGGTTGCGCGTGCTCGCGACATAGGCGCTCGCCTCGAGCAGGGTTGGGGGGCGCTTGCCTCGGGCGGGTCATCGATCTCGTCCATCCGTGGTTTGGGTGCGATGATCGGGGTTGAGTTCGGCTCTGGGGACAAAGCTCGACGTGTGATCAATAGAAGCCTTGAGGCCGGGGTATTGGCGATGACCGCTGGGCCGAAAGGCGATGTGATCAGGCATCTCATGCCGCTCGTGATCTCGGATGACCAACTCGATGAGACCTTCGACGTTTTTGAAGCAGCGCTCAGAGATTGACCGGACCAGGGGTTCGAGCTTGGACCTAGACGATCTGATCGTCGCTGCGGAGCCGAATCCTCTTCTGCTGCGGATCGACGCATTGTGTGATGCAAGACAATGGGAAACTCTCGAAGACCTAGCGGCTCGGTGCCGCGCGGAGACCGAGCGGGGCAAGCAGCTGTGGCCGATCGCCGAACATGTCGAATACCGGCTGGCTCTGCAGGCACCGGGAGAATTCGCGGGCAAGGTCATGACTGCCGACGCAGGCCGCTTCGCCCTCGGCCCCCTTACCGAAGTCGCGGCTTCGACCCATCGATATGACGAAGTGGCCGGGTGGATCAAGGACCCAACGGTCCTTGGCGTTTTCGCCGCCGAACGTGTGATCAGGGGAGAGGACCTTACCGATAGCGCGCGTGATGCGCTTGAGGTTCTCGAGCTGCCTGGCAGGCTGCTCGATTGGGAGGACTATCCACTGGCGACCTATAAGTCCGATGCGGTTGAGGTGCAGGCCCCCGCCTTGGTCGGATCGCAGGACGGCGGAGCGGCGCGAGCTGGGGGCAGATTCCAGGTTGACGTTCCTTCTCCCGACGTCGAAGAGGCCTTACTAGCACTCGTCGCCGAATGGGTCTCGAGTTCCAATGGGCAGGCTTGCGTTTCGACAGGCAATGGCGACTTGTCCAATTGGGTCTCGTCTCTGGATGGCCCCCGACGTTTGGTCGAGACCTCTTTCCAGGAAGCTGCAACGACGATGGCCTGGGCCGCGGCGAATGGCGGTGCTCACGGAAGGCGACGGGGAGCGGCTTCGGGCAGATTCGGAACTTGGTGGGCGCTGGCGAGCGTTTTCGATCTCGAATGGCCGATCGACGGTCGAGATCTTTTCGATGAGGCGAGTCGATCGCGTTGGTATTGGTTCCCGCCAGTAGGAGCCACCGGTTGGTTGCTATGCCTGGCAGTTGAAAAGCCCGACGGAGGCTGGTTCGCGATCGACGCTATGGATAGCGAATGATCCCTGGCGCGTGTTTCTTAGCGCTCTCGAAGCGTGGTCGGGTTGCAGGCAGAGGGCGCACGAAAATCTTTTCGGAATCGCTGAAATCACCGCGAACAGCACAAATAGGTCCAAGATTGTGCTCAAGGGCAGACTAACCCAAACGCTCTACGAGATAACTATTGCACTTAGCGTGGTCGAGGCCGTAACATGAGTGCACGAAATACGTTGGTGCTTCGTAAGGAAGTTACCGCGGAAGCTTTGACCCGCTGCCTGAATCTGGTCACCTAATGGGCAGCGGCGAGCTTAATGGTGAACCCGGCCGCTCTAGGACAGGGGAGACCAGATGCTCGTACAGCTTCTACGCAAAGTCGGCGCCGCAACAGTATTGGCACTGATCCTGATGATCTCGGTGGGCTTTCAAGGGTTCGCCGCCGCGGGTGGCTCGAGCAGCGAGCACCGCTCGGACAAGTCCCAGGGCCACCGGTCCCAAGACACCACCCTGTCCGCTAGCGATGCGCTTTCGTCGCAGACATCCGCATCCTCGTCTTCCGATCACAGCGATACCACCAAGTGCAATGGTGATCCGTCGGGCAACAGCGGGACGGGCAGCGGCGCCAACTCAACTCCTGCGGGGCCCTACACGAACACATGCCCCGATGGCCAGTCCGGTAATGGCAACGGCGGTGGGATTTCAACCGGCAAACCCTGCGCGGGTTGTGTTGGCAACGCTGATGACAAGAACCCTCCAGGCCAATACCCAGGCCCCAGTGATCACAACAATGGTTACGAATGTGACGGAAACCATGGGATAGCAAGGACGAACCCTGCTCACACTGGATGTTCTTCGCCATCAACTTCGGAGGTGAAGGGTTCCAAGATTTCCATCGGCTCGGTCGATTGCGACAGCAGGACGCTTTCGGTGACTTTCAAGAATGAGAACGCAGCGACAACTCGTTCTTTCACCATCACTCCGGACTGGGAGAGTGCAAGCACGGTTTCGCTAGCGGCAGGTGCATCCAGGACTATGACTTTCACCGTGCCATCAGATGCTTCGCACACGATCACCGTTACAACTAGCGGTAACACGAAGTCGAAGACGTTCCCGAAGCTGGATTGCTCGCACGAAACGCCCACGTTCGGCTCGACGCTTTCGATCGGATCTGTGAGCTGCACGAGCCGCACGGCTAACGTCCTGCTGTTGAACAGCAACTCGGCGGCATCCCGCACATTCACGGTCTCGCTGGATGGCGTCGCCCAAACGATAACCCTGGCAGCTGGCCAATCGCAGACGATAGCGGAGACCTTCGCCAATGATGGTCCCCACTCGATCTCTGCATCATCGGTCAACCCGGGCGGGAACTCTTCAACCAAGGTGTTCGATCAAATCACTGATTGCACCAGCGTTCTTGGTGAGAGTTTCACCAAGAGTCCAAAGCCAACCTCGGTGCTCGGTGTCTCATTCACAAGGGCACTTCCGTTCACCGGGATCGATGCCAAGCTGCAACTCGAACTCGCACTGATGCTGCTGATCGCTGGTGTAGCTCTGGAGAGGTCGAGCCGCAGGAGACGGGCACTGGCTGCAGGTTCCGCAAGAGTGGTCGTTTCGATGCCGGGGGCCGAAAAGATCGCAGCGGTCGAAGTTGCCGAACGTGACCTGTTCGGTGCCGGATGGGACGGATACTTGTTCGACTAATCATTTCGAAGAATAAGGAAGAGGCGTCCCTCGTGGGCGCCTCTTCTTTAATTCCGTTCCAGCAATTTCGCGGTCCAGGACGTATCAACGTTCGGATTGGACGGTAACGCCGCCTACACCTTATGCGCCGCCGGACGCGGATCTATTGCGCATCTGATTTGTCGGGCCTTACGTGGTCGGGCGTTTCGGTCGTCGTCTCATGAGCCCTGGCCGCGAGTGCTTCATCGATGGTCGCTACAACTTCGGCGACATCGTCGGTGATGCGCAGATATTCGAGGTCTTCGGCGTAGATCTTGCCCTCACCGAGCGGCTTGTCCTTCAGCCAATCGATCAGACCAGCCCAATAAGCCGAACCGAACAATATGACCGGGAAGTGATAAACCTTGCCGGTTTGGATAAGGGTCACCGCTTCGAACAACTCGTCCAAGGTTCCGTATCCGCCCGGGAACACCACGAATCCTTCTGAGTACTTAACGAACATCATCTTTCGAGCGAAGAAGTAATTGAAGTCGACCCCAAGATCGACATATGCGTTCATCTTCTGTTCGAAGGGAAGTTCGATGTTGCATCCGATGGAGAGACCCCCGGCCTCCTTGCAGCCCTTGTTGGCTGCCTCCATGATCCCAGGGCCACCGCCAGTGATCACTGCGTAGCCGGCGTCCGCCAGGGCAGCTCCGACCCGGCGAGCGACGTCGTAATACGGGTCCTGTTCGACAACGCGGGCCGAGCCGAAGACACTGATCGCTAGCGGGATGTGGGCGAACGCTTGGAACCCTTCTACGAATTCCGAGAGTATCCGAAGCGCTCGCCATGGATCTGTGTCGGTGAAGGTCGGGTCTCGACGCTCAAGCAGTTTTTCGTCGGACGTTTCGGCATGTTCGCTACTGCGTTCAAGGATCCGGCCCTTGCGTCTTCGATTGGTCTTTTCCATCGATGATGTTCTAACCCATCCGGCGGGTAACTGTGCGCCTTTGGACTGCTCCTTGCTAAACCAGGGAATCGGGTATCGTTCTTGGACTGTTTCGTCAAGGCCAATCCGATGCCCTCAAACCACAGAAGCCTCGCTGAAAAGGACGTTTATCGCCGGTTGGCGGAGACGTGCTTGGTCCCCACAGACTCGCCCAGGGTTGGGCTCGAGATGGAGTGGCTGGTTTACACGGCGGGGGACCCGACCGCCCCGGTACCCCACGACCTCGTCAGACAGATACTAGGATCGGCGGGACCGCTCCCTGCGGGTGGCGCCATCACCTATGAGCCGGGCGGGCAGGTCGAGCTCAGCACCCTCGTTAGGGGAAGTGTCGATAGGGCCACCGCAGCGGCAGCCACCGACCGGTCACATATCGCAGGCCTGCTGTCAGCGAGTGGGATCGAAATGGTCAGCGTCGGTGTGGATCCTCTGAGGCGAAACGAGCGCGTAATTCACACCCCTCGATACGACCGGATGGAGGAGTGTTTCGATTCCTTCGGCCCTCTCGGTCGAAGGATGATGCGCGACACCGCGGCGCTTCAGATCAACATAGATGTCTCGTCCCGCCGGGTTGAACAGTTCCGCATCGCTCATCTTGTGGGTCCAGTCATGTCGGCGATATTCGCCGATTCACCCATCATCGATGGGAAACCGAATGCGGTTGCTTCGAATCGCCTGGCGATATGGCAGGGTATGGATCCGTCACGGACTGCGCCGCTTGAGATATCAGACGATCCAGTTAGCGTTTGGGCCCGCTACGCCTTGAATGCTCAAGTGATATTGATCGGGCCACATGGAGAGCGTTTCGGGCACGCGGGACGAAACTTCACTTTCAAGAACTGGATACAACATGGTCACGAGACGGGCTTTCCAACTCCCGATGATCTCGATTACCACTTGACCACACTTTTTCCGCCGATACGACCGAAGGCATGGTTGGAGATCAGGATGATCGACGCTCTCCCAGAGCCGTACTGGCGGGCCGCGGTGACCGCGTGGGTTGTTCTTCTGCACGACGTTGAAGCGGGTGAGAGGGCCGAGCGCGCTACCGCCGCGACCGCAAACATGTGGAAAGACGCTGCCGTCGATGGACTTGCTGATACAGCGATTGCTGAGTCGGCGATCACTTGCATGCAGGCGGCTCTCGATGGCGCACAACGCATGGATGTTGGCGCAACCGATCTGGCCGCTCTGGCCGAGTTCGCCGACAGATTCACATTCCGCTCTCGCATGCCCGCAGACGAGAGGCTGGAAGCGTTCGAGAAGACCGGCCGATACCTACCTTTCGAATCGAGCGTTGGGGCCCCCGCATGGATCTAAAGCAATTGATCGCAGACGAACTCGACGGTGTCCGAAAGCGGTCATTCGGTTTGCTGGCACCCGTCGACGACAAGGACCTCATCAAGCAACATTCTCCGATCATGTCGCCACTGGTATGGGACCTTGCGCACGTTGGCAACTACGAAGAGATATGGCTCCTGAGGATGGTCGCAGGGGTCCCCGCGTCGGACCCTGAACTCGACGATATATACGATGCCTTCAAGCATGCGCGCAAGGAACGCACCAAACTGAGGCTGCTTGGCCCACACGAATCCAGGTCATACATAACCGACGTGCGCGGCCAAGTCTTCGATGTCCTCGACCGGACCGAATTCGACCCGTCCAACCCATTGCTCGCCGAAGGTTTCGTTTATGGCATGGTCGTGCAACATGAGCACCAGCATGACGAGACCATGCTAGCGACCCTGCAGCTACGCAGCGGAGCCGAATATCCGGTAAAGCAGCGCGCTCTCCCGCGGGCACCGGTCGATGTGGGTCAACAGGTATACGTCGAGGGTGGCCCCTTCCAGATGGGAACCGATCTCGAGCCGTGGGCTTACGACAATGAACGACCGCAACATACTGTCGATCTGCCGCCGTTCTACATAGACACCGCTCCGGTAACCAACCGCGCCTATATGGACTTCATGCTGGCTGGGGGTTATTTTGACCGAAGATTCTGGACCCCCGAGGGTTGGGAATGGCGCGCTAAAGAATCGGCGGAGTCGCCCTTGTTCTGGAGTAAACAAGCAGGAGGTCAGTGGGCGCGCCTTAGGTATGGACGCGTCGAACCGATCGTTGACGCCGAACCTGTAGAACATGTTTCGTGGCATGAGGCGAACGCTTATGCGCATTGGGCGGGCAAGCGTTTGCCAACGGAAGCCGAGTGGGAGAAGGCGGCTTCATGGGACCCGGCGACCAAGTCGAAGAAGCGCTTCCCATGGGGTGACGATGCGCCGACCGAGGAAACGGCCAACGTTGGTGGAGTTCGCTTCAGACCAACTCCGATTGGAACTTTTCCCGGTGGCGTGAGCCCCGTTGGATGTCACCAGATGATCGGCGATGTGTGGGAGTGGACGTCCACTGCCTTCGAGCCATACCCGGGATTCAACTCTTTCCCGTACCGTGAGTACTCCGAGGTGTTTTACGGGCGCGGCTACAAGGTACTTCGCGGTGGCTCTTGGGCAACTCATCCAACCGCGATCCGCAACACTTTCAGGAACTGGGACTTTCCGATAAGAAGGCAGATCTTCTGCGGATTCAGGTGCGCTCGCGATGCATGAGCCGGGGTTCGTTGTTGAACGTCATCTAACACCTGAAGACATGCAGAAAGCTCTGGAGCTCGACGCGACCCTAGGATTGTCGACCCAACCCCGATCTATCCCATCCAAATGGTTCTACGACGAGAAGGGTTCGCAACTATTCGACGAGATCACCCGGCTCGACGAGTACTACCTTACGAGGGCTGAGAAGCAGATCTTGCAAGCCCATGCCGCCGATATCGTTCGTTTGACGGGGGCGGACACCATCGTCGAATTGGGATCGGGGACGTCGGAGAAATCGGCGATCATCTTGGATGCGTTTTCGCATGCAGGGCGTCTTGAAAGATTCATCCCCCTCGACGTCGACGAGGTCACACTGACAGCCGCAGCAACCTCGATCATGTCGCGCTACGAAGGAGTTTCGGTGACCGCGGTCGTTGGGGACTTCGAGCGCAACCTCGGCGACCTGCCGGTCGAAGGCAGGCGGATGATCGCGTTCATCGGGTCGACGATCGGTAATCTCGATCCCACCCAGCGCAAGCAGTTCCTCGCAGCCCTCACATCCAATATGCGATCGGGCGATTCTTTCCTACTCGGAACGGACCTGGTAAAGGATCCCGCCGTGTTGGATGCTGCTTACAACGATTCGAAGGGCATAACCGCGATGTTCAATCGCAACATCCTCGAGGTCATCAACGCAAGGCTCGCCGGAGACTTCGTTCCAAGGTGTTTCGAACATGTTGCTTTCTACGACGAGGCCAACGAATGGATCGAGATGAGACTGCGGTCAGTGGGCCGACAGCGTGTGACCCTTCATAAAGTGGACCTGGTGTTCGATGTCGAAGAGGGCGAAGAGATCCGAACCGAGATCAGTACCAAGTTCCGCCGCGAAGGCGTCGAGGATGAACTGGGGTCTGTGGGATCGAAACAGCAGGCTTGGTGGACCGACGACGCAGGATCCTTCGCCTTATCGCTTTGGACGAAGCCCTAACCGGGGGTTCGGGGGTGTAGCAGCCACCGTCCCGTTATGACCATCGCGCGCCAGAAGCTGCGAAACCCCCGAGGTCGAACCGGGGGTTCGGGGGTGTAGCAGCCACCGTCCCGTTATGACCATCGCGCGCCAGAAGCTGCTAAGCCCCCGAGGTAAAACCGATCAGTTGGCGTCGGCCAAGCGCCCCGCGAGGATCTCGAGTAGGTGCACAGCGATCTTGGGTTCGGTCTCCAGCAGTTTGATGAAATCGCTGCGAGAGATGGCAAGGCAGGTCACCGCGGTTTTAGCCTGAACCCTTGCGGTTCGGACCCTGTCGGTCAGCAGCGCCAACTCACCGAAGCATTCGCCAGGACCGATTTCGATCTCGCGGCGCGAGGTGCGAGCCACAACCGTGCCCTCCTCGATTACGAACATCCCCGAACCTGGCATGCCAGGCTGCACCATGATCTGGCCGGCGGGAGCCTCGAACTCGTTGGCTACTTTTAAGATCCGCTGTAAAGAACGTTGAGACAAGCCGGCGAACAAGGGCATCGTCGCCAGGACTTCAGTTCTTTCCCCGATCGTTGGTTTTGCCATGGTCTTGTTATATCAACCCCGACTAGGTTTGGTTAATGGCTCAGCGGCCCGAGATGGCTTTGGGCAGAACATCCGCAAGCCGCTCGTAATCCTCTGCTCGATTGTAAACGTGAGCGGAGATGCGAAGAGCGCCGATGCCCCCCCATGCAACAACTGGAACCTCGATCCCATGGGTCCGAAATAGCTCATCTCTGAAAGCCAATGCAGACTCGCGTGTGTTGCCTTTGTTATCGGGCAGAACGACGAGGGCCATGCTCGAGCTGGTGCGGTCTGGCACCACCGGCCTAGTGCCTAATGCCTCGTGTATGAGGGCAGATCCGTACAGTGCAAGACGTGAGTTGTAATCGCGCACCTTTTCCCACCCCAGTGCATCGAAGAAATGGATCGCTTCCGGTGCCGACAAGAACGCCGTCGGGTCGTGGGTTCCCGTCCATGCGAATTCGCCGGTGAACGGGGTCAGGTGGGCGTGCGAGCGAACGAGTGGGTGGATACCTTCCTGACGATCCTCGCGCACGTAAAGAACGGCGCAGCCTTTTGGGGCGCACACCCACTTATGTAAGTTCCCCGTCCAAAAATCTGGACGAAGTTTGCCAAGGTCGGTATCGAACATCCCCGGGGTATGTGCCGCATCGACCATGACCATCACGCCTTCGGCCGCGCAGGCCGCGACGATGCGTTCGATCGGTAACACGACTGCGGTCGCTGAGGTGATGTGATCGATGATGGCGAGTTTCGGTCGGGAACCGAGAGATCCTTGGACGGCCGAAACGATCTCATCGTCACTCGCGTCAAGGCCAAGGTGGACAACCTTGACGCCGTAACCCCTCTTCAGGGCCCCCTCCGTCACCGTATTGAAGACCCCGCTATAGGTATGGTCGGTCACCAGGACTTCGTCCTGGGGGCCGAGTTCGAGACTCTGCAGAACGGTATTTACCGCCGTGGTGGCGTTCTGAACGAAGACCAGGTCATCCGCGCGAGCTCCCAGGAACCCAGCCACCGAGGCGATCGCGGCCTCGATGAGAGGGTCGATCTTGCGCTCCAAGAAATCCATCGGATCGCGCTCGAGCTCTTCACGCAACGCCGCCTGGACATCCAGAACAGGCGTTGGGCATGCTCCGAAGGATCCGTGGTTTACGAATGTGATCGATCGATCGAGTGGCCACTGTGCTCTTAGGGATTCCCAATCGCCAACCCACTTGGGGGGCTCGTACCAAGCGCCAGCGGGAAGTTGCTTCGCGGAGGGCGTCACTGATACGAGTTTACAGCATCAAGTTCGTTTGCTTCCAACGCCTGTTGCGGTCACGCTATGTCAATGCCGAGGGACTTCGATCCAAAGTACAAGGTGTCCTGGCAAGAGGAACTAGCTGCCAATCTGAAGGGCACATTCCTCGTGCTGAGGTCGACGCCTTTCTTCGCGTTGGCCTCTTTAGGCTTGACGGCATTGCAAGGTCTGATACCAGCAGTCATCGTTGCGCAGACCGGACTGTTCATGTCGGCCATACCGCAAGCCATCGGGCACGGTCTCGCAAGCGCTAGCGCCGTTCACGCAAGGACCTCACTCATCTGGATCGCGGGTGCGATCTTGGCGAGCCAGGTTCTTGGCCCTATCCAAGGAGTCGCACAGTTCGGCCTGGAACGCAGGTTCCACGCCTTCTTGACCAGACAGATGATGGTCGCGGTTGCGGAACTGCCTGGCATAGCGTATTTCGAGGACCCGAAATTCAGGGACAAGTTGAAGGTGTCGGAGTGGGTCGGGTGGGCTCCCGTCAACAGCATCGCCGCGTTCAATCAGGGATTCCAACAATTGACTCAACTGGTCGGTCTCTCATTCGTCGTGGGAAAGTTCTTCGCTCCCTGGGCCCCCTTCGTTGTCATCGGTGCGGCGTTGCCTGCCGGGATAGCCGCTGTGTATTTCGAGGCCGGTATCGGTTTGGCTCGATGGAGACATTCGCCGACCGTTCGCAAGGCCGATTATTACCGGAACCTCGCCCTGCGGATCGAATCGGCCAAGGAACTTAGGATCTTCCGGTTGAAAGAATGGTTGCTTGGAAGGCAAGCAGGGTTCTGGCTCGAGGGTGTTAGGGAGACATGGAAGAAGCGTCAGCGCAGTTTGATCATCCGTCTGGCGCTGCAGGTCCCTGCCATCGCGGCGATGAGCTACGCGTACATCGCGATGCTGAATGCTGTGTTCAAACGTACGATAAGCATCGGAAGTTTCGCGGCAGGGTCGATGGCTGTTGTCGGCATGACGACTGCAGTTATGGCCGCATTCCAAGCGGCAACTTGGATGAGACAGAGTAATTTTTATCTGCCGGTTGCGTTCCAACTGATGAAACTTGCAAAGGACGATCCGCGCTTGGATGTATCGGGAACCAAGGACGCCTCGTCGACCGTCAGGCAAGGGATCATTTTCGAGGGGGTCACTTTCGTTTACCCGGGGACCGAGCGAAAGATCCTCGACGACTTGGATCTTTGGATACCGCACGGTAGTTCGATAGCCCTGGTCGGCGAGAATGGGGCTGGTAAGACCACACTGATCAAGTTGATGTGTCGTTTCTACGATCCCACCGAAGGGCGCATCTTGCTCGACGGGATCGACATCAGGCAGTTCGATATCGAGAGTCTTCGCAGGCGTCTTGCTGTGATATTCCAAGACTTCGTCCACTACCATCTCCCGGCGAGAGACAACGTTGGGTTCGGTGCGGTTGACAGCATCAACGATGAGAGCGCTCTTCGAGAAGCGGCGCGAAGGGTTGGAGTGCTCGAGAAGATCGAGGAACTTCCCTCATCTTGGGATACTCCCTTGGCCCGCGAGTTCGATGGCGTAGATCTTTCCGGAGGAGAGTGGCAGCGAGTCGCGCTTGCGCGGGCCATGATGGCCCAGATCGGTCGCGATGCCGATGTACTGATCCTGGATGAACCCACAGCCAGTCTGGATGTTCGCCTCGAGCACGACCTGTATGAACACTTCGCTGAGCTGTCGGCTGGACGAACTACTTTGCTTGTGTCGCATCGTTTCTCCACCGTTCGCATGGCCCACCGGATCGTGTTCTTGGAAGCAGGCCGTATAAAGGAAGACGGCGATCACGATCAACTCATGGCCCTAGGGGGCCGTTACGCCGAACTGTACGAGATGCAGGCTTCGCACTATCGAATGACCGGAGTCCTCGAATGAGTACCGAACAGCCAACGAAGACACCTGAGGTGCCTCGCCAAACCTTGAAGAGGATGTTCAAGGTCTATGGCACGATCCTGAATATGGCGTGGGTGGCTGCCAAGAGTCGCTCCATCCTTCTGCTGGCGTGCATGGTGATACTGGGCGTTTCGGGGGCCATTCGCAGCCTTATAAGCAAGTTCGTTATCGATGCCCTTAAGATCCATCACTTCCACGCGGCAGTTGTTGCAGCCATCGCATTCTTGGTCGCGATGGGGTTGGCAACGATCGTCCAAGACCTGTTGGGCCTGATGCAGTTCGATATGGGCGACAGGATCAGCCAAGAGGTTGATCGCCGGATCATGAGCATAGTTATGGGGGTCCCGGGCCTGGATCACCTCGAGCGGCCAGAATTCGCCGACAAGATCAAGTTGGTTCGCGATCAGAGTTACGTTCCGTTCAGTGCTCTTGCCAATGTGAATGCTTTGGCTTACATGGTTTTTGGATTGGTGGCCGCGTTGATCCTGCTCGGGTCCATACACCCTCTGCTCCTGCTCATGCCGGTCGTTGCCGTCCCCAGTAGTTTGCTTCAGTTCAAAACACTGCGGAAGCACTTCGCTAAATTCGACGAGACCGCGCCAGAAGACCGACTGGCTTCGCATTACATGCAACTTCTCACCGAGGATAAATCGGCGAAAGAGGTGCGACTGTTCGGCCTTAGGAACCTTCTCGTCGGCAGGCACAAGGAGTTAACCGATCGTTACATCAAGAAGTTGTACGCCGATCGGCTTAAGCGGTCTGCTGTCGGGGTAGCAAGCGGCGCCCTCTACGGGGCGACGCTCGCGGCGTCGATCGGATTCATCGGGTGGCTGGCGCTGCGTGGTAAAGCAACCTTCGGTGAGGTTGTCATGGGTGTAGCGGTTGCGAGGATGGTTATCGGTCATGTCGAGATGGCGGCGAGTATGTTCGCTTGGCTGGCGGAGCTCTCCTTGGTGGGAGAAAGATACCTATGGATGCTCGAATACGAACCCGATGTGCAGATAAGAGAAAAGGTTTACCCCGCCCCCGAACGCATCGTGCGCGGCATCACTTTCGATAACGTCTCGTTCACATATCCGGGTACTGACAAGACGGTTCTCAAGGGGGTCTCATTCTTCATACTTGCGGGGTCGACCGTTGCGCTTGTGGGAGAGAACGGAGCGGGCAAGACCAGCCTCGTCAAATTGCTCTGCCGTTTCTATGACCCCACCGAAGGCAGGATCATGGTTGACGATATGGATCTTCGTGATCTCGACCTCGAAGATTGGCGCAACCGCACAGGCGCTGGCTTCCAAGACTTCGTCCGTTTCCAGTTGCTCGCCCGCGAGGCCGTCGGAGTTGGTGACTTAGGTGCCATCGAAGATGGCGCTGCGGTTGCAACGGCTGCCCGAATGGCCGGAGCCCTTAGCGTTATCAACAAGCTTCCTCATGGAGCCGATACCCAGCTTGGCCGCGAATTCGAGGACGGTGTTGATCTGTCAGAAGGCGAGTGGCAACGCGTGGCCCTTGCAAGGGGAGCGATGCGACCAACACCGATCCTGGTCGTGCTCGATGAACCAACAGCGAGTCTGGATGCCAGGGCCGAGCACGACGTCTTCGAGCGGTTCGCCGAGATGGCAGCAGGCCGTGGAGCGAACGATCCCATCACGCTGCTGGTTTCACACCGCTTCTCGACGGTCAGGATGGCGGAGCTCATCGTGGTGTTGAACGAGGGAGAGATCGAGCAGATCGGCACGCACGATGAACTGATGGCCGCCGACGCGCGTTACGCGGAATTGTTCAGGCTGCAGGCTTCACGCTACGACTGAATCACACCACCGCGGTTTCGTGTTCAACGGCGGTGGGTTCGAAATCAACGCTGTCGCTGCTGATCGACGTGACGAGACGGGCTCTGCGGGCGATCCGAAGCCTTGCAGTGAAGGCGACGGCCGATACGAGTATCGCCGACAACCCCCCGACGAGGAATCCAGACCGGGGGCCGGACTGCTGAGCGATCCAGCCGACTATCGGGCCGCCGATGGGGGCACTCCCGACGAACACGACCGAGTAAAGGGCCATCACTCTGCCCCTCATGTGGTCGGCCGAGTTCAGTTGAAGCATCGAGTTGGAAGTAGAGATGAAGATGATGCTGAAAGCGCCGATCACGATAAGCGCTGCCATCTCAAGTTGGATCGTCGGGGCCGCTGCTCCCAGGATCAGTGCAACGCCGGCCACAAGTGATGCCACGATCAACACTGTGACGCTTGGCTGCCGGCGGCTGGCCGAAACTAGGGCCCCTACAACCGCGCCAACACCCAGGACTGAACTAAGAAGACCGAACGTACTTGCGTCACCCTTGAACACGTTCTTGGCGAATAGAGGCAGGAGGACCTGGTAGTTAAAAGTAAGGGTGCCCACGACCGCCATCATCAGCAGACTCCAAAGAAGGATAGGGGTCGAGCGAACGTAGCGCAGGCCCTCCATCAACTGTCCCTTTGCGCGTGAAACGGGGGCGCGGCGCATGAGTTTTGATTGGTCCATCGCGATCAACCCTGCAAGCACCCCGAGGTAAGAGGCGGCATTGATCAGGAAGCACCAAGAAAGCCCAACCCGCGCTATCAGCAATCCGGCGATCGCCGGTCCGATAACCCGAGACGCAGTGAAGATGGTGCTGTTCAGGCCAACCGCGTTGGTGAGGTCTTCGGGACCGACCATCTCTACTACGAAACTTTGGCGGGCCGGTATGTCGAAAACGGCAACCATGCCGAATGCTCCAGCCAGTAGGTACACCATCCAGAGGCGGACCGTGCCGGTCGCGGTGAGCAGTCCGAGGATGAGTGCCAAGGTCCCCATCAACGATTGGGTGACGAGCAGAGCCCGTCTTTTATCGAAACGGTCTGCTATGACACCGCCCCATGCTCCGAACAGGAGCACCGGCAGGAACTGCAGGGCGACAGTCAATCCAAGAGCGAAGGCGCTATTTGTCAGCTTCAGGACCAGCCAACTCTGCGCGACGGTTTGCATCCAAGTGCCGCTCATCGAGACGATCTGCCCTATGAAGTACAAGCGGTAATTCCTGATGGTCAAGCTATGGAAAGTTCTTGCGGTCGCGCGTCTCAATAGGGTCATGGCTGTTCCTCGAGGATGGATTCGAGGATGGTGACCGCTTGCCCAAGCACCTTGAGCTGCTCGGGAGTTAGCCCGGCAAGCCTGTGCGCGAGGTATGCGTCCTTGCGGGATCGGCTCTTGGTGACGTAGCGCTTGCCTTCGGGGCTCAGCCCCACTCGAGCGAACCGTCGGTCATTCGCATCGACCTGTTTGACTATTAGACCGGCCTCGAGCAAGCGGCTGATGATGGTTGTCATCGTTGGGGCCGAGATCCTCTCCACTGCCGCGAGATCTCCGAGCGTGAGGGGACCTTGACGTTCGATACTCGAAAGGGCCGAGAGCATCGAAGGGGTCACTTCACCCTCGGCCTGCTGGCGGAGTCTGCGAGCGAGTCGCATCAAGATAAGCCGGAGTCCAGAAACCAGATCTGGATCGACTTGGGTGATCGTTTGGTTCGCCACTGCACCACCGTCCTAGATAGTTAGGGACACTAATTAGTGTACCAAAATACCGCGGCTACGCCAATCCTCCCGCGCCAGGAGCTGCTAAACCCCCGAGATTGATCAGATACTTACTGCGAACGTTTCCAGTTTCTCGCGGTTGATGTCGACCCCAAGACCAGGGGCCGTTGGCAGCACTACGTCGCCGTTGTCGTCGATAGCGAAAACTTCGTCGATCATCGCGTCGCGGTGTTCGGGGACCCAGCCTGGTGGGTCGTAAGGAAATTCGAGCCAATCACAATTGGGTGCTGCCACAGCCAGGTGCAGGTTGGCCGCAAGTCCAAGCCCGTTCGACCATGTATGTGGTGAGAATCGCAGGCCGTTCGACAATGCCTTCTGTGCAAGGCCCCAAGCACCACTTATCCCGCCCGTGAAAACAAGGTCTGGTTGAACAATGTCAACTCCACCTGCGTCGATAAGCAATCCAACCAGCGAAGGTTCTCCGTGAAGTTCCCCGGCCGCGATCGGAGTGCTGCTGCGTTTACGAAGTTCGGCGTAGCCTTTTAGATCGAACATATCCAGGGGTTCTTCTAGCCATGCGACGTTGTATGTCTCCATCGCCTCGGCCGTCTTGGCAGCACGCTCTAAGTCCCATCTTGGCCCGATACCAAAGGCATCTACGCGCCAAGCCTGATTCGCATCGCACATCACAGCCACGGTGTCACCGACCGCTTCGCGAACCGCTTGGACCATCGCTATGTCCTTGTCGAGCTCGTCGTGGCGGGTTCGGATCTTTATCCCTTTGAAGCCCTGAGCCACGATGTTCTTAGCATGCGACGCGGCTTCTTCGGGTTCACGAAGCTCGCCCGTCGATGCATAAGCCCTTACGCGATCGGTGTTGGCTCCCAGCGTGGCGGCGATGGATCTGCCGGAGGCCTTACCTCGGATATCCCAAAAGGCAGTTTCTATGAACCAAGAGCGCATACCGAGGACACGGTTCAGGGCCCCCAGCCGCGACGTGATCTGTTCGGAATCGTCGACGTCGATGCCCAAAAGGTAAGCGCGCAGAAGATTGACAGGGCCTTTCGCTTCATCCGCGAATGCGTTGCCACCGGCGATCCCCGAGATACCGGTGTCTGTGGTGAGTTCGTAGATAACGGCACTGCTCATCATCGATGAGTATCCGGGCACCCAACTCGGCTTGAAGGGCGAATCCAATGGTGAGTGAAATATCCAAGCTTTTACGTCGGCGATCTTCATGGCGGCACACTAACAGGCGGCCGGTTCCAACCGCGAGTTCAGTCCCGAGCGAACGATCTGATGGGCATACGGGGGCCAAAGCGCGGTGGCATCTTGCAGGTGAGTTTGATCATCCTTACCACCCGGCCCCTTTGACCTCGATAGGGTTCGAGGAGTTCCAGCATCCGTTCGTCGGTTCCTCGCGGTTCGCCCGTGAACGCATAACAGACGATGTTCTTCAAGTGATAGTCACCAACGCTTACCGCATCGACGTCGCCCAATGCGGAGCTGGCAACTTCAGCCGCCGTCCACTGACCGATACCGGGGATGGCCAGAAGGCGACGATAGGCAGCGTCTAGAGGCATCTTTGATGTTTCTTCCAACCGACCGGCATTGGTCGCTATGTGTCTTACGATGTCGGCTCTGCGCTTCTCGAGTCCCAGCGGATGCATCGAGTGATACGGCATCGCGGCGATCGCGGCTGGATGAGGGGGCAACATCAAGCCAAATGGGCCCGGTGCGGGCTCGCCCGCCATCTTCACCAGCGCGAAATATGAACGTTTGGCCTCGAGGCCAGTCACTTTCTGCTCGATGACAGTTGGTAGCGCCGCCTCGAACACCGCATGTGTTCGTCCCATCCGCAACCACCCCGCGCGTCTTTGCATCCGCTCAACGAGCGGCTCTTGGGCGATCAGAGCCGAGGGGTCATCATCGGCACCGATCAAAGTGGGCAGGTGGTGAAGCAGCCAATGCGCACCGGGCCCCCAGGCTTCGGCGAAGACTTGCTGACCTTCCACCCATATCTGCTCTGCGGCCGGACCTTCGGGGGTACGCGTCGCCCGGCAAACCCTGCCGCCTTCCCACTTGATGGTCGGATCGAAACGGCCACGTCGCAGTGGACCCAGCGTCAGCCCGATATCGACCTTGCCTTCTAAGGAAATGGTGCGGCGCTTGGGTTCTATTTCTTGTCTTTCTTTGGTTTCTTGGTCTCTTTCTTGGGTTTGTCGCGACCCTTTGCCATCGCTACCTCCGGAGTCCTAACGGTTGCCTGTGAGTATGAACCCCGAAGCGCCCCTTGTGCATGGATGGCACCCAAGCTCCCCGTCAGCGGCGTGAACAACAAAGCCATGACGACTGCGATGACGAGGAGGCCAAGCAGCAGCCCTCCGCTTGGCAGGACAACCACTAGGGCCATCGCCGCTATGGGTGCAAGTACCCACGGAATCTCTTGGCGCCGGGTCGCGATCATCGTGGTCCCCCATAGGCACAGTAACTGGATGGGGATCCAGTACCAATACCAACGCACCGGATCCAACGTCACTTTTGTCGCTACGATCGCCAGTGGGGCTGCCCACGCTGCGATCCCCGAGCGGCGAGCCTTCAAGGTGGCGATGACTCCGACGACCGAAACGATCGCACCCTGGATCATGCGATCTTGCCATGTGAATCCGATGCTCGATCCGTAAAGGTACCGAAGCGGGGAGTGTGGTTCAAAGAGCCATCGGAAGGTGAACATCTTGAAGTCGCCGAACAGTATGAATGGCAGATATGCGACTGCGCTGATCACAGTCATGACAAGGGCGCCATCGATCACATCCTTGAGGTTGGGCGCCAGAAGGAGCAACGGGAACCCAAGAGCCCCCCACGGCTTGAGCGCTACCGAAGCGCCGATCAATGCGCCAGCTATCCAGCCATGACCCTTGCGAGCAGCGATGGCGGAAAGGACCCATATCGCGGCGATGAAGCCATCCGAAGGCTGACCTGAAGTGAAGGATCGATATCCGATGCTGAAGATGGCAACAATGCATCCCGTTGCGAATTCCGCTCCGGCCGATCGTTTGTCATCGCTGCGAAGGAGTGCGCGGGTGACAAGCATCGCTCCGATGGCGAACAACACCTGTGTCACGAGTGAAAGCGGGAGCCGAAGACCAATACCTGTTGTTTTCGAGATGGCTGCGATGATCCCCGAATAGATCAATTGCAACGGACCAACCTGGATCTGTGAGTCACCGAATACGTTCAACCAAGAATGCGAGAACAGGCGCAAACCGGCCGCCGCAAAGATGAATGGGTCTTGCAGCGATGCCTTATCGAACGAATCGAAGATGGCGACCCCAGCGGAGAAGATGCCAACGATCACATAGCGATACCTGCAGGCGATATCTGATAGGTACGAAATGGGATTGGTTAGCCCCATCAGCTGTAACGGATGACCTTTTCTGGCGAGATCTTGAGCAGAACCCTTTCAGAAGTGATGGATTCATCGGCGAAGCTCCTGCCCGTGTAGCGCTGGGCCAATCGATCGATATGTGCTCTAGCCGATGGTCCCCGCACCGTCTCGGCAACCTTTCCGCGAACCTCGATATATCTGTATGGATCGGTCAATTCCCATATCAGGACAGTCACCACCGGGTCGTTCTCGACGTTACGGAACTTCGCACGATGGACCTCGGTGTTGATCAAGATGTGTTCCTCATCGGCGTCGACCCACATGACTTGGCATTGCATCGAGCCATCGGTGAACCTGGTTGTAAGTGCCGCGAAGTTCGTGCCTTCGCTCGCTATCGCCTTGAGTTCTTGATCCATTGCTTCTCCTCACTCGGTTGCGATGGCTGTTAGTACGTCTAATCTGGCGGCTCTTCGGGCCGGGAACACAGCCGCTAATACCCCTGCTAGCCCTGCGAACAATGCCACGACAAGCAATTGGGTTGCGGGAAAGACGAATTCCCGGATCCCCTGCGATGCCAGTGCCTTTACGATGGCCCAGCCGAAGAATGACCCGAGTGCTAGCCCCAATGCTGTACCTATCAAGGCGATGATGACCGATTCCCCCCGGATCATGGCCCTGACTTGTCTGCGGGTCATCCCTACTGCCCTAAGCAGCCCCAATTCTCTGGTGCGTTCGAAGACGCTTAAGGCGAGGGTGTTGGTGATCCCGATCAGGGCGATGACTATCGACAGCGCGAGCAACGCCCTTACAAGACCAAGCAATTGGTCGAGTTGTTTGGCTCCCTGCTCGAAGAACTGAGCTTCGTCTTGCACTTGGATCTGTGGGAAGTCGGCCAGAGCTTTGTCCACTTGGTTCTTAGAGGTCGCGTGAGATGTACCTGCTTTCGTTTTGACCAGAACCGCGAAGTCGTTGGAGTTGTCGAAACTCTTACGGTAGTTGTCTGTTGACACGACGAACTGCGCCGGTGCGAAGTCTGATCTGAATATCGCGCCAACCGTTAGCTCTTTGTCGCCAAACCCAGCGAACTGCATCTTCAGGCGGTCGCCTAGATGTAGTTTGCGTTTGCTGGCCTGGTCTTTGTGCACCAAGACGGCCGGGCCTTTGATCGAGTCGATAGAGCCCGACGCGATGTCGAGGTCAACTACCTTGCTAACCGTTGTCGCGTCGAAGGAGGCCAACGTTTGGTCCTTGCCATCGATGCGAAATGCGCCAGTGCGAACTTCATTCACAACCGAAACCGATGAGAGACGCTTCAATCTGTCGGCGACCTCGGAGCTGAATCCGGTCGATCGACCCTGTTGACTGACGATGTAGTCGGCTTTGAAGAAATCACCGATCACTTTGTTGAATGACAGTTTGGTGGATGCGGCGAGGATGGTCACTAGAGTGACCAAACTCACTCCGATCATCAGGGCCGAGGCTGTTGATGCGGTGCGACGACGGTCACGCATCGAGTTTTGTCGCGACAATTTCCCTGGCATCCCGAAACCCTTCGCGATGGGGGCCCCGATCGTTCTGGCCAGTGGCCTAACCAGCAGTGGGCTCATGACCGCTATGCCAAAGAACATCAGCGCGGCGCCGGTTCCCACCTTGGGCACCGGTTTCGGCCCGTGAACGAATAGACCAAGAGAAAGGACGAGTGCGCCCAAAGTGGCGATGATGGCGCCAACGATAGCGCGGACCTTGATGGGTTTGAGTGCGCGCTCTGCCACGCCTTTCATCGCTTCGACCGGGGCCGTGCGCGATGCCCTGAGGGCCGGGGGAAAGGAAGAGATCAAAGTGATACCGACGCCCAGACCCATCGCTACCTCGGCGGTCCGCGGCTTGAACACGGTGCCCGACGAGGGGATATCGATGCCGAATGCTTTCATCACGGCTTTGATCGTGATCGCGATCCCGACGCCGAAGGCGAGCCCTATGCCCGACGAGATGATTCCCACTACGGCTGATTCGCCAACTACCGAGCGGATCACCTGCCCGCGGCTCGCGCCGAGTGCCCGCAGAAGGGCGATCTCCTTGGACCTTTGGGCAACGATGATCGAGAAGGTATTGAAGATGATGAACGCTCCGACGAACAGCGAGATGGAGGCAAAGACGAGCAGAACCGTCGTGAAAAACTTGATGCCCTGCTTCACGCGTTTAGCGTTCTCTTGAGCGATGCTCGACTGCGTCAGGGCCTCGACTCCCTGAGGCAACTTCGCCGAGATCTTCTGGCGCAGAATGCTGGCCGATTGGTCAGGGGCCCCAACAACACCGATCGAGTCGAACTTGTCGCCGGCCCCCAACAGTCGTTGTGCAGTTGCCAGATCGAATGCTGCCAAGGTCGCGCCACCGATGTTGTCGGCCGCTCCGAATCCTGCGATGCCGGTGATGATGAATTCCTCGGCAGGCCCCGAAGCCACGAGCTTAACTTTGTCGCCCGGCTTGTAGCCGAACTTCTTGGCCGTCAACGCGTCGATTGCGACCTCGCCGTCTTTGGCGGGCCGTCGTCCGCTGCGCAGTTTCAATGGTGAAAGCGTTGACGATATGGCCCAAGACAGGCCGATGTTGGGAGGGCCATCTGAGATTATTGGTTTGCCCTTCTTGTCGGAGATGCTCACGAAGCCCGCAACCGAACCCTCGGCTTCGCGCACCCCGGGGACCGATCGAACGGTGTTGAGCACCGTCTGTGGCAGAAGCGTCCTGCCGAAACCTGCTTGTCGTTCACGCTGATCGTTCTGCGCCGTTGCCCGATCGTTCGGCCGCACCACAACGTCGATACCCTTACCCACATCTTTGAACAATCGATCGAACAAACTTCCAATCGTGTCGGTCAAGATGAAACTACCCGCAACGAAACCAACGCCAAGCACAACAGCTAATGCGGTTAGGCCAAGGCGCACCTTGTGGGCGATGAGTCCCTTGATGGTCGCCCGCCACACGTCAGGCCCCCAATCGCTTCAACGCATCGATCACGGTCTCGGTCGTTGGGTCTTGTACCTCACCAACCGCGTGGCCATCGGCGAGGAAGATCACCCGGTCGGCGTTGCTAGCTGCCACTGGATCGTGGGTGACCATGATCATGGTTTGACCGAACTCCTTCACGGCGTTTCGCAGAAAGGTCAGAAGTTCGGCGCCAGACTTCGAGTCGAGGTTGCCGGTTGGTTCATCGGCGAAAACGATGTCGGGACGACTCCCCAGGGCTCTTGCTGCGGCAACGCGTTGTTGCTGTCCGCCTGATAGCTCCGAAGGCAGGTGATCGAGTCGGTCTGACAGGCCCAAGATTCCAACGACGTTGTCGATCCAGGCCTTGTCGGGCTTGTTGCCGGCGAGCGATGGCGGCAGGTTGATGTTCTCCTGGGCAGTCAAAGTTGGCACCAGATTGAACGTTTGAAAGATGAATCCCACCTTTTGCCTTCTGAGCTGGGTGAGTTTCTTGTCATTCAGTGCCGAAAGGTCGGTTGCCCCAATGAAGACCTTGCCCGAAGTCGGTTTGTCGAGTCCCGCCAGGCAATGCAAAAGCGTGGACTTGCCAGAGCCAGATGGGCCCATGATGGCTGTGAATCGTCCCGATTCAAATGTTAGGTTGATGCCATCGAGAGCCGTGACTACCGTTTCGCCCTCACCGTAGATCTTCACAAGGTCTCTTGTTTCGGCCGCGGTTGTTTGCGACATCGTTATTGATGGGTCCACGATTGGCATCCTGTCAGTCTTTGGGTTTTAGTTGAAAGGAAATCATATGTGCTATGAAACCGATGCCCGCCCTCCTTTGCCACCGATCTCAGGTGGCGCTTCAGCGCAGGGAAGCGCGCTGACGCTAGAGGCGAAGGATGGCAACCGATTCTCGGCATTCGAATCAAGAGCCGTTCAGGCATCCAACAAGGGGGTTGTGATCCTGCCCGATGTTCGCGGTCTGCACGCCTTTTATGAAGACCTCGCCTTGAGGTTCGGCGATACGGGAGTGAATGCCGTTGCCATCGACTATTTCGGAAGGACCGCGGGGCTTGGGACTAGGGATGATTCATTCGAGTTCATGCCGCATGTCATGCAGACCCAGCCAGACACAGTTTCTCTCGACACTGCCGCTGCTGTCGCCCATCTAAGGGACGAGATTGGGTGCACCGATGTCTTTACGATGGGGTTCTGCTTCGGCGGTCGATCGTCATTCAATCAAGCCGGAAGGGGCCACGGCCTAGCCGGAGTGATCGGCTTCTATGGAAGGGTTGCAGCAGCTTCGGAAGAAGACGCCAACGCACCGATCGACCTGGTCGAAACCTACGATTGCAAGGTCCTTGGGCTCTTCGGTGGGGCCGACCCGAGTATCCCCGTGGAAACGATCGATGCATTTCGAAAGGCCATGGAGGCAAAGGGCCTGCCTAACGAGATCCAGGTGTACGAGGGGGCCCCGCACTCGTTCTTCGACCGATCGTTCACCCAGTTCAAAGAGCAATGTGACGACGCCTGGCATCGGATTCTGGGTTTCATCGGGGCTTCTGGCGCGGGAGGGGCCTAACCGAACGGTGGCTGCTACACCCCCGAACCCCCGCAATGCTTGCGGGCTATGCGAAACTGGATGCACGCGAGAAGGGAGGTGATCCAGTTTTGCATAACAGTACCCACTGGACCCGCGAGGTGCCTGACCTCTAAGGAATCCATCTCAGGACACCGTGCTAGATGGGGGCCGAAGTGGTCCACCGGCCTATCGATCCTAGATCGCTAAACCCATCTGCACGTTTCGAGATACAAGTGTCAGGGCCCCTTTCTGGGGGCTCTGGCGCGTCCGGGGCCCCTGGCGCGTTTGGGGCCCCCGGCGCGGCCGACGCTACACTGAGCGGCGATGTCTTCTTCATTGCAGACCCCCGAAGCGCCCTTGCAAGGGAGCGAAAGCACATCCAAACCTTCCTACTTGAGAAGGCTCGCCTTCGTCGCGGTGCCGGTCATCTTCATCGCGATACTGACCGCTGGAGTGTTGGTCAAGGCTGCACCGCATGCGGTCGTTGGCACACCCGTTCCGGCCTTTCGGCTTCCTGTGCTCGTTGAACCCGGTCAGCCGTCAAGAACCCTTTCCAACAAAGACCTTGAAGGGCACCCCATCGTCTTCAACTTCTGGAGTTCGCGCTGCATCACTTGCCGCGATGAGGCCCCCCAACTCGAGGCTGCGTGGCAGAGATTCAAAGACCAGGGCGTGATCGTTCTTGGAGTCGACTTCCAGGACACAACTGAAGATGCTCTCGCTTTCGCCAGAGAATTCGGCATGGACTATCCGGTCGTTCGCGATGTCAACGAGGTACTCGTGCATGCATTCGGAGTTCACGGTTACCCCGAGACATACTTCGTGGATAAGGACGGTAAGTTCTTCGCGATCGCATCGTTCCGCCGGATAGGGCAGAACGCGGGGACCGCGATCTTTGGGCCGGTCCAACCGGCCGTGCTTCGAAGTAGGATCGAATCGATGCTGGCGGCAGCGCCAAACTGACATGGGACTCGCGCTCTTAGCGTTCCTTGCGGGGGTCATCTCGATATTAACGCCCTGCTGTTTGCCTCTGATCCCGGGATACGTCTCGTTCATCGCAGGGGTCGGGTCGGGTGAGTCGAGCAAGAGACTAGTTATTGGCGCATCGCTTCTTTTCATCCTTGGGTTCGCGGCGGTCTTCACGGCGTTGGGGGCGACCGCTTCGATCTTGGGGAGCTTCTTGTTGAAGGAACTGCCTATCTTCCTAAGGGTCGCTGGTGCATTCGTGATCATCATGGGCATGTCGATGGTTGGTCTTTTCAGGCTTCCATTCCTCTACCGTGAAGCAAGGTTCGATATGTCGAAGATGCGTTCGGGCCCGGTTGGAGCGTTCCCACTTGGAATGGCATTTGCCTTCGGTTGGACGCCGTGCATCGGACCCGTCCTCGGTGGCATCTTCTCGGTCGCCGCGACGACGACGACCGCATGGAAAGGAGCGGCGCTACTGTTCGTTTATTCGCTAGGCATGGGGATACCGTTCCTCGCCATCGCCTATGCATATGCGCGCTCGGGCAAGACTGGTTCATTCCTCAAAAGCCACAGCTTGGGGATCGAACGAGCAGGTGGGGCCTTGCTGATAGTCATGGGGATCCTTTTGGTGAGCGGTGATTGGCAGCGATTGTTCAACCCGATCGTGCGGTTCTTCGTGTCGCACAACTGGCCACCGGTATGACCGGCGTTCGCACGATGAAGCCGCTGGCGACCGCTATCGCAGCCGTGCTCGTGGCTATCGCCATCATCTTGATCGTCAGAACGAGCCGGACCGATCAGCCGACCAAGTCGGCCGCAGGGATGGGCTGCGGCCCCGCAACTCAAGAACTGATACCTGGGTCGAGATTGCCGGATGGCTGTCACCTTGAAACCTTTCAAGGTGAGGTTACGACCCTCGGGCGTTTGCGAGGCTCCAAGCCCATGGTTCTGAACTTCTGGGCAAGCTGGTGTACCTATTGCGTGAAAGAGATGCCTGTTCTGCAGAAGATAGCAACGCAGTATCGAGACAAGGTGGCGTTCGTTGGAGTCGATCTGCTTTCGATTCAGGCCGAGACGCGTGAGGCCGCCAAACGATTCGCAAGAAGCAAGAACGTGACATATCCATTGGTCTACGACGAGGATGGCGTTCTTTACCTACGCTTCATCGCAAGGGTGCTTCCACCAACTACTATCTTCGTGCGATCAGATGGAACGGTCGCTTTCAGACGCTTCGGCGAAGTCGACGAGGCTGCATTGAAACAGATGATGAAGCAGTACTTAGATATCGGCTGAGAGGTTTGCCAATGAACGAGATGGATCGCAGGAGGTTCCTGAGAGGCTCTGCGCTTTTGGGGATCGCAATGGCGATGCCTGGATTCCTCGCGGCTTGTGCCAAGAAGTTGGTTGGCAACGGAGAGTCATTGAGGATCCTTGCCGACGCGCGGGTGGCCGCCGGATCCAAAAAGGGCCTTTCTGTATTCCTTGGTGGCGAAGACTATGTTTCAGGGCCGCCGAACTATGTCGCGATCGGTTTGGTTCGAGGCTCCGGCGATGAGATCGTTGGCGACGATGCCCGTGTTTGGATGGTCCCAACTTCGAATCCCGACGACAAGGTTGCTCCCCTCGGGCCCTTCGATGCTCCATGGTCCCCATTCTCGAAACCGGAAGCCGCCCCTGCCCCGCAAGGCATGAACGCACTCGACCTAACCTTTCCCACGCCCGGCACATGGACGATGCTCGTTGAAACCGAAAAGTCGAAACTCATCGGGAGCACTACTTTCAAGGTGAAGGAAAAGAGCAAGACATCAACAAAGATCGCGGGCGAGCAGGCATTGCCGACTCTAACGCCAACGGTTGGCGATCATCGAGGTGTAGAGCCCATCTGTACACGAACGCCTGGATGTGGCATGCATGAGATCACGTTGAAAGATGCGATCGCATCGGGCAAGCCGACAGTGTTCATAATCGCTACTCCGCGATTTTGTTCATCGAGAACTTGTGGTCCCAACGTGGACGAACTGTTGAAGTTGAGGCAAGACGTTGGCGATGCGGCCAACTTCATTCACGCCGAGGTTTACGTCGATGACAAACCCGAAACGGTTCAAACGCAGAAGGTCTCGCCGACATTCGCCGAGTGGAGCCTGCCATCAGATCCCTGGCTCTTCGTGATCGATGCCAAAGGTTCGATCGCAAAGCGTTTCGAGGGTCCCATCACCGCGGCAAAGGTGGGGACCGTTCTGGCACCGCTGCTGAAGGGATAACGGAACGGCATGAGAAAGATCTCAGCGGGGGCGCTGGTTGCCTTCGTGCTGATCGCTGTGATCTTGCTTGGGGTCGACTCGGCCTGGGCGACTGTAACGCTCGCTCAATCATCCGGCTCAACGACTCCAAGCAGCAGTTTGACCGTAGATGTGCGAGTGAGTAACGGAGTGAGTCCAGGCTGCCTCGACCTGCAATCGATGTCCCCAAGTTCCTCGCTGATAGTCGTCACATTTAGAGATTTCCAATGTCCCAATAGGAACGATGTCACTCCCAAGGGTTGGAGCGACACGATGATCATCACTGTTGATGCCTCGGCAACTCCAGGAGATTACGTTCTGGTTATAGAGCATTGCGAAGGCAACTGCCCCAGCGCGGATATCGCGCGATTCTTCCTGACGGTCAGCGCACCAGCTTCTTCGCCACAGGTGACTCCGAGCCCCAGCCCTTCGCGGCGCCCACGGCCCAGTCCGTCGCCATCGCCGAGCCCGTCGCCATCACCTAGTCCGTCACCGAGTCCCTTGCCATCGCCTAGTCCCAGTCCTTCGCCGTCGCCCCGGGTCGCGTCATCGCCACCGCCAACTCACGGCAATCCGGACCGATCGCGGTTCGTTTCGTCGGTCAGGGACCCATCTACGGTGAAGACCGACGCGCGTTCCCTTGGAAGGAGTTCACTACTCGCGCTCCTGCTCACCCTGCTGCTCGCGTTCCCGGCCCAGATCTTCAACAGCACCTACGAAGAGCATTACGACGAGATCCACGGTTGGTTCCGACGCACCCGGGCCGGGGCGAAGAAGGCCAAAGACACTCTTCGAAAACTGTCGCGGTCATACAAGGGGTTCGCCTTGCTGAGCCTCATCACGGCAGCACTGTATGGCTTCCTATCGCCGGACTTCGGCTTGAACAAGGCATCGTTGTCTCTGTTGGTCGGCATCATCGGCGCGATCGTGTTGATGACATTCATCGGCGAATTGGTCTCTGGCTTGTACATCCAGAAGATCGCCAAAACCAAGGTCTATCTCCGCGTATTCCCTGGTTCATTGATCGTGGCTGTTTTATGCGTCGCACTTTCGAGGCTCTTGGATTTCCAACCTGGGTATCTGTATGGGCTTGTGGCAGCGGCGGCATTCAGGGGTCGGCTTTCAAAGAAGTTCGAAGGACTGTCCGTGGCGATCGCGTCGATCGCGGTGTTCATCGTCAGTCTCGCGGCCTGGTTCGCCTGGATCCCCGTGAAGGCACTCGCACAGATCCCGGGTGCGTCGTTCGGTGTGCTGGCTCTCGACGCGCTGCTTGCGGCAACATTCGTTGCTGGTTTAGAGGGACTCGTGTTTGGTCTTTTGCCCCTTCATTTCCTCGACGGACAGAAACTCGCGGTCTGGAACCGTCTGCTGTGGGGCATCTTGTTCGGTGTCAGCCTTTTCGGTTTCATCCATGTCTTGCTAGATCCGGCCACCGGTTACATAAGCATCTCGCGGACCATCTCGACCGCCGTGGTGGTTGGATTGTTCCTGGGTTTTGCAATCTTCTCATTCGGCTTCTGGGGCTACTTCCGCTACCGACCAACGAGCCCAACCGCCAGCGAATAGACTTCAGCATCAACTCCGGACCCTTACTGCGTGGGGCCCGGGGGCAAGCAGAGGAATTTCAGAAAGGGAACATGACTGCCACTGACCTTAGCGATGTCATCGATGCGATCGCGCAACTCGCTCTGTTCGCAGATCTTTCACGACCCCAACTCGAGGCTGCTGCCCATATTTTCGAAGAGGATGTCTTCACAGCCGGGCAACGTGTTCTGCGTAAAGGATTCTCGGGTGCAGGCTTCTATCTGATCATCGAAGGCGAAGCAGATGTTCAGCTAGACGAGCAACAGGTTGCGCGTTTGTCCCGCGGCGACTTCTTTGGCGAGATCTCCATCCTGCTTGGGTCATCGCCCACTGCCGACATCGTGGCAAGAACGGCTCTTCGATGTTTGGTCCTGCCAGCGTCAGATCTGCAGGGATTCCTCGAAGCACATCCGAAGGTCATGTATCGCATGCTGCAGGCCGAAGCTTCGCGCTTGCACAGATCATTGCAGTGGCGCAACTGAGCGAGACCGAGCGGCCCTTCCCTCCGGGTAGGTATCCGGCGATCATCATCGGCAGCGGGCCGGGAGCGATACAAACCTCCTATTTCCTGCGGAGATATGGAGTTGAACACGCCGTTATCTCGTCCGACGATAAGCCAGGTGGGATGTTCCAGCTTTACCCGCTGTTCCAGCGACTGATCTCTTGGACCAAACCCCACGCACCTGCGCCGCGCGGTACCCGCGCTTATCAGAAGTTCGATTGGAACAGTCTCATCGCAGATGAGCCCGAGGCCAGTTCCATCCTGCCACCATTGATGGACGGGTCCTCCTATTTCCCGTCGCGCCCTGAAATGGAGCTCGGCATCAGAACTTTCGTCGAGAAGGCGAACATCAAGATCCGGTTCGGTTGCAGATGGGAGTCAACCAAGAAGGTCGATGATGGGTTCGTTGTTGGTACCAACGATGGCGAATACCATGCGCAAGTCATGATCGTCGCGGTGGGAACAACGACACCGTGGAAGCCTTCGATCAAAGGCATCGAACAAGTTCCGCATTACGTTGAAACAAAGTCGATCGAACGCTACGCAGGGCGAAGCGTCTTCATACTGGGCAAGCGCAATTCTGGTTTCGAGGTGGCAGATGGACTGTTGCCCGTGGCCCGCCAGATAATCCTCGCATCCCCCCGCCCTGCACGGATATCGGTGATGGTGCATTCAACGGCCGCCGCGAGGGCCCGCTATCTGCAGCCATACGAAGATCACGTTCTTGGTGGAGGCAACATCGTTCTCGATGCTGCGACCGACTCCATCGAGCGCAACGGCGATGGGTACCGCGTGCACGCTATGGGCACGACCAATCCGGGAGACCACACTTTCGATGTAGACGAAGTGATCGCAGCGACCGGGTTCTCAACGCCGATGGTTGACCTACCCGCGCTAGGGGTCAAGACTTTCTTCCAAGGCCGCTTACCAGCTCAAACTCCATATTTCGAGAGTTCCACGATCGATGGTATCTATTTCGCTGGTTCCATAACCCAGGGTTCGATCGGTCTCAAGAAGTACGGTATCCCCAGCAACTCCGCAGCTGTTCATGGCTTCCGCTATAACGCCGGGGTGCTAGCTCGACATCTGGCCGAGACAAGATTCGGGGTCAAACTCGAACGGCCGGTCATCGAGCCCGCTTCGCTCGTCGGCTACCTAGTCGATGAGGTAACGCGGGCCCCCGAGCTTTGGAATCAGCCCTCCTATCTGGCCAGAGTCGTCTATTTTGATGAAACATCTGGGCTTACGGATCAAGGCATCCTGCCCCTCGCTGACTTCGTAGACTCCTCTGGCCCCGATGGCATCGCGGTGGCGGTTGAGACCGACGACAACGGTAACATCCACCCGGCCGCGTATCTGCGTCGCCATGGCGACGTTGCCGAACATCTGCTGCCTTCGAATGATCTTTTGGATTTCGCCACTTCCGAACATCATGCTCAACTTAAGGCGATGCTCAGCGAATGGGTCGGATAATATGCGCACGATGCCCACCGACGAAGAACTCTCAGCCATATACACCTCTGCCAAGACCATCGCGGTGGTTGGGATATCTGCGGATCCGTCGAAAGACGCACACACCGTTCCTGAATACCTGCAGTACTACGGATATAAGATCGTCCCGGTCAATCCAAAGGGCGGCGAGATACTAGGCGAGAAGGTCTACGGCTCCCTGGATGACGTCGACATCCCCGTCGACGTCGTCGATGTCTTCAGGCCCGCCGAAGAAGCCCCAGGCATCGCGCGTTCTGCGATCAAGATCGGAGCGAAGGTCCTTTGGATGCAACCTGGGATCATCTCCGATGAAGCCGCAGAGATCGCGATAGAAGCCGGTCTAACGGTTGTTATGGACACTTGCATACGAACCAATCACCGACGTCTGGGTTTCGGCGAATAGGGTTGCGGCTGCTTTAATCCCGAACGAAGATGGTCTTGACGGGCGGATCTTTCAAAGCTTCGATCGCATCTTCCCAAGCGAACGTCGTTTGCAATTCATCCGGGTCGATGCGGCCGGTTTCGATGAGTTTGATCACTTCTGGAAGCGTGGCCACCGAGTCGGGCCTGCCGGTGATGAACGTGATCCCCTTGCTGTACATGTGAAGCAACGGCATCTCGACATCCGAATAGTAGATCCCGATGCTGGTACATGTACCACCAGGTTCCGTCGAGCGGATGGCACATCGCAGGCCGTCTTCCGTAGCACTCGCATCGACTGTCACCTGGTAACTGCCCGCCTTCTTACCAGGGGGGCCCTCGATCGGACGGGCGCCGAACTTTTCCGCAAGATCGAGGCGAGCTACATCATGATCGATGTAATCGATCCGACCCGCGCCCAAGGCCCTTGCGATCTGAACGGTGTAAAGCGGGATGCTCCGCGCGCCGCCGGCGACGATCAGCACGTCGGCACCTGGGTGCTTCGCGAGCGATGGTGCAACGGTACGGTAACCGTCGACGATGTTGTCGCTCGAGCTTGCGAGGGTGGGGGCCGAGATCGATGCAGACACCGCGAATAGCATGGCGTCTGCGAACGGAACCAGGACGATGTCGGCCATCGCACCGCCCCAATGCTCTCCGCCAACCTGGCCAAGTCCATACATAGCGCCGGGGTTCACTTCTGTGCAGTTGCCGGTATCTCCCCTCAGGCAACGGACGCATATTCCACAACTGATCTGAAATGAACAGATCACCTCATCACCCGGTCGGACTCGGATCACCTCGTCGCCGACCTCGATAACCGTCGCGGTGAATTCATGACCGAGCGCGAACGGGCCCGGTATCGGGGCTAGACCTTGGATAGCTGCGATATCGAGGTCGCACATCGCAACCGCGGTCGGTCGCACGAGGGCTTGCTTCGGCCCACCAAGAGTGGGGTCATCGCTCTCGTGCCATTCGAGGTTGCCAGCAGAGATAAAAGTGAGTTGCTGCATCTGACCTCCGAGAGCATCACGGACTTCGCCCCGTTCCAGCGCCGAGCCTAACCCGACACAGGAGTTGCAGGAGATCAGGAGCGGAGTTAGCTCCCCGAAGCTACCTCGGGTCGGTGTCGCCGTAGAGGATGGTTCCGTCAGGCGATGACAGCAAAACCACGCTGGCTCGCTCCCGCGCCCATGAAAGCGCTTTGCCTAGTTCTTCGAAGCCTGGCGCCGCCTCGATGACCACGTCCTGTCCGTCGAGTTCGGCCTCCCAATATCCAACGATGCGAGGCAAGCTCTCACCCAGTGGCGACAAAGGTTCCGTCGGACCCGCAAAGTCGAGCAGATAGACGATGCCGGTGGCACGCAGTTCCCCCCGCGCTTTCCTTGAGAGATCTTCGAACAATGTGAACCTCGGTTCTTCATGTGTCATAACGATTCATCACCACTTACGTTGCACAAATGCTCATCCTGAAACGTAACGCCTGCATTGCTTTAGAGTGACCGCATGAACGCAGTACCTGTCTTGAACGAGATCATCTTCAATCCGTTCGACCCCGAATTCAAGAAAGATCCCTATCCCGCGTTCGCTCGCGTGCGTCAAGAAGCTCCGATCCACCGTAGCCCTTTCGGCTCCGTCATAGTTGCTCGCCATGCTGACTGTGTGCGCATCTTGCAAGATCCCTTGTCGTCCTCGGACTTCAGGAATTCGCAGGAATTCACCCAGATGCTTGAAGCCAACGATCCGACCGCCATCGAGTGGCAAGAGCGCACCCAGTCTTTCCTTTTCATGGATCCTCCAAACCACACGCGTTTGCGGAACTTGGTTTCAAAGGCATTCACGCCAAGAACGGTCGATGACCTTCGTCCTCGTATCGCCTCGTTGATAGATGAGGCGATCGATCTGGCATCGGCTGAGGGTCACATGGACATCATCGAATCCATCGCGTATCCCATACCGGTGACGGTCATCTGCGAGATGTTGGGAGTACCCCTCGAAGATAGAGAGCGCTTCAGGGCTTGGTCGCGAGAGTTGGCAAGCAGTTTGGACCCAGTGACTGAGTTACCAGACGAGGTCTCAAGCAGCGTCAGCAGGCCGACGACGAGTTCCATGAGTACTTCCTTCAGTTGATCAAGCTACGCAGGGCCAACCCAACCGACGATCTTTTGAGTGGTTTGATCCAATCCGAGAACCAAGGCCAGAAATTGACCGAGGAAGAGATGCTGACTACCTGCGTGCTGTTGCTCGTGGCGGGACACGAAACAACGGTGAACCTGATCGCCAATGGAGTTTTGGCGCTGCTTAGAAATCCCGACCAGGTTGGCGTTGCCAATGAAGGAGCTTCGGCTTCAGGTTGGCGGAACCTGGTCGAGGAAGTTTTGCGGTTCGACCCGCCGGTGCAGTTGACGTCGCGGGTCGCCCGCGAGCCGATGAAGGTTGGTGGATATGACATCGACAAGGGGCAGGAGATGATCCTGCTCGTTGGTTCCGCGAATCGTGATCCAGAAGCTTTCGATCAACCAGACCGCTTCGACGTGTCTCGCGTTAAGAATCCGCATGTCTCGTTCAGCAACGGCATCCACTTCTGCCTCGGGGCGCCGCTAGCGAGGCTCGAAGGCAGGATGGTTCTGCAGAGATTGTTCGAACGACTTCCCACCATGAGCCTCAGCGACGAAGCTTTGGTCTATAAGCCCAACATAGTCCTCAGGGGATTGACCGAACTGCAAGTGAAGTTCTAGGGGATCAGGTCTTTGTTGTCACCTTGGGCCTTGGAGGAGTTCTGGTCGAATGGGCCGATGGGATAGTGAATGAAAACGTTGAACCCTTCCCCGGCTCACTCTCTACCCAGATCCGTCCCCCCTGCATCTCGATGTAGCGTCGTGCGATATTGAGCCCGATCCCAGTTCCGCTCCTTCCCGGTTTGCGTCCTGAACCTTGATAGAAGCGTTCGAATATCCGCGCCTGTTCATCTAGCGGGATACCTGCGCCTTGGTCCGTAACCGAAATCACGATATCGAACCCTTGGCGCATGGCCGTGATCAGGACTGGCGAGCCGGCCGGTGAGTATTTCGCAACGTTGGTAAGCACATTGTCGAGCACGCGATCGAAGGATCTCGGGTCCGCCTGCATCGCCAAACCCGATTCAACGTTCACTTCGATAAGTCGGCCAGCGAACAGATCCGCCAGCGAGTGTAAACACGACGCGACCTGCTCGGCGACTGGGAGTACTCGGGTTTTCAATTCGTAGTCTTGGCGCTCCAGCCGTGACATCTCGAGCAAGTCTTCTATGAGAGTGCGCATCTCAGCAGAGTTGCGCCCGATCCTCCCAACGAAGTCCTGGCGGACTTCATCGGTTAGTCCATCCCATCGACGTCGAAGGGTGTCGGCGAATCCTTCAATGGTAGTAAGTGGGGTTCTGAGCTCATGGGAAACCGTCGAGATGAACTCATCTTTCATCTCATCGAGTTCGTGAAGGCGACGAACGGCGTCGCGTTCGCGGTCGTATGCATCGGCTCTTGCGATCGCTACTGTTGCCTCCTCGGCGAATGCGCTAAGTAGCCTCAGATCATCATCTTTTATGGAGTTCGGTTGGGCGAAATAAACGTTGAGCACAGCCATCGCAGGAACACCAAGGGGCATCGCGACCATCGACCTAACGCCAACAGATGCCGCGTCGGGGGCCCACTTCGCTATCTTTGGATCGGTGGCGGTGAGGAAGTCTTGGACCACTACCGGCTTTCCAGTATGCAGTGCCATCGACGAGGGACAAGCACTCTCTTCTGCGATCGCCTCTATAGGTAGATGGATCATGCCCGGCCGCGGTGGGATTCTTCCTCGCAGCGACCCGGTCATCAGCGCGTCGGGACCCCTGAATAAGATGGCTGCGAACTTGCCTTCCAATGCATCATTGATCGAACTAGTTATCGCATCCAGCATCTCTCGCATATCCATCGAAGACGCGACAACTTTTATTGCGTCATTCAAGCGACGCAGATCGGTGGAAACGCGTTGCTCTCTTTGCAAGGCCGCGGCCACCTCTTGCTCGGCCGTTTCTCTCTCAGCCGTCGATTGACCGACCAATCGGATAGCGAACACCGCCCCTAAAAGACTTAGGCCTGCTAAGCCGTGAACCAAAGGCTGGGTGATAAGCGTTGGGGCAAGCCCCATAGCCACCGCTGCCTGCCCAAGAGCGCTCGCTACGATGGCCCAAACGATCGCCGGTTTCGCTGCTCGTGAGCCGGAACCTTTGATGTTCACCCCGGCTGTGAACATGTAACCTACCGCCAATACCGGGCCCCAGCCTGTCGCGTACATCACCAGCGCGCTTGCGATGGTCCCCGTTGCGATGCGCAGCTGGAGTTGCGCGGCATCTCCATCGGGTGGCCAGAAGTGATCCCCAACCGCCCTTAACAAAACGCCACCAGCGATCAGGGTGAGCAATATCCAGATCGGCGTTGGAGCGATCAACCCGAATCTGCGAAGAAACACGAATGCCAAAGCCGTAAGAAGGGCTTCGACATGGTCCTTGAGTCTCAACCGCTCACCCCTTCGGTTTCTTGGCGTAGTCAAACTCGGCCCGGAGTTGGCCTTTCCTTTGATTTCGGCCAACGTTTGTTGAGCCTGAATAGTGCGAACAAACTAGTGCGGTGACTAGTTAGCAGGTGAGATCGCAGGTCCGGGTGAATACCGCCACCGCCCACGGATCGCCCCCATCCAACGCGCAACATCGCATGAGGGACACTAGATTTCCCGGGATCCTAGGAGCGGTCTTCAAGGAGTGGTTCGCGACCGACGCATTTGCACACAAAGCTCAACGCAGAGCATCTGTCAGGTGCAGCCCAACATACGCGACTGCGACCTGAGCTGGAAGCAGCCCGATGCCGAGGGCGGAGAACGGCAACGCCGAGAGCTTCGCGCCGCTGTCGCGTGCTATACGCCGACAGATCAGCGTTGCGACCGATCCGGTGAAGAGCATGTTCGGGCCGATGGACAGCGCCAAGATCGCCGCCCACACGTTAGTAGCTCCCGACGCGTGGATCGCCGCGGCCGCTGGCAGATTGTTGACTGTCGCACCGAACACAGAGCCCCAAGACAACTGCTCGATGAAACTGCCATGGAGCCACACTCCGGGCGCAAGAAGGGTCCGGATCGCCGATGCGGCAAAGAACAGCGGCACCAGATCGATGATCGCCCGCAACTTGACCCCGCCTTGCACGGCCACCGGCGCGCGGCGACCTCTGGATGTGACTAGTACCAACGAAAGGGCGGCGACGGTAAGCACCGTGACGAATATCCAGGCGATCCACGAGCCCGCCAGGTAGTCCACTGTTCTCCCAGAAGCCCTCGTCAGGATGAGAAGCGTTGTCACGTTCGATGTCGGGAGCAGAAACGATGTCGCGTTGGCCGTGACGGCGATTCCAGCGGCCAGAAGGCCAGCCGATAGGCCGGTTCTCGAGGCGACCCGAAGCGAGAGTGGCATGGCCACCACCACAGCAACATCGAGGTTCACCAGCCCAGACAACAGTGCGGTGAAGCCCAGGACCGCCGCGACGGCGGCGAGAGCAGAGGACTTGGAGGGAATCAGCAGGCGAGCCATTGCCTTGAAAAGGCCAAGGTGATCAGCGAACGCCGCCGCACTGATGATCGCTCCCAGTGTTAGGAACGGCGTCGCTGTCACCCGCGCAGCCGCCCAGAGCCCCCATGGCCGGTACACGGTGGCGACCCCGCCAAGTACTACCGCAGCGCCCCACAGAACCCATTGAGTCAGGTCCAAATACGCCAGGATAGCGGCATATCTGCCGGTGGTTCGAGGCGCAATTCGAGACATGTCTGCTCCAATTCCCGGTTGTGGGGTCGTCGGTCGCCTGGGCGTCGGCGAGCGGTTCCTGGTAGAATCTTACACGATTATGTCAGATTACTCACCAGACGCCCACGCGCACGCTCGGAAGCCAGACCGCGACGAGGAACTGATGGCGATCCCGCGGCTGGCCGACGAGGTCGGGGTGACGCCGCGGATCCTGCGTTACTGGGAAGAGCAGGGGCTCATCAGCCCTTCGCAGGAGCACGGCAAACTCCGGTACTCACCGCGAGATCTCGCCATCGCCCGGCTCACGCGCCGTCTGATGGAGTCAGGAGTGGGTGTCGAAGGGGTGCGGATGCTCAAGCATCTGGCTCAAAGAGATATCGCTCGAGCCGCTGAGAGTAAGGATGAGTCGGCCCTCGTGGAGACTGCGCTTCGCATCCTTTACGAGCGGAAGGCATTCGAGGAGGCGACGGGGATGAAGGAGGAGCATTACCCCGAGGGCCACCGGCCGCCACACGGCGGGCCGCGCCACGGTCCCCACGTTCATGGCCCCAAGAAGCATGATTCTGCCCGTCACCCCCGCCCGTGAGAGGCCCGTGGAACTAGCCGCGCTGCGGCTTCGCCGATCTGGGTTTGAGTCTCCTCTACGATATGGGCGGCGTACAGAAGCCTGACCATCGTGTCGTTGCGATGTCCCAGCCATCTGGCGACCTGCATGGGTGGCCAGCCTTGGTCCAAGAGATGAGTTGCACAGAAGTGGCGCAGCGAGTGTGGCGTATATGGAGGAAGGTCAAGGCGCTTGGTTGCGCGCCGCATCCGACCGTAAGCACCGTTGGCAGTCCAACAATCGATGCGACGTGACCCAGAGCGCCGACCCGTCGCAGGAAAGAGGAACTCCTCCGGGGCAAGGTTTTCCAGAATCGGCCCGATGTCGTCAAAGAACTGCGGCCCCAGATACAGCCTTCGAATACTGCTGGCCCTCTTCACGGATGTGACCTTGTAAGTCAACTTGTTGGCGCTTCGAGCGATATTGATCCTGTGCTCTTTCTGGTTTAAGTCGCACTTTCGCAAGGCGCAGATCTCACCGGGCCGGGCCCCCAGGGTGACCGCGAGCCGAAGGTAGAGCCACCATCGATCTTCGCCGCGGACCTCGGCATCGACGAGTAGCTTCTCGACTTCGCCCGGGGACGGAATCAACTTCTCTTCAACGCGTTGAGTCGCCTCAAACTCGCTTTCGTAGGTCCCTCCCAGACAACGTGCTCGATTGATCCTCACGAGCTCGAAGGGGTTGAGCCCGTCGGGCCGCAGTACAAGTCGATTGGTCAAGCCCCATCGAAAGGCGGGGCCGAGGACGTCGCGAGATACAAGCGCAGTCTTATAGGTCACGGAAGCGTAATAGTCCTCGACGTCCAAGGGCCGGAGATCATTTGCAGAAAGATCGCCTATCTTCGGGTCGATGTGCACACGGATGACGCTTTCGTAGCGCATGCCGGTCGACTCGCGTAGCTCTCTCTTCTTTCGACCCCACCATTCCTCGACAAGATCACGTGCTGTCAATCCGCTTGTACGCGAGGCCGATCGTTCTCGTCGCCGCTGGTCGATCAAACGGTCGAGCTCGGCGATCGCCGCGTCGAGAGTGTCCCGCGCGATCCATCGATCTTCGGGTCTCCACATGAAACGCCAACGCTTGCGATGACGAAAGATCGTGTGACCGCGATGCGTAAAGCGATCGCGGACAACTGATTGCACCATGCATCCATAGTAGAGACGCGGTATGACAAGACTTGGCGCAAGTTGAGTTGGGTAACGGCGCAGCGATTCTGTTACCCATTTGTTACCCACTAGCGAGACCCAGAGTGCGTTATCCCTGGTCAGAGTGCCCCCGAGAGGAATCGAACCTCCGACACCAGGTTTAGGAAACCTGTGCTCTATCCACTGAGCTACGAGGGCGGGGCATGTAGAAAACCTGGTAGAAAACTCGCGCTTCGGCCCTCCACATGCTGTTGCCGGTCCGAGTTTACCTACGCTTGTGGGGGCCAAGGTGACTCGCTGCCTCTTTCCGGCAGGCTGAAATTGGCCCCATTGCCGCGTTCCCGACCGATCTTCTTCTTTGTCGGAGCCCGCCGCTAAAGTCCTGGTATGGCGATTCGTATTGCAGACATACCGAAAGGTGACAGACCCAGGGAACGGTTGGACCGACTTGGCTCCTCGGCGTTGTCTGATGCCGAGCTCGTCGCACTCGTTTTGCGCAGTGGGAAACCTGGCGAAAATGCAGTTAGTGTTTCCTCACGATTACTGAGCGGCTACCAGGCTCTCCACCGGCTCGCTGACGCCCGATTAGAGGATCTTGCCACCAGTCCGGGAATCGGGCCCGCCAAGGCGGCTTCACTCCTGGCTGCCTTCGAATTGGGGCGTCGGGTGGGATTGTCCGAGGATCTTCGAACGGTCGTCTCCGGACCTCAAGATCTTGCTCACCTTGCCCGATGTCGACTGAACGATCCCCACCAAGAGCAGGTCGTCGTGGTTATCCTCGATGGCGGGAACCGCCTTATACGAGTCCAACTACTGACCTCGGGCTCATCAGATACCTGTCTTATCCCCATTCGCGAAACCCTTGCTGCTGTTCTTCGCAACGGCGGCGCAACCTTTGGAGTTGCCCATAACCATCCTTCAGGCCAGCTTCGTCCCAGCAAGCAGGATGTCGAAGCAACGCGATTGCTGAGAGCAGGGGCCGAAGCCGCGGGACTCAACTTCGTGGATCACATCATTCTTGGGCCGACGGATTGGGCGAGCATGAGAGAGGCCGGTTTCTTCAACTAGTCGAAACTCTCTTTGCCACCGAGGTCGGCTGCGATCTGCGCGAATTGGTCAAGTGCCGCTTGCAGGTCTTCGACTATCTCTTGGGCGATGACATCCGGAGACGGCAGGTCAGCAGAGTCTTCCAAGCTGTCGTCTCTTAGCCAGAAGATGTCGACGCTCGCCTTGTCGCGCTTCTCGATCTCGTCGTAGTCGAAGGGCCGGAATCGCTCAGTTTCCTTTCGACGATGACGATTGTCAGGGTTGTAAGACTTCACGAATTCGTCAAGACGTTCGCGGCTTAGCGGGTTCGTTCGGAGGGTGAAGTGCACGTTGGTCCTAAAGTCGTAGATCCATACTTTCTTCGTCCACGGAGTCTCGCTTGCTTCCTTGCGGTCGAAGAAGAGAACATTCGCCTTCACGCCTTGGGCGTAGAAGATGCCGGTGGGCAGCCTCAGGAGAGTGTGGACGTCACATTCGTGTAAGAGCTTGCGACGAATCGTCTCGCCAGCTCCGCCTTCGAAGAGCACATTGTCCGGAACGACTATCGCGACCCGGCCATTGATCTTAACCAGCGTCTTGACGTGCTGAAGGAAGTTGAGCTGCTTGTTCGAGGTCGATGCCCAGAAGTCGTCGCGGACAACCACTAGGCTCTCCTTCTCCTGCTCGCCTGCCTCGTTGACGACGGTTACGCTCGACTTTTTTCCGAATGGCGGATTGGTAAGCACCATGTCGAATCTGTCGCCGGGATCGGCGGCGAGGCTGTCGGCGACCGTGATGGGACTCTGATCGCTGCCGATCCCGTGTAAGAAGAGGTTCATAGCGCACAGGCGCGCCGTGTTGTCGACAATCTCCCACCCGCGAAACGCGTTGAGTTTGAGGTGACGCTTCTGCGACTTGTCGAGCTTGTAATTGTTCGAGATGAAGTCGTGAGCAGCCAGGAAGAATCCCCCGGTCCCGCATGCAGGGTCGCAGATGGTCGCTCCGGGTTCTGGGCGCATGACGTCAACGATCCCTCTGATCAACGCACGGGGAGTGAAGTATTGGCCCGCGCCGGTCTTGGTGTCCTCGGCGTTCTTCTCTAGTAAGCCCTCGTACGCATCTCCCTTAACGTCCGCATCCAATGAGATCCACTGCTCTCGGTCGATGAGGTCGGCGATGAGGCGGCGAAGTTTGGCTGGGTCCTGGATCTTGTTCTGAGCCTTGCGAAAAATGACACCCAGCATGCCCTTCGACCTTCCAAGTTCTTCGAGGGCGTGGCGGTAGTGAGTCTCAAGTTCGTCGCCGTCGCGTTTGACGAGCGATGCCCAGTCGTACCCTTCCGGGATCTCTGATGCCCTGTTGAACGGAGGTTTCGTCTGCTCGTCCGCCATCTTGAGGAAGAGCAGATAAGTAAGTTGCTCGACGTAATCTCCGTAAGAGAGCCCGTCATCACGTAGGACATTGCAGTAGTTCCAGAGCTTCTGGACGATGGCTGCGGAGGTACTCATTCTTTCGGTGTGCCGACATCGACCACGTCGATGTCTAAAGCTGTCAGAAAACCTCGGTCATTGGTGAGCAGAGGCAAGGAATGCCTCTTGGCTGTCGCTGCAATCCATAGATCTGCGATTTGCTTACTCATGCCCACGGCCTCTGCTTGCGCTCGCAGCTCTGCCCAGGTTCGAACCATCTGCTCGTCGGGATTAAGAATGACGAAGCGTTCGAACAGTTCGTCGAGCCGCCGTTTCTTTACATCACCCCATTTGCGTTTGATCGGCCAGAACCACAGCTCCGCGAGAGACTGAAAGGACAGAGCCGCGGTCTGTCCCTCGAGATGCGGAGCGTAAGACTCAGCTTCAGGCCGCTCACCGAAAATGTAGGACACGATTTGTGTGTCAACCAGGATCGATGGTGCGTCGGCGGCGTTTATCCGTCACTCCTAGACGCTCTCAATGACTCCGCAAGTACTTCGAAGTCCTCGTCACTGATCTCGGCTGTTGGCAGGTCTGCGAGAGACCGTATGGGCCCTATTCCTTGCGTTTCCGCGAGTTCAGCCAGGGACGGATTCCGCCAGAAGTCGGCATCTAGCCGTTCCTGTTCGCCAGCGGGCCCCATCGTGCTGATCTCGAGTTTGCTGGCTTTATTTAAGGCGACGTCGTACTCTTCCTCGCCTCGGGCTTCCACGCTCTGGCCGATCAAGCGTTCGACGTCCGGCCGAAGCTCTTCGGGGAATACACATTGGACGCGCCTTCCCCCTTCGGGTTTAACGTCGACTCGGCCGGTTTCCAGGTCGACCATTATCAGAGTGCCCCGAGCTGTTCTCGGCCGGCGAATGGGCGCGTGTCGAATTTGAAATCGGTCGACGTTGTCTGGCGAAACGCGAGCGGACTTCTCTTGTCCCTGGGGAATCTGGGAAGTGAGCGTGACCGAGAAATTCCGTTCTTGGGTTAGTTGAAAGAGGCTCTCGGCTACTTCCATCACAGAGTTGTCCCACGAGTTGGGCACTGCCGCGGAAGGCTGAGTCTCAAGCTGATGAAGCCCTTGAACGAAGCTATCGACAGCCCGCAGGCCGAGATTGGATGGTGACTGGAACAGCTGGGCCGAATCATTTTCCTCCGCTTGAGGGGCGAGCTCCACTGAGAGCACGGCGCTTCCTGTCTCCACTCCAACAAGGAGAAGCTCGGTCGCGTCCTTGATGTTCTTGGGAAGAGGTCCCGGCGCGGATCCGGGATCACCCAGCATCACTCGGGCGACGCGTTCCACTCCGGACTGGATTTTCTCGATCAGGTCCTTCAGATCCCGAAGAGATACTTTTCCAGGCTGGATATCTTCGCCATCGATCTTTATCCGGAAGATCCCTACCTCGGGCTCCACTTCCACAGCTACCTCCATGGTGTGAGGGTACTCAGCACCACTGACATTATCGGATGTCCGGGATTCGAGAGTTTGCCGGAAGGAAAAGTAGTAAACGTCGTTCGAGGGACGCCTGAGAGCTGGGAAGCAGGATCAGCCGCGTAGACATCCCGGCCCATGGGGAGCGTACAAAGCTCAAGTCCCTGCGTTGCCAATGTGTCTCCAGGCAAGACGGTCCGTTAGCCGCAGGCACAGCGTGGTACTGACGAGACGCTGGACCTGAGTGCCTGGATGCCTATTCACACTCATTCCCGGCCCACGGTCCCAATCTTGCGAACGTGGTCTCGGACTTCGAGAAGTGCAGTTACGGACACAGCGCGAACGCCATCCCAGAGAAGAGACCAGTCGCCGGTGACGTTGGCAAGCCCAAGGGTTGCGAGTAAAGGCATCAGTTCTGATGCAGCTCCGCTGTGGTGTAGCGTGACGTAAACGCGCTTGATCCTTCTCAGCGTTGTGATTGCTGCCGCCATCGCTTCGATACTTGCGGGCGCTTGCCGGGCCGTCAGAGCCGTTTCCATCCGATTCAGGCTTCCTTTCTTGATAGCCATGTCGTTCGCAGGGAGCAAGTCATCCGCGATTTCAAAGTTGTCCAGGATGTCGGCGAGGTCACTCATCCTTGACTCGAATTCCTCTTTCGTTGCGCACGGTAAGGCGATTCCTGCAGGCTCGGCCGCGGTCTTAAGGCGCAGAAGCGATGTGTCCTTACCGAAAGCAAGTCGCCACTCCGCGTTTAGGAAGTCCAGCGCCTCGGGTAGGCTCATCGACGGCGTCAAGGATGTTTTTGGCAGCGGCCGGGCTTCGATCAAGAATTGCCAGCATGTGTGGCCACCGGCGCGGCAGCCGGACACATTGCTGACCTCGTCTCTACCCAGGTCACACATTGCAACGGCATGACGTTTGAGTATCTTTCCGTCGCCGGTTAGGCCGTGTACTTCGGGGTGTATCAGGTGCGAACAAATGCTATCCGTATTGGGAAGGTTGCAATCCTGGCAGAGTGTCCGGGAGGTCGGCGCGACCGCACGACGGCCGACTGCTCCCATCACGGTTTGGTCATTTGCCGCCGCCGCCGAGCAGAGCAGGTCGCGTCCGTCCTTCAGCTGGTACACGCATTCTTTCCCGGACATCAGCACCGTCAACTCATGAATATCGTCGGATAAAATAGTCCAGTCGTGGGTCCCTTCGGCGAAGAAAACGTCCGCCCCCTGCGAGCTATGCAATTCGCGCTCAATTCTGGCGACGCCGTACCTGAGAAGAGCGTGCTCAATCGCGGTCTCAGTTTCGAGAGTATCGCCGATACGGCTAACGATCATTGCAGCCCCTGTTCCGGATAAGTTCACCCAAACCGTGACCTCCTCGCTCGGGGCGCGTATGACTTTGAAGCATGGAACGAACTTGTGCTGGTCGCCACGGGGTACTGCTCCCGGGACGTAGTTGATCAAGATAGATGTTCTGTCAGGCAAGGGATTTCTCCAGGCCGGCGGATGTACTTTCTCGTATGACAGTAAGCCTTGCATCAAACGCCGGAGGCTTTCCTGGAAGGTCAGAAGGATTGAGGCCCCAAAGCATCTGATGACGAAAGTCCTCGTGAGAGCCGAAGCCGGAGCCGTCCGGGAAGTGTGGGTCAACCACGATGAGGTGTCTCGACATGTCGGCATTCATCCAGCGTCGGATCTGTTCGTTGATGTGATCGTCCCGAAACGAGTACCCGATAACTACTAAGCGGTTCGCCTTCTCCAACTCGACTGCGAAGTGTGCCAGAAGTTCGAGGAATGGACCTTGTGCCCGAAGCTTGCCTCGTTGGCCGAAGACGATCGCGGGTTCGCGTTGGTCGTTTTGCGGATCTTCTGCCAGGGCGATGTCCAGTTGGGAAAGCTTTCCCTCTCCGGCATGATGCTGTTCCATGCACCAGTCGATTGACCCGTGGAGCTTCAGAAGGAACACTCCCTCTGTTGGGACGGCCCAACTACGCGACCGTGCCCAGTGTCCCATCCCCGTTTCCAGCTTCTTGTCATTGCGCCCGGCACAGGTCTCCATGGCTAAGTCGTAATTGAGCGTTCCAACTACGAGTCTGCCCTGAAGATCGCTCAAGTCGAAAAGCGGGAGTAAGTAGTCCGTGAGCGCTGGTTCTCCGATATAGACCAATTTTCGTAATGCCATCGTCATTTGGGAGAGGAGGTGACGATAGACGGTCCCATCACCAACCCCGGTTTCTGCACGGATTGCCTCGCGGATGAGATTCTCGGCTTTGTTACCGAACTTCCCCAGTACTGCCTCCTGAAAGTTCTTCTCGAAGAAGGATGGCCAAGGATGGCGGTCAACAGCTTCCACGCTCGGATGCCAGGCGGAAACGAAGGGAGTTACTTCGAGTTCGCGACGGTCAGCCAAGAGTTGAACTGCCGAGAAGAGCCGCTCAATATCGACACCCTCGAATGGATTACCTCCCTGCGAGCTGTCGTAACCGATGATCGTCCCGCAGACGAAGTTCAGAACAGCGGCAGTCTTGTCCCATCTCGCAAAAGAATCTTCTTGGATTCCCTCGACGACAAGCCGGGTCATCTCCGAAGTAAGTGGTACACCGGCTTCTTTCGAAGCGCCAGCCCCAAGTAGCACCGCAGTGACGCGGTCTGGCATCAAACTAGTCCCCCGGTAAAGGCTGCGCTCAGCACCGATTGTCGGAACCGCGCGGCACGCTTGAGGCCTGCCTCTACTTCCCTCTCTAACTCATTAATGATGGAGAGACGTCGATCTAGTTCTTTTACGATCTCGCCCTGCTCTTCAATTGGAGGCAGCAAAACCGGTAATGAGAGTAGCTGTTTGGAGTTAATGCCGTCACGAGTCGCCCCATGGTTCACCTCACGTAGATAATTTCGCACGATTGGCGATCCTCTTACGTAATGGACGAAGTATGCAGAGACGACTTCGTTTGAGTTTAGCCGCAGACGCATGAGGTGATAGTTGGCAATCGCGCCCACTTCCCTATCAGTTACGAGCCCGGCGACTCCTACCGTGGCCATGCGCGAAAACAGCAAATCACCCTGGCGAAGGGAATAACGTTCCAAGGCCTTGGCCTTTCGGGTTGACACGAACTTTGCCTTGGCGAGATCGATTCCTTGATCGGTAAGGCATCCGATCGTTAACACCGGAATCCCTTCAGGTAGGAAGTCCGATCGACCGAGGGCGGTGCCGAATGGCCCGGTGAGGACAACCTGTTCCTCGGAGTCGCCTATTTTCTCAACGGTGGTGTGCGTCCACTTGGTTTCGTCAGCGGTTTTCGATGGGCCTTGAACAGCTGCCCTCGTAACCGCAAGACGGTAGCGTTTGAGGTTGGCGCGGACACGGCGGAGGGAGGCGACGGCGGCGTCGAGGCGAGTGAACTGCTTCTCGATCTCCCCGACGATCGCCTCCTGTTCCGGGCGCGGCGCGCATGGCAGCGGAATCTCCTCAATTGTTCTGGAAGACAAGTGCTTCACGGTGACTGACGATGTGTACTCATGAATCGCCGCAAGGTAACCAGGGAGCGCGTAGAGCATGAAGTTTTCGTCATATCTGTCAGGATCGCGCGGCAGAATCCTGCAGACCCGCTGGTTGAGTAGCGCTCGCGGGCCTTTCCACCTGGCTGCGCGGAAGTCGCCGTCCATCCCCACAACGATGTCGCCCGGGTCAACAATGTAACGTTCATCGTAGTCGCCGAAGAAGTTGATATCGGTTTCATCCTTGCCAACGTCGCGAATGCGAATGAGGGGTATTCCGCGATCCTTTGAGAACTGAGAAGACCTAAAGGCATACCCGTTCTGAACTTCTGCGATCTCGGACAAACGGATGCGAGACCAATGGGGTGCGATGGCAAGTAGTCGCGAGTCGGACTGGGCAACTATCTCGTCAGGGTGAATGTTAAGAGTCATCCTGGGAGCGCCTCGTTCAGTTCTTCGATGAGTTTAGGGAGGTCGTCGCCAAATAGTTGCACTGCCTTGCCCAGGCCTCCGTGCTGATTGAAGGGCGTGTACTCGAAGTCGTCCACGTCGATCGCAAGGCTCGTAGCGATCTGATCGCGCATCATCTCCAGCCAGCGCCGCTGCTCGTCGATGAATGTCTTACCGAGGTTTTCTTGCTGCGCGATCCAGTTCTCGAACTTTTCGGCGACGCGATCCGGGAACGGAACGAGTTCGTCATCTGAGTGAACCGCAAATCGGATCAACGACACGAGGTCGGTGAGCACTCTTCGCCCGGAACCGCGCACCTTCGATTTATCGAGCTGCTCATAAGCGCGCCACAACACGTCCGGCGTCCATTGCCGTGGCGGCCTTTGGATGGCGTCGGCCAGCTCCTTTATCTGCTCATAAGTGAGCCCTTGTCGATACGGCCGGCTGTAGAGGATCTGAAGGGCGGTGATCTCATCCTTGTGTTCGGCGATGAACTCTTCGAATGACGTGACGATGCTCTTCGCCGCCTCCGTTGCTTCTGCGGAGTATCCTGCCTTCAAAAGGACATCCTTTGTCGTGACGTCGATGGTCTGCTCGAATGACTGCCTGACCTCGATGAGTTTGTTTCGAAACACGGGGTTAGAGGCGATGGGGCCAGCGGCCTCCTCGATCAACAACTTGGCCGCCTCGTGCACGGCCTCAGGTGGGGGTTCGTCGAGCCCAGTTGCGGCCTTTGCCGCCCCGATGTGCTCATCGGGGTCGAGGGCCCGCATCATCGTTCCGATAATCTCGTTCATCTTCGCTCCGCCCGCAGCGTCTTCAAGTTGCTTGCGGTCGTCGGGGCCGAGATGACGTTCGAGCCGCGCCAGTCGTCCCGCGAGCGACGAGAGTATGTCCAGGTCGCGGTTCCCGAACGAGATCTGCTCCAGCAGTTTCTCGAAGGAGACGGTCGGCTTCTTCTCCAACGGGCGCGTGTCGGTGAGATCCTCTTTGCAGATGCCGACCGCGTCAACGATCACGAAGTGGTCCTTGGCATGAGCGTCGGGGGTCACTGAGCGCAGGTCGTCGGAATTGATGACTCGGACGCCGCGGCCCTTCATCTGCTCGAAGAATGTGCGGCTGCGGACCCCGCGCATGAAGAAGACGATCTCGAGCGGCTTGATGTCGGTGCCAGTCGCGATCATGTCGACAGTAACGGCGATGCGCGGGTTGAAGGAGTTGCGGAACGAGGCAATGAGGTCCTCGGTCTTTGCGCCGGTCGTCTTGTAGGTGATCTTCTGACAGAAGTCGTTGCCCCGTCCGAACTCCTCGCGCACGATGCGCACGATGTCTTCGGCGTGGGAGTCGTCTTTGGCGAAGATGAGCGTTTTCGGCAACTCGGTACGGCCGGGAAAGATCTCTGTCGACAGTTTGTCGCGGAAAGTTCCGACGACTGTGCGGATCTGGTCTTCGGCGACGACCGCACGATCTAGGTATTCGGGCGAATAGGTGAAGTCCTCATCGACTCTCTCCCAGCGGCGAGCTCTGGTGAGGCGATCGCGTTTGTCGATGAAAAGTCCCGCCTCGACAGTTGCCCCTTTCTGAGTAATCTCGGTTCGGATCTCATAGACATCGAAGGGGACGTTGACCGCGTCGGCGACGGCCTTCTCGTGGTCGTATTCCATTACGAGGTTCTGGTTGAAGAAGCCTAGGGTCTGTTTCGAAGGAGTTGCAGTGAGCCCGATGATGAATCCGTCGAAGTATTCGAGCACCTGTCGCCAGAGATTATAGATGGAGCGATGGCACTCGTCGGTGATGATCACGTCGAAGGTTTCTATGGGGATCTTCGGGTTGTAAGCGACCGGAAGCTGAGTTGCCCCCGGGGGCGCGTACTCGAACACCGACGCTTCGTCCGCTTCTGGGGGTAGTTCCTCTTCACCCTGAAGCATCGAGTAGATCCGTTGGATTGTCGAGACGACGACCTTGGCGGTGTGATCCAAGACGTTCGACTGCAAATGTTGAAGGACGTAAAGCTCGGTGAACTTTCGGCCGTCGTCTGGAGTGACGAATTGTTCGAACTCCTTTCGAGTCTGACGCCCGAGGTTGGCGCGGTCTACGAGGAAGAGCACGCGCTTCGCCCTAGCGTGCTTTACGAGACGGTAGGTGAAGTTGCAAGCCGTGAAGGTCTTGCCTGATCCGGTGGCCATTTGGATGAGGGCGCGAGGCCGGTCTTCCGCGAGAGATTGCTCCAGATTCTTGATCGCGGTGATCTGTGGTGGCCAGAGGTTGTCTTCGATGAGCGGTGAGATGTGCTGGAGCTTCGCCCTTAGTGTGGGGGCCGCCTCGTAGACGGCCGGTGGCTCGGCGACCAAGCCGATGCTTCTTACGCTTTCGGAGTATCCAGCGTCGTCGAGCCACTCCCTCATCGTCTCGGGTCGGTGAAACGTGAACAATCTTCGGGATCGGGGATCGGGATCCATGAGGTTAGTAAAGAACGTCTCTTCTCCGGTTGATTCATATAAGAAGGGGAGGGGGCGACGATAAGCGGGAAGGGCATCGGGGAGCCCCTCGCTGTATCTCTTGTTCTGGACCTCAACCCCGGAGAGGGTGAACCCTTGGGGCTTAGCCTCAACCGCCCCGGCCGCTGCGCCGTCGACATATAGAAGATAGTCGACCGGTCCGCCCTTGAGAGGGAACTCTCGTACCGCGACGCCGAGACGCGCGGTCATATTGGCGGTCGCGCGGTCTTGTATCGACCAGCCGCAGGCTTGGAGCTGACGGTCGATTTCCTCACGGGCCTTGGCTTCTGGTTTCGTGGGGGCCACTGTCCAAGGTTATCTCTGTTTGGCTTGTGGATCCGCCGAACACGAGCCCTCAAGAGATTTGAGTTCTTGAGCGCGAATTGAAGGGCACGCGACCCTGATACGGCTGGCATAACAGGACGGTTTAGGGCTGAGTCATGCCGGGTCGGAAAGTTGATGTCGAGCTTCAAGCGATACGATGACCCGTTGTGAACCGCACCGGGTTGCGTAGAGGGAATCTGAATTGGATTCACACTAACTCCACAACCTCGGTCAATGCATCGTAATAGCTCCTCTCGAGTTCCACGGGTGGGATGTCTCCGATCTCACCATGAAGCCTTCTGTGATTGA
>JBHELT010000073.1:0-14541 GCA_046262935.1 Actinomycetota bacterium | reverse complement strand
ACCCAGCCAACGATCAAGCCACGACAACCACTACCGTCAATACGAGTGCCGACCTGCAACTCACCAAGTCAAACTCGCCAGACCCGGTCGTCGCAGGTACCACACTCACCTACACCTTCACGGTGACTAACCTGGGCCCATCGCGAAACGCCGCTTATCAAGTGAGCGACACCCTTCCGGCGCAGGTGACGTTCATATCGGCGAGCCCAACCTGCAACGCAGTCGGACAGACGGTGACATGCGGAAGCTCGGGTCTGGATAGCGGGTCGTCGGAGGTCTTCACAGTAACCACACTCGTTTCGGCTTCGACACCGACGGGGACCGTGATCAGCAATCAGGCGTCGATCGTTTCGAATCCGACACCAGACCCCAACCCAGGCAACGACACCGCGACCTCCACTGCCAACGTGGTGACTAGCAGCGACCTTGCCATAACGAAGTCTGGTTCCCCCAACCCCACCGTTGCCGGTTCGAACGTCACCTATACCGTGGTGGTCACAAACCTGGGGCCATCCGCCAGCGCCGGTTTCGAAGTGAGCGACCCCATTCCAGCTGGTTCCTCATTCTTCTCAGTCAGCCCTTCTTCATCGTGCATCTCTGGTTCGACGGTGACATGCACAGCATCGAGCCTGGCAGTTGGAGCGTCGGTCACCTATACCTTGGTGACGACCATCGACAGTTCCTATTCGTTGGGCAGCATCACCAACACCGCGACCATCTCGTCGGAAACGACACCAGACCCCAACTCATCCAACAACTCGGCTTCGTCGGTGCTGCCGGTTTCTACTAGTGCTGATCTTTCGATAACCAAGACCGCCTCACCAGACCCGGTGATCGCAGGAAACGTAGTCACCTATACGGTCACCGTCACCAACAACGGCCCTAGCGACAACCAAGGATTCACCGTGACCGACACGGTCCCCGCCAACACGACACTGCAATCGTCAAGCACTTCTTGCACCCAGCCCCCCGCAGTGTCCATCACCTGTTCATCGGGCCCACTGGCTAGCGGGTCATCGAAGACATTCCTCATCGCAACGCGGGTCTCGCAATCGTTCACAGGGGCAGTGATAACCAACACCGCCTTCATCGCGTCGACGTTGACCAGCGACCCCAACCCCGCCAACGATCAAGCCACGACAACCACTACCGTCAATACGAGTGCCGACCTGCAACTCACCAAAGCCGACTCACCAGACCCTGTCGTTGCAGGCAACACGCTCACGTACACATTGACCATTACTAACAACGGCCCATCCGATGCTGGCTCTTTCAGTGTCACCGACACCGTTCCAAGCGGCACCACTTTTCTTTCGGCCCCCGGCTGTTCACAGTTGGGCGGAGTGATCACTTGCTCGGCCCCCTCCCTGGGGGCCTCTTCCTCCGTTGCGTTCACGGTCTCGGTGATAGTAGATCCGAACGTTGCCACTGGAACCGTTATCTCTAACACTGCGGTCATCTCATCAGAATCGACCACCGATCCAGACCTCACGAACAACTCCGCGACCGCCACAACCGACGTAAACGAATCGGCGGTGTTGTCGGTTACTAAGAGCGGGTCGCCCTCAAGCGTAGCCGCCGGCCAAAGCGTCACATACACCGCGACCGTTTCTAACGCCGGTCCGTCCAACGCCGACAACACGACACTCGTAGACGCATTGCCGAGCGGACTGTCGATGGTCTCGGCATCTCCCGGCTGCTCCGGTTCGACTACTGTCACATGTGCAGTTGGCACCTTGGTGCCTGGTCAAAGCGCGACCGTGACCATCACGGCGTCGGTTAATGCGTCGGCTCCCGCCGGTACAGTCACCAACACGGTCACGGCAGACTCATCGGAACCCGAGGGCCCCGTCACCGCGACTGCGACAACAACCATCACCCAGCGAGCCGATCTTTCCATCGTGAAAACCGACTCGTCAGATCCTGCAGCGGTTATCGGGAACATCACCTACACGGTCGTTGTGACCAATCTTGGCCCCTCCGACAACCAAGGCTTCTCGGTTACCGATGCCATCCCCGCCAACACCACATTCGTGTCGGCGACATCGCCGGACTGTGCCTTCGCGTCGGGTTCGGTCACATGCACCGCGTCCAGCTTGGGGGCCGGCCAATCGGTCAGTTATACAGTCGTGGTGCGGGTAGACACAGGCGTGAGCGATGGCACCGTCATATCGAATACCGCATCCGTCAACGCGACCGCTCCTAACGACAACATCTCTTCGAACAACTCCTCAACCACAACCACAACGGTGTCAGCGCCAACCCTTTCCATCACCAAGTCGGCCGTGCCCGCATCGGGTAGTAATGTCTCGCCGGGACAGACGCTCATCTTCACCGTCACTTTTATGAACTCGGGGTCGGCGGCCGCGACAGGGTTCGTCGTCACCGACACGGTTGACACCTCGCTCGGTTCTGTTTCAGTGGGCAACGGCGGCACATTCGACCCCATCACCAGGGTCATCACCTGGAACGTGGGAACCGTTGGTCCTGGCGCAACGGGAACCGTCTCCTTCACCGCCGTTCCCGGTTCTTCGTCAACAACCCAACAGGTCAAAAATCGCGCATCTTCGATCGCAGACCAACTGACATCGGCCATCGTGAGCAATCAGACGATCCACACCTTGCAGCCTCCCGACTTGCTTGTGACGAAGTCGGCCGACCGCGCACAAGACTCACAGGTCAAGGCATTCCAGCAGATCACCTACACATTGATCGCGACCAATAACGGCAACGGATCAGCTTTGTCTGCCGTCCTTTTCGATACCGCCCCCCAGTACCTCAACTATGTTGCCGGCTCCACCAGACTGGACGGGGTCCCCGTCGCCGACGTTGGCGGAACGTCAGCATTGTTCGGCGCTGGCCTGAGCCTCGGCACCCTGCCGGCGAAGTCTTCACGCGTGGTTACTTTGGCGATGACGGTCGATACCACAGCAAAGGCCGGAGCGCTTCTGGAGAACAGGGCCACGCTGACATGCTCCTTGTGCACATCCTCGAGCGTTGACTTCTTCAGGCTGGTTGTTTTCAAGCCGACCTCAGGTCCGTCGCTTCAACAATCGATCCTGGTCCAAGGCGCCAGCGGAACAGTGCTCTTCGTGACGGTCTTCAATGAGGTTCTAGGCAGAGCTTTGGGTGTTGGCGTGTTGCCCATCACGGGTGTCGAGTACATCCTCTTGATACTGCTGGCGCTTTCTGCCGTCGGATTGGGCAAGGCCTTGACGCTCAAGCTCACTCCCGAGCTATCGAGGATTTCGTCCCATAAGGATTCGACCGACAACAAGATCAGCGAAGAGGCGCACACCCCAGGTGAGAAGGAACAAGATGGCCGATAACCAAGATCTAGAAGAAGAGCTCCAAGAAGGAAAGCGCCGCACGGGTTGGGTGATGGTTTTCATCATCGCGGTTGTCGCTCTCGGGTATGCAGCGGTCCTGTTCGTGGGTGGACAGGCGCTGCAGAACGCGCCGGGGGCCGGGCCGATCCTCAAGTTGAAGAGGGGACTCGAGAACATCACCAATGCTCAACCTCCTCGAAACATCGGAGCGCTGCCTCCGCTGACCGGCGGCAAACTGCTGACTCCGTCGACGAACACAACTCCAATCATCGCCAAGAAGCCGACGCCGACGCCAAGCCTTAGTCCAAGATTCGTCCCAGCGGCCCCTGATGCACCTTCGGTGGTTACGTTCACCATCGAGTACAACAACGACCAAGGCGTTCAATTGACCAACGTGCGGATCACCGACAAGATCCCGGCCGGAACGGTTTTCAGGGCAGGGTCTGCGGTAGGTGGGGTTTCATCATCGTTCGATGGCTCCCAGATGGTCTTCGATCTGGGGACCCTTGCCCCCGGCGCCAACGGCAAGGTTTCTTTCCAGGTGACAACACACTTGAAAGGTCAGATCACCAACAAGGCGGTCATGACATCCTCAGAGGCACCCGCGACCACCAGCGTCTCATCGGCAACGGTCGCATGAAATCTGGCCTTGAGCACTGAGCCTTTCACTCCAAACTACCGATACAACTAGCGAGATGTCAGCAACCAGGATCGATGACGCCGCAGGGTTCCTTATCGGCACGCTTGGCATCCGCGCCCGTTCGCGACCTCGGTGGCGCCGAGCTCTCAGCGCCATCTCGGTGATCCTCGCGTTGGTCGGGGCTGGGATGCTCTCGTATCCGGTCATAACGAACATCTACTCGTCCAACCAGCAGGGCAAACTCGCTGCCGACTTCATCTCGCCCAATCTCAAGGCGCGTTTCGACGCTGGCGGCGTTCTCGATGGGCAGGTACTCGTGCGCATCGTCATCCCGAAGATCGGAGTCAACGCATTGATCGTCGAGGGTACCGACGCGGGGGCCCTTCGAGCCGGTGCTGGACACTACAAGGGCACTGCCATGCCGTGCACGGCCGGCAACACCGCGATCGCCGGGCACAGAACCACTTACGGCAAGCCCTTCAACCGCATCGACGAACTCTCGGTCGGCGACGAGATCAGATTGATAACTCCTGAGAAGAGTTGTACCTACAAAGTGGTTGCCGGGCCGCCTGGCAAACCGAAACCGCATCAGGGTTCTGCTGGTTGGGTTACGACCCCTAACGATGGAAGCGTCATCGGTCCAACACCATCGGGCGCGTTGACACTCACGACGTGTCACCCCAAGGGGAGTGCGGCGAAGCGATTGATAGTGCGCGCTGAGTCAGTCGCTGCTTGAGTTAACCGGTTCGCTCTCGACCAGATCGATGAAACCCTGAACGACTAAAGGATCGAATTGAGAGCCGGCCATACGCGCGATCTCTGTCACAGCGAAGTCAACTGGAAGTCCCTGTCGGTATGGTCTGTCGGTCGTCATAGCATCGAAGGTATCTGCTACGGAGAAGATGCGAGCGCCGGTTGGGATGTCTGTGCCTTCCAGGCCGTTCGGATATCCCTTACTATCCCAGCGTTCATGGTGATGTCGAACGATATCTTCGACTGGGGGCCCCAGATCCAATGGTGAGATGATCTGCACCCCCATGATCGGGTGCGTCCTCATGATCGACCACTCATCTTCGTTGAGTGAACTTGTCTTTCTAAGGATCTCCTCAGGCACCCCGATCTTGCCGATGTCATGAAGGATGAACCCATAGCGCAGTAACTCGTTGTCTTGAAGTTCAGGATCTACGCGAGCGGCGATCTTCGCTGCCAGTTTGGTAACGCGTTTGGCATGACCACCCGTGTAGCGATCCTTCGCTTCCACAGCCGACGCCAGTGTTTCGATGATCGCCTCATTCTGTTTGCGGTTGTCGCGCAGGTATTGCAGATAGTTTTTGAGCAGAGGCTCGGCAACATCGCGGGCTACGGAGGCTTGTCCCAGCCGGACCCCCTGGAACGCCCGATACAGTTCATCAACCGAATCCGATTTCAAGGTGAACGCCGTTGCTCCGGCCCTCATCGAAGCCTCAACCATCTCTACCGTCGAATCCTCAGCCAAGGCGATGACTTTGATCTCTGGGTGCGATCGGGTGATGGATCTGATCGCGAAGATCGAGCGTTCGAAATCGGAAAGATCGATGAAGGCAATATCGGGCAGGATCTCATGGGCCATGGAGATCGCGTTTTCGGGTGAGGCAGCCTCGGAAACAACTTTGGCCCCATCCATCTGCTCGATGACCATGCGCAGACAGTCGCGCACTAGGGTGTGGGGATCTTGGATCAAGATCCTGACCCGGTCTACTGGCCCCGCACCATTGTCGTTTCCCATTTTCGCCTCAACGTTTTAAAACGTTGCGCTTCCCGGAAACCCACTGTATGAAACTAAGCAGAACCTTTACTGGTCTTTTTGCGCGGCAGGGCAAGGGCCGGCGCCGGACTCGCAACGTCTGGTGCAGGCAGTCTCGGCGACACCGGGACTCTCGCCGGCAGGCGAACCACAGAGGTGGTAGAGCGGCCTGGCAGTTCAAGGACATCCTGTAGACCTGAAGTCGCTGAACTCACAAGATTGCCAACCGATGCGACATCGATCGGGTTGATCGCGAGGACCGAATCGAGAAAAGTGCCGCTTCCATGTGGTTCAGCACGGTTCGCGTCGATCGTGCGTTGGGATGAAGGGGCTGGGGCGAGAGTTCGGGCGGATCGGTGAGCCCCATCGCCATCGCTCGAGTTTGCGATCGCCTGAAAGGTTTGCGCTGTGAAGGCGGGAGGTGCATCGGAAGCCGCGATCGCTACCCGGGCGGTTTGTCCCGCGACCGTCGAGATCGAAACGACACCGGCGACGGCCACTGAGATCGTTGTTTCGATTATGTGTGCAAGTGGTGAGACCAGACCAAGGTGTTGGGTACCTCGAAGGGTTTGGAGCAGGCCTTTACGCTGCACCGGTTTGGTTTGAAGGCTAGTCAGCGCTTTTGAGATCCACGACAACTTGGTAAGTGCAAGCGGTGCAAGCGCTCCGAATAGTTTGTCTGAAGATCTGATCTCGTTAGCGCGCATCCGGCACTCTTTACAAGAGTCAAGGTGTCTGCCAACCTCGGGTTCGGATGACTCACAGGCCACCATCCGAAGCGTCCGCTTACAGGTTGATCGCAAAGTGTCGAACGATTCGCCTTCGGCGGCGGCCAACCGGAAATGCTGTCTTGCTCGACGAAGCGTTGCTTCGACACCTCTCATGTTCGTTCCTACGATCTCGGCGATCTCTGAATAAGACATCCCTTCGATCTCGCGAAGAACCAGCACGGTCCTTTGTCGAAGAGGCAGTTGTGCAAGAGCGCTCCGAACCAAAGAGCCCGCTAGATGCTGCGACATCTTCTCCCACACCCGGTCTTCGCCGACAGGCACATCTTCGAGTTCGATCAGATCGACCGGGTCGGTGGGGGTTGGACGGTGAAGATCGCGACGTGACTCGTCTATCACCAAGTTGCGTGCGATACGAAGCAACCAAGGCTCGAATTGATATTGGCCGTTGAAGCGCCCGAGTGCGCCCAGTGCCCGCGTGAATACTTCTTGGGTCAGGTCGTCGGCAACTGCGGGGCGGGTGAGGTAGGAGATGAAAGTGTGTACACGACGGTAGTGACGTTCTATAAGGGCCGAGGCTGCATCTGCCTTGCCTGACTGGGCTGCTTTGACGAGTGCGCGGTCAGATCTAAGGTCCGCCAAAGGCCGCAAGTGCAAGATCCGTTCAGCTACTGCCACCGTCAACCCCTTTGCGTGCTCGGGTAACTACGTAACGTGGACTAGTCCCAGCGTACCATTCATTCTTCGACAAAAGTCGACAGATTCCTGTTTTCCGACAATCAGACCTTATCGTGCTAACCAGACAAAGAGGAACGGTCTGGCCGGCGGTTCGAGCCGGCTCGGCAGCTTTTAAGCTCCCAGGTAGGCCTCTTTGACCGCCGGGTCGTCGAGGAGTTGCATGCCGGTCCCCTCTTTGATGATCGAGCCTGTTTCGAGCACATAGGCCCGGTCGGCGATGCCCAAGGCCTGAAAGGCCATCTGCTCGACCAGAAGGATGGTTTTGCCCTCGCCTTTGAGTTGCTTGATGATCTCGAAGACCTGGGCCACGATCAGCGGAGCGAGCCCCATAGAAGGCTCGTCGAACAAGATGTACTTGGGTCTGCTCATCAGAGCCCTGGCGATGGCCAGCATCTGCTGTTCGCCACCCGACATCAACCCGGCTTTTTGAGATCTGCGTTCTCCGAGGCGTGGGAAACGTTCGTACTGCTCCTTGATGTCGGCTTGGATCTTGTCGTCTTTGCGGCTGAAAGCGCCGAGCACGAGGTTATCTTCGACGGTCTGGTTCGGAAACACCTTACGACCTTCAGGTACATGGGCGATGCCGAGGCGCGCGATCTTGTGGGCTGGCATCTTCTCGATGCGTTGCCCCTCGAACTCGACCTCGCCAGTCACCTCTTTCAACAACTCCGATACATTCGTGAGGGTCTTTAGTGTCGTCGTTTTACCGGCTCCATTGGCCCCGATGATGGTCACGACTTCACCGGGGTTAACTTCGAACTCGACGTCCTTCAAGATGTGAACGCCCCCATATGAGACGTTGAGTTTCGACGCCTTAAGCATGCACTGGCTCCGCATCTCCGCCGAGGTAGGCCTCGAGGACGCGCGGGTTCGATTGAACCTGCGCCGGAGTTCCTTCAGCGATCTTCTGGCCGAAGTCCAGGACCGTAACTTTGTCGGACACTGACATGACGATGTCCATGTGGTGTTCGATAAGGAAAACGGTGATACCCGTCGACGCGATCTCTCTGATAAGGGCGGTCAGCTTCGCGCTCTCGGCAGGGTTCAATCCGGCCGCAGGTTCATCCAGGATCAGAAAGACCGGATCCAATGCCAATGCGCGCGCGATCTCGAGCAGCCGCTGGGGGCCGTACGGAAGTTGACCAGCGGGAAGGTCTGCGTAACGAGCGATGCCGCAGAAGTCGAGCAACCCTAGCGCCCGATCGCGCGCTCTTGCTTCTTCGCGTCTTTGGGCCGGGGTTCGAAGGATCGAAGAGAACAGACCCGAACGCATCCCTGAGTGCAGGCCGACCATGCAGTTGTCCAGCACGGTCATGCGGCGCCATAGTTGCAAGTTCTGGAACGTGCGACCCATGCCGGCTTGTACGTTTTCGAACAAGGGACGATCGTCGCATCGCTTGCCGAGAAACTCGATGGCGCCCTCATCGGCTGTGTACACGCCGGTGACTGTATTGATGAAGGTCGTCTTCCCGCTACCGTTGGGGCCGATGAGCGAGTGAACCGTGCCCCGACCGACCTGCATATCGACTTGGTCGTTAGCGCGAAGTCCCCCGAAGATCTTGCTCATCTCGCGTGCACTCAAGACGATCTCGGGAACGCTCGTCGAGGTCCCATCGGTTCGCGCTCTTGGCCGGCGCATCGCGGGCTCCACTTCGATCTTCGTGCGAGTAGCGATCTGTGCCCCCTTCTTACTAGTCAGTTTCTTGAGCCCACCTACGATGCCCCCCGGATATCGCCAAACCGTAAAGATGGCGATCGCTCCCAAGATGGCCTGCTGATATTCGAGGAACCCACTGAAGCCGCGCGACGTGAGTTCGATGGCGGTTGCGCCGAACACCGGGCCGAGCAGGGTCCCTGTACCCCCGACGATCAGCATGACCACGTAGCGGAAGGACTCCAAGATGCTAGAGGGAAAGTTCGGCGAGACGAACCCTACCGAGTGAACGTAGAGGGCTCCGGCTATCGAGGCATATACCGAAGAGAGCACGAATGCGATGGTTTTGTATCGAGTGACGTTTACCCCGCACGACTTAGCGGCTATCTCGGACTCGCGTATCGCCATAAGCCCGCGGCCGATGCGGCTCTTCACGATGTTGCGTGCGAAGAAGACAAGAAGCACCACGAGCACCAGATGGATGTAGAACCAATCGATGTCGGTTGGGTGATAGCCGATGAGCGACAGACGGTCGCCGATCGGTGTTGCGACATCTTTGATCTGACCTTGTTGACCGAACAATCCTGAAAAATTCTTGAAGGCGTAGATGGTTTGGAATATCGGTATGAACGCGAGCGTAACCACCGCGAGGAACGCCCCTTTGACGCGAAGCGAAGGGATGCCGAGCACCGCCCCAACCGCCGCGCCAACGATGATCGCGAATATGAAAGCGACGATAGGCTGGCCGAGGGTGTTGTTGGCGAATCGTGTTGTCATGATCGCAGCCGTGTACGCGCCGATGGATGTGAAGATGCCTTGACCGAGCGATAACTGCCCTGTGTAACCGGCGATGATATTGAGGCCGGTTACAACGATCACGTAACGCATGATGATCTGTAATGCGTCGGTCAGGAAGGCGTTAGGGGCGAGTCCTATCGATGTAAAGGGGACCTTCAAGGCCCCTTGGGGGAACAGCGCCAAAAGCAAGATGACGGCGGCGATCCCAAGACCTGCTGGATACATCAACGGCAGAAGCCGCGAGCGGGCGGGAACCGAAACCCCTGTCCAGACCTGCTGATCCGGCGAGTCGGTTGGGCCGTTGTTGTTCCTAGCCTCTCGGCGTTGGTCGCGCTTGCTCTTAGCGTCTTCGTTAGCGTCGCGAAGGTCGTCGATCAGTGGCATCAGACCTTCTCGATGAGAGCTTCGCCGAGTATCCCTTGCGGCTTGATGAGCAAGATGACGATGAGACTGAAGAACACCAGGGCGGTTGCGAGGTCGGCTGCATTGAAGAAGATGGCAAGCGATTCCACAAGGCCGATGACGAGGCCCCCAACGAGGGCGCCCTTGGTTGAACCTATGCCCCCAACCACGGCGGCGACGAAACCTTTCAGTCCGTTGAACGTTCCCATGTCGAGGAACACGAAAGTAGTCGGTGCAAGCAGGAAGCCAGCGATCGCGGCAAGGGCGCCAGCTAAGGCGAACGAGTAGAGCACCATGAATGTTGGGTTGATCCCCATGAGTGAAGCGGTGGCAGGGTCGTGCGCCACGGCTTTGAGTGCCTTGCCCAAGGTTGAGCGCGAGTGGATGGCTTCGAGGATGAGCATAAGAAGGATGGCGCCAACCAGGATGATGAGTTGTTGAGCTTCCAGTTTCGCACCGAGGCCGGGGATAGTGATCGGCTTTGCGTCGATGAGAGGAGGAACACGTTTTTGATCGGTGCCGGCGAAGGTCTTCACGATGTCAACGAAGATGAGTCCGGTCGCGAGAGTGGTCAAGATCCATGCGATGTTCGTGTTCGGATCGAATTTGCCCAAGATTCGGATGGCTCCTGTATGGACCACGAGTCCCACGATGATGGCAAACAACACAGCACCAAGAAGCGCGAACGGCATAGCGAGGTGAAGCACGACGCTTAGGAAGAAATAGGTGTAGGCGCCAACCATGAGTTGCTGGCCCTGCGCGAAATTGATCATCCTGGTTGTGAGGAAGATCATCGAAAATCCAAGGGCAACAAGGCCGTAGATGGAACCATTCAAGATCCCGATCACAACCTGCTGGAAGAAGACCGCCATGGCTCTGTGATTGTTCCTCTTTAGTCCACGTGGCGCAAACAAGGAATAATCAAAGGTGATGGACGTGCGAGGGGTGAAAGAGACTACCCATACCCAGACAGAGTCGTTCGATTGCCGCAACTGCGGGGCAAGGCTCGACGCGTCCACTCGATTCTGCGGGGTTTGCGGTGCAGCCGTGGCGACCAGGGGGACGAGGGCAGGTTTCGGGCCGCGCTACGCGGCTTTCTTGGTGGACCTCAGTTTGATCCTTGGCATCTGGCTAGTGCAGTCGTTGTTCACGCAGCCGCTCGCGCGGCTGTTGCCCGTCCCTGCCACGAGGGCGGCGGTCGATGCGGGCGCCATCAGACAATTGGTTGGCACGCCTTTCGAGCTGACGTTGCTGTTCTTGGTGGCTGCCTTTTATTTCGCTTTGTCACAGGCAAGGGCAAGGACGGTGGGCGAAAGGGTTGTGGGGCTCCGCGTTCGGCGTATCACCGGTGGCCCGAGCGGATTCAGCAGGTCAGTGATCAGGGCTGCCGTTTTCTGGGGTCCCTTGCTCTTGCTGTTTTCCGGGAATGTGATTGCGCTTTTCGGCGTGAGTGGATTGGCGAGGGCGATGACGAGTCTTGGTGCGGCGTCGTTCGTTGTTATCTGGCTTGCGAGCGTTTCTATGGTTTTGTTCTGGCGGCAAAGGCGAGGGGTTCACGACCTGGCCGCGGGTACGGAGATGATTCGAGACTGAGCGGGATACATCCCAAGGCCGAGAAAGGTTTCGGCGCGGCGGCCGAAGAATATGAACTGGGCCGTCCGAGCTATCCGCCAGCGGCGGTGTCGCATATCTTGCAGCGTTTCGATCTGGGTGCTTCGAGCACGATGTTGGACATCGGGGCGGGGACCGGGAAACTGACCAGCGCTTTCGCTGACCGGGTTGGAAAAGTTGTTGCGGTAGAGCCGATCGCAGCGATGCGGGACGTTTTCAAACGCTCGCTGCCCCACGTTGGTTTGATAGGCGGTGCCGCCGAGCGACTTCCTTTGCGTGCGGAGAGTTTCGAAGCGGTGGTTGTGGCACAAGCGTTCCACTGGTTCGATGCCGAACCGGCGATAGGCGAGATAGCGCGCGTGCTCGTTGAGGGTGGGGGCCTGGCTCTCGTTTGGAATGCACGCGCCAGGGTTGCGGATTGGGCGCAGGAGGTCTGGGAGCCGGTGCGAATATTGCAGCGAGCGATCCCGACCATGATCGATTCATGGCGACATGTCGACGCGCTGTCGCGAAGGTTCGGACCGGTCGATGAAGTTTCGTTCCCACACCTGCAATCGATGACCAAGGATGGCCTGGTTGCGCGCATAGCCTCGGTAAGTGTCGTGGGCGCTTTGGAGGATGAGCGCAAGAAGCAGTTGCTGGATGGGGTCCGCAAGATCTTGGCAACCCATCCGCAGACGAAAGATCGAGAAACGATCGAGGTCGAGTACGACACCAGGATCTTCTGTTTCGATCGGAAAAGTTAGGTAGGTCCAGAGCCTCCACGGTGGGCGTCCGCACGAGAATTGTCAGTGGTGGTGTTTACGATCATGAGTGGTTGAGGGGCCGAGGGCCACCAGTGACTTCACTTCCCTACGCTTGAATCGCGTCGCGGGAGAGGAGGATGGATGGGCGAGGATCGTAAGGCCGCTTCGGCAAGGCAGCATTCGAAACGTTCAAGTGCGCCAGCGTCTGGGGGGCCGGGGACCGCGGGCAATCTCATCGGTGCCAAAGAGCATTGGCTTACGAAGACCGAACAGGCTTTGGTGGCTCGTCATTACAGCCCAAAGACGGTGAAGGTTTACAAACATTGGATAGGGCGTTTCCTGGACGCCAATCAGGTCGCCCATCCGCGATTCTTGTCCGAGGCGGCGGTAAATGCATTTCTGACGGATCTTGCGACCAAGAAGAGTGTTGCCGCATCGACGCAGAATCAGGCGTTGTCCGCATTGTTGTTCTTTTACGACCACGTGATGGGTAAACCATTGGACAGGCTTGACGGCGTTATCCGGGCGCGACGTTCGAAGCGGGAACCCGTGGTGCTTGCCAAAGAAGAGGTTGCCGCCCTTTTCAAGGAATTAGAGGGGGAGCCCAAACTGGTGTGCATGCTGCTATATGGCTCAGGGCTCCGATTGGAAGAGGGTCTGAGTCTAAGAGTCAAAGACGTCGACATGATTCGACGAGAGATAGTGGTGAGGCAGAGTAAAGGCAGGAAGGACCGGGTAACGATGTTGGCGGACTCAGTGATTCCATCGCTGAAACAGCATCTCGTCGCAGTGCGCCGGATCCACGATGCGGATCTCGCGATGGGATTGGGAAGGGTGCCGATGCCCAATGCGCTCGCACGTAAGTATCAGGGTGTCGACTCTCAGTGGGCTTGGCAATGGATCTTTCCGGCCACATCGCACTATCTCGACAAGCAAACGCGGGTCAAGCATCGATACCATCTGCATCCGTCGGTCATCCAGAAGGCCGTGCGGGCGGCGGCTCTTCGCGCCGACATCCCCAAGCACGTGACTCCGCACACGCTAAGACACTCGTTCGCAACTCATGTACTAGGAAATGGGTATGACATAAGGACCGTTCAAGACCTGCTTGGTCACGAAGACGTGAGGACGACCCAGGTGTACACCCACGTTCTCAATCGAGGGGGCTTTGGCGTGATCAGCCCCCTCGATACGGGGGCCCCGGGGCGCCGTCGATGAGCGCGTTTATACTGACCGGCACAGCGGGTTATCGCCGAAAGGCAGGGGCCGGGTGAGATCAAACATGCTGGTAACGGTCACTTTTCAATCATGACCTTCGCGCTATCCGCGTTTAACACGCCGGGGGCCGGGTTTAACCAGGTCTGTTCATACAAGAGTTAGGCAGACAGGCCATGGGTTACGTCAGGTTCGTAGTGCATGAGAGAGACTCGGACTCCATGGTTCGATCTGGTGTCTTCCAAGCCGTGATCCGGCTCCTCAAGAGTAGTGAGCTCCCATCCCAAGAGGCCATTCGTCTACGCGAACTGAAGGACTGGTTCGACCAACACCTCCCTGCGCCCGATAGGTTTTCCAGGAAGCGCAATCCGAGCCCTGGAAGTAACCGGGGTATCTCGTGGTTCAGAGACTCAGCCCAGGATTACTTATCACGGCTCCACGAGATTGTTGGCATCCTTGAGGGTCATGGAATTCCGGTCGAGATGATTACCACGAACGCCCCAGGCTATGTACTCTACGAAGACGAACATCAGATTGTCGCTCGGCCTTTCGCTAGGACTCCAACGTGATGCAATGCTGCCTAACACGGCCGTGGAACAGACCGCCTTCGGCGGCTGCTCACGGCCCAAGCCGTTATACAGACCATAAGAAATCACAATGACGGTATCCCCGACTAGTGATCCCCCAAGTACGACTCGTGGTTGGGAGAGTTTCTCCCGAAAGAAGCGGGTGAAATGGGATGCCTTTCTTATCCCGTACACAATCATCGCGTCGGTCTTCACCGGTTGGATCATGGTTCGCAGTTTTCACAACACGCGCGTATGGACGATCGTGTTGGCTTGCGATGTTTTCACAACAGTGATGCTTGTTGGTCTCGCCGCAAAGCCATCCTTCGTG
>JBHELT010000072.1:0-6173 GCA_046262935.1 Actinomycetota bacterium | reverse complement strand
TATCCGAATGGTGAACTGGTCCTCTGCGTCGTGTTTCCAGTCCAAGTACACGTCGGCGGAACGCTGGCCTTCATCGCTGGTAACTTCAGCAGTCAATCTTTTCCGCTTCCCCAGAGGCACTTCAATCTCTCTCGGAGTTAGGAGCACATGATCAACTCGCCATACCTCGATTGGAACGTGAACTGACTCAATCGGCGTTCCTTTTACGGTGACCCAGATATCGCTCTTCCCTCTATCGAGCGTTTCAAGAGCATCGACCTCGGTGAATCTAGCAACGTAGGAGTCGCTACTGAACCACTGCAGTTCCACATTTGGGACTGTGCGACCAGCCGTATCAACGACCCGCACACCAAGAATCTGTTTAAGTCTCAACGTCACGCCAAGGCCGACGCGAATGCCTTCAGGCGGGACTGTTATCAGGATGCTGTCTGGAGTGTCCCCGTACTCGCGCGGCGGGGGCGGTGGATCGCCTGCTGGACCCTGTCCCTCATCGCCGAAAGCGCCGCTTCCTCCACCTTCCGGAACAAGGAACTTGTTCTTGAATTCATCCAACTTGCGATTCTCGATTTGCACTTCATCTAGGGCCCGGTCGTCCAGATCCTGTTTCCGTCGTTCACTGATGGTCTTAGCGAGATCCCTGATCTTTTCTGAGATGAAATGGTCAAGTGCCTCTATCAGGGGCCCGTCCTTCGGCCGACGGCGCCCGTGTTCGACGTAACCGGGCTCAAGGGCTGGGAGTTCAACTGAACCGAAGATGAACGCAGCCCCAGGAGTAGCTGGAGCAAGATCGGAGATTGGCTTGGCCCCAATCATTTGATATTGCGTTCGGTAACTCATTTTCCAACGTGGCTTCAGTCTCCTGTAGGCATTAGGCATGTGTTCTTTGGAAGTCTGGAGGACTAAACGGCCTGGCGGCCGTTTGCCGCCTTCAGTCGTGGAAACCATTTCTCCCGTTGATAGAGGTAGTTCCCCTGGAATCGGATGAACAAATGGTCCTTCAACCCCTAGATACGGGTCGATCGTTTGCAGTTGAATGGGACCACCTTCATACAACACTCGCCCGTTATGGATGGCGTAAACCCTCAATTGTTCAATCGCTAGCGTAGATTGATCATGGCGAGCAACTTTGGCAATGAGATCCTCGGCATCGATCCGGCCGCGATAAAAGTTGATCGGATCGAACCCCTCTACTACGGTGAATGCCTGTCTAGCTCGTATGGCTGCTCTGACATCAGAAGGAAGATCCTCATTAGATACGCCGTACGGGCGCAGGGCTTCGTTCAACTCCGATTCGACGCTCCCAATTGGTACTTCACGTCCACTCGGGACATCCGGAATGAATCCTGGCGTTCCCCTACTTACTGAGCCCTCGTCACCTTCGAAACCTTTGCAATTACGCACACCATTCTTGACCCCGCGTATGCGGGCGGTCCCTCGAAAGAGCCGGTACATGTAAGCCTTCCCGCCGTTTCCTTGAGTCTCCTCCTCTAAAGTTGACGAAGAACGACTGGCTGCGGACGGATCCTGCCAGGTACTCCACGCACTTACATCCTCCAATGTGGCACCGCCGACATCCAGCAAGCCCAAACAACCAGGTTTGGCATCTGTAGCGTCTCTTAGCAGCAATACGGCGACTCGGTGATCCTCGGCCACATCGGCCCGATCAGTTTGGTAGGCGCGTCGAGTGTTCTTAAGCCACTCGGGGATACCTTCCTCGTGCGTTCCAATCCAACGAGTAACCGCGTTGAGGGTACCGGCCTCATGGAATTTGATTTCGGGGTCTCTTTCAATTGTCACGTTCTTCTCCTCTGAGTTTTGCGGTTTATTGGCTTAACCATGCGGGCGGGTCTCGATGCCATTCGACGATCTTCGTGGTTAGTGTCTTCATGTCGCCTCCCCTCGCCTTCGGTGCCATAGCTCCCTCTGAGAAAACACCCGTTTTGAGCCATGGGCTTCCAAGGAGGATGGGAGCACCCATGTGGGGCTCGAGGAGGGAAAAGTAGTCGGCAATTTCTTCGTCTCCAAAGTCCTTGCGCAGTTCGTGATAAACCCCAGCCAGTACGCGAAGCATCGTGGTTGAGCCCAGCAGACTTGATCGACGAAGTTCTTCCGCACTCAAGGAATCTTCAGCAATCTTCTCCAAATCAGAGAAGCCGGAGACGAGGACGTCCAAGAAGCTGTTTGCATCTTCGACTAGGGCACTCTCATGCAGCTCGTCTTCCTGCCGGCGACCGATGCGGCCGCCGATCCCAACAGTGACTGTGCGAATGATGTCAGTCACGTGTCGTGCTCCGACCAAGTAAGAGCTCGCGCCCCCTACCCGGTCCTGATGCATGTCAACCTTGTCCTTCAGGAGCGCATGCCGAAGTACCTCTTCCAAGCATCTGTTCCCGATCTTGCGGCTATCGAAGCGGGCTCGAATGGCGGAGCTGATGCCTAAAGCGTTATCGGCGATGTCTACAAACATCTGCTCGTACCCTTGCTGATCATCCTCCAGCACAATCTGCACCGAGATCCGCTCGGTGCCGAGTCGTTCCCGCTGATGCTCCAACCTAGCGATCTCAGCCTCGTAGGTCTTCAATGCAGCAACATCTCCATTCCTCTTGGCGCCGGATCGCAAATTGCGCTGTTCCTCAAGCTCCCGGGCAATGTTTTCTACCGCGATGTAAATGCCGAGGATTCGGTGCTGACCATCGAGGATCCGCAAGTCGCTCCTAGCGAGTTTTGGAAGCGAGACGACCCCAAGTCTTGTGCCCGAAACCTCCAGTCGTTCTTCGAAACTGAAAATGTCCGGTGCGCGCAGAATGAGAGCTGGTGCGACCCAGTCTTCCTTCTCGCGAAGGTAGGCGGCGAAGGCCTGTGCGTGGGATACCTTGACCTGCCGGTTCCCCGGAGTCGGTCGATTCGGGTCCGGTTTCGGGAGGAGAGCTGCAATGGAGGCGAGAGACAGGTCCAACGAATAGATGGCCCGGCCACCCTGCATATACCTGGATGCGAAAAAACGATCGTGGCTGTCGTAACCAGTGACGCCTTGTGCTTCTAAGAGTTCTTCGGATTCGATGCTCATTGACCCCCCAAATGTAGATTAACTCTACTTTGAGGGGTCAAGACATTAATGTCAAGAACAAGACGCTAAGTTTCTTGTTAAGTCTTGCTTCACTCAATCAATACTAAGAGCGCCGGAGATGGGAGTCGTCATTTCGCAGTCCTGGCCTGCTCTACCGTCTGGACTACTAGTTGCACTGCAGCATGGGGCTCTTTAGCGATGTCGAAGTCCCAAATCCGGATTACGATCCACCCGGACTCGCGTAAAGCTGCTGTCGCCAGCTTGTCCCGCTCGATGTTCCGGGCAATCTTCTTATCCCAATATTCACCGGATTGTCCCGGCCGGAACTTCTTGGGGTGCCCATGCCAGAAGGCTCCGTCGACGAAGACTGCTACCTTCACCCGGTTGAAGACCAAGTCTGGCTTACCGGGTAGGTCGGTTCGGTGGCAGCGCCAGCCTCGAAGGCCAGAGGCATAGAGGGCTTTGCGCAAGATCAATTCCGTCGAGGTGTCGCTGCTCTTTATTTGCCGCATAACGCGGCTTCGAGTCTCGGAGGAATAGGTGTCCGGCATACCTAGAGACTATCTTCGCCGGTCTCCTCCCCGGGCCCCTTCGCGGGATACGGCGCACCGAGTTCATTGACTCGACTCTCGGCCAGCCACTCAAGTCTTCGCGCCTGAATGATAAGTGTGTGGCGGAGGCCTGGGTTCACCTCCCCGCGCTCGCTGATGACCCGTGCGAGGTTCGAGATTGTGTGCGCGCGGCGGGCGATTCTTATGTCGGGATGCGATCGCGATTCTCGAAGTTCCTCGGGAATGATGCTCGCTTTCCAAGATTCGGGGAGCTGAATGGGCTTGGATTTCGGAGGCATCTTCTCATTGAGGACCGCGTGAAATCGCGATTGTCTAAGAGCCTTCTCAAACACAGTCCGCTCTGCAGCATCCACCAGTTGTTGAGCTTCCTTATCGGAACACTTAGTCCCCTCAAGCTCGAAGAAAGCCCAGACCTCAACACTTTCGACTTCAAATGGATCTAGTACGAACATCGCAACAGCGTCAGTCCGCTGATTGGTCAGATGCCTTCCGATTCGACTCCTCAGCTTCTCGCAGGTTTGACCGACATAAATAGGCTCGCCGTCGAAATCGTAGAAGGCATAAATTCCCCACTGGGTATTGCATGGAATGCGTCCATCCTGGTCGGCAAGATTGTAAAAGGCGCGAAGTTCGCGACGTATTGCTGCGACATCGGGCGGTGCCTCAGGACTCTTGGGTTGCAGCTTGGCCATGGGGCCTATCCTACGTATGCCTCCGTCTTATCCCAAGCGCGTGCGAGAACTGGCTGGATGTATTCCCTAGCGATCCACGCAACGACCGGAACGCAAACCGCGTCGCCTAGCGCGGATAAGGCCGCGTTCTCAGAGACCGAAGCGAAAGTCATATGCGGCACCCCTTGAAGTCGAGCGTACTCAGTCGGAGTCATCCATCGAATCCGAACGTTGCCATGACCTGCTTCGACTAGCGCCTGCTTGCTCGACCCACCCCGAGCCGTTCTCAAACATCCGGCAATACCATCGGCCCTGATCTCCCAAGTTGCCTTTCCTTCCCTCGTTCGACGATATGCGGTCGCCCAAACCAATCGACGTCCGCTCTCAAGGAACTCAAGGCGCCGGGATTGAATTTTGCTGAGAGAGTGCCGAAAGGATTCGGTTTTTTCGCTTGTCCACCATCGCCGGTGATTGTGGGGAAGGCGCTCAACGATCGCAGATAAGGTGTTGACTGATCCTGCAGCGACAGGGAGCGGGTAGGCCTGTAGCTTCAAATCTTGATTTTGACTAACAAAATTTGAAACCCAACGAGGTCGTGCCGGCGAAGGTTGCCAGTCCTGAGAGCTCTCTAGCGGGATCAGGGACCCGACGATGAACATTCGGGGCCGACTCTGGGGAACGAAGTGACGGGCATCGACTTCGAATAGATCGCAGGTGTAGCCAAGCCCGTTGAGTGCGGAGATGGCTGTTCTCAAGTCATTGCCAGCGTGTGAGGTCGCAAAGCCGAGCACGTTCTCAAGAAGCACAAGAGCCGGTTTCCTATCGCGCATTTCCGCCAGGATTCGAGCGAACTCCCAGAACATGCCCGACTCTTTTCCCGCAAGACCGGCGCGGTTGCCAGCCACGGATAGGTCGGTGCATGGGAAGGATGCCGTCGCAAGGTCAACATCTGGAATTTCGGCACCCCGAAGCTGGCGAACGTCGCCAAGGCAAAAGCCGCTGTCACCCATATTTTCCGCGTACAAAGCCTTCTTGGCGGGATCGATATCGTTGGCAAACACAACTCGAAAGCCTTGTTCTTCGAGCGCGAGCCTTACGAGGCCGATACCGGCAAAGAATTCCGCTACACGGATACCACTTAGCCCAGCCACTTACTCCTCCTAAATTACATCCTTGTCATTATGAAGTGAGGGTATGACATTCAGAGCCAGGTGGCCAGAACACGGTTCCAATACTTGCCGGGAAGCCTCGGATCCCTGGACCCCGACCGCACTGCCGTCTTCCCACTAGGTCTTGACCGCGTCGCGCCTTCCTCAGGCACAAAGCGCGACGCGAGCGCGACGCGATTGTGCCTAGGAACGATTCGGAACGATTCCAAAAAATGGCTGAATCGTTCCGCGTCGCGCCTGCGTCGCGCCGAAAGTTGCGGTCCAAAACGTTACAAACGGGCCCCCAACTCACCTTTATAGGTGGAACCAAACGGTTCCTAGCCAAAGGGCCGGAACCAGTCCGGCGCCGATCGAACCTAGGAGGAGCCAAGGATGGGAAACACAATTCAGATTTCAACTGAGAAGCGCCCGAGCAGCGAAGGTGCAGGCTCAGAGCACTTGCCGAGCAGTTCGGCTGTGCTCGTGACCTCACCCCCAACGCCGGGAGTACCAGGCCCTCACCTAAAAGGTGTGGGTCACTTCGGACGTTCCATGGAAGCGTGGGCCCCGGGGTTTCGCAAGCGGTCACCTCATCGAGGAGGCGCGATCGTATGTGACGAAACTCGATGGCCCGAAGCGATCAAGGAAGGTCCAAGGTCCGAATGCGATTCTTCGCGTCCGGCTGGGTGCTCCAAACGCATTGGAGATGAGGCGG
>JBHELT010000071.1:0-47773 GCA_046262935.1 Actinomycetota bacterium | reverse complement strand
CGGTTCTAACGGTCCCGCTCGTATCGATGCACTTCATCCCGCGACTTATGGACCTGTTGGGCGGCCACACCCATGAGCGAGCTGCATGGATCGGTCTGGTTCTTTCGATACCCGTCGTTTTCTGGGGCGGATGGATGTTTCATTCGTCAGCGGTGCGCAAGCCTTTGCACTTCCAAGCGAATATGGACACCTTGATATCGATGGGAAGCCTCGCCGCGTTCATCTATAGCGCGGTCCGTTTGATCCAGGGCGATGTTCACGATGTTTACTTCGAAACCGCGGCCACCATCATCTCGCTGATCTCCTTGGGCAAATACTTCGAGGTTCGGGCCACATCGGCTGCATCATCAGCCATCCGAAAGCTCATGCATCTGGGGGCCAAGCAGGCCAACGTCATGCGTGACGGCACTGAAGTAAGCGTTGCAACGGAACAGATCATCCCAGGGGACCTCATAGTGGTAAGGCCGGGAGAGCGCCTGGCGGTCGACGGGGTGATCGAGCAGGGAAGCACCGCCATCGACGAATCGATGCTCACAGGCGAGCCCATCCCCGTTGACAAACAAATTGGAGACGAGGTGTTCGGGGCGACTATGAACCAACAAGGCTCTATCGTTTATCGCGCCACGAAGGTTGGGGGCGAGAGTGCCCTCGCGCAGATCGTGCGAGCGGTGAAACGCGCGCAAGAAACGAAGGCCCCCATACAGCGCCTCGCCGACCGAGTTTCATCGATCTTCGTTCCCGTGGTCATCGTCATAGCGATCGGGACTTTCGTTGCCTGGTTGGTGAACACCGGTTCGGTTTCGCGATCGATCATCCCCGCGGTTGCGGTGCTTGTGATCGCATGCCCATGCGCGATGGGGCTTGCAACGCCAACCGCGATCATGGCTGGGACGGGCAGAGGAGCGGCTCTTGGGATACTGATAAGAGGCGGTGATGTGCTGGAACGTTCTGGTCGTCTTGGAGTGGTCGTCCTCGACAAGACCGGAACGCTCACCGAAGGCAGCATGACCGTATCGAAGGTCATCGCCGATACTTTGAACGACGACCCAACCGACGAAACAACCGTTCTGGCCAACGCTGCTGCGGTCGAGTTGTCATCTGAGCATCCCATCGCCAAGGCCATCGTCGCCGCGGCCCGCTCGCGTGGCATTGCGATCCCGCCGAACGATGCCTTTGAGTCGTCGACCGGCTTCGGCGCGTCGGCAGATGTGGATGGCACGCGGGTTGTTGTTGGCAAGAAGGAACTTCTGTATTCGGCAGACATGATCGGCTGTACCGAGGTCGACGAGGGGATCGAACGCGAAGAAGCGGCTGCCAACACGGTTGTGCAAGTGGGTTGGGGCCGGCGCGTTAGAGGCGCCGTGGTTCTGACCGACGTGATCAAACCGGGGGCTAAGGAAGCGGTCGATGAGTTGCGCAAGGGTGGGATCGAAGTCGTGCTGCTCACCGGAGACAACGAGCACACTGCACAGGCGGTGGCACGGTCGCTGGGCATAACCCATGTCATCGCTGGTGTTCTTCCTCAAGGCAAAGCCGATGAGATCGAGAACTTAAAGACACAGGGCAAGGTTGTTGCAATGGTCGGCGATGGACTGAACGATGCGCCCGCACTAGCATCGGCCGACCTTGGCATCGCCCTGGGAACCGGCAGCGACATAGCCATCGAGTCTTCCGACCTCACCCTGGTCGGAGGCGATCCGCGCAAGATCCCTGTTGCGATCGCGTTGTCGCGAAAGACCTTGACCGTGATCAAGCAGAACCTTTTCTGGGCTTTCGCTTACAACGTGGCGGCCGTACCCCTGGCGGCTGCAGGCAAGCTATCTCCAAGCATCGCTGCGGGTGCGATGGCATTCTCCAGCGTGACCGTGGTGATGAATGCGCTTAGGCTCCTGCGAATGACCCCAACTCTTTCCTAGAATCACGTGATGGAGTTTCGTCGTATAGAACGTTTCCCTCCTTACGTGTTCGCGGTCGTTAACGACATGAAGGCTGCGGCCAGACGTCAAGGTGAGGACATCATCGATCTTGGGATGGGCAACCCCGACATACCAACCCCCGAGCCCATCGTCGAAAAACTGATCGAGGCGGCCCATAACCCCAAGAACCATCGCTATTCAGCGTCGCGGGGCATACCGAAGCTTCGCCAAGCGATCGTGGATTGGTATGAACGTTCTTACGGAGTCGTCTTGGACCCCGAGACCCAGGCGATCGCGACCATCGGCGCGAAAGAGGGCCTCAGTCACTTGATGTGGGTCCTGCTCGGCCCCGGCGACGCCTGCCTTGTGCCCGAGCCGACCTATCCCATCCATACCTATGCTCCGATGCTGGCTGGGGCCAACGTGATCCGTGTGCCACTTTCGCTGGGTGCCGACTTCTTCGCTGAACTAACCCAGGCGTTCGACAACACATCTCCGTCGCCCAGGGTCATCTTGGTCTCATTCCCTCACAATCCAACGACTGTTTCGGTCGATCTGGAGTTCTTCGAACGACTAGTCGAATTCGCCAAACAGCGCGATGCGATGATCGTTCACGACATGGCGTATGCGGACCTGGTTTTCGATGCCGATAGAGCCCCGTCGTTGCTGCAGGTCAAAGGGGCCGAAGAGGTTGGCGTCGAGTTCTTTTCGATGTCGAAATCGTTCTCGATGGCGGGATGGCGGCTGGCCTTCATGTGCGGGAACAAAGAGATCGTCAAGGCGCTCGGTACCCTCAAGTCCTATCTCGACTACGGCGTGTTCCAGCCGATCCAGATCGCGGGGATCATCGCCTTGAACGAGATGAGCGACGAGTCCAAATCGATAAGGGAGGTCTATCGTCAGCGCCGTGACGTACTTGTGAGTGGATTGGCCCGCGCGGGATGGGACATAGCCGAGCCGCCAGCAACCATGTTCGCTTGGGCGCCGATCCCCGACAAGTTCCTGCCGATGGGCTCGCTGGAATTCGCCAAGTATCTGATCTCCGAGGCTAAAGTGGCGGTTTCACCAGGCATCGGTTTCGGAAAAGCAGGCGATGGGCATGTGAGATTCGCACTGGTGGAGAACGAACAACGGATCAAGCAGGCAACCCGCGGGATCAAAAGAGCGCTGACGAAGGGAACCTGATGGGATTCATGATCCTCGAAGTCGTGTGTGCCGACCCGAACGACATGGACGAGGCCCGAAAGTGGTCTGGTGGCGTCATCCGCGACGGTGACGGTCTTTATATGGAAGACGGCCGGCTCTTCTTGGTACTCGCTTCGAGGGACCTGTCTGATCCGATCGCGGCCATGTATAGGCTGCAAGGTCAGAGTTCGTCGAAGGGCATCGAGATCATCGCCAGGCCCATGGGGACCGAAGAGGTGATCGACAGCCTTTACCGCCGGGCAGAAAGTCACATACTGCCTGTCGAGCCAAGGCTCCCAAGCTGAACCACGCCTAGACTGATAACCTGCCGCTCACGTGAAACGCATCTTGATCATGGGGGCCGCCGGGCGCGACTTCCACAATTTCAACGTCGCCCTGCGCGACGACCCTTCCAGCGAAGTGGTTGCGTTCACCGCGACCCAGATCCCCTACATCGCAGACCGCCGGTATCCGCCAGCTCTCGCCGGAGAGCGTTACCCAGAAGGCATACCGATCATCGATGAATCGCAGCTGACCGCCCTGGTTGCGGACCGCAAGGTTGACGAGGTGATATTCGCTTACTCGGATGTCTCTCACGAATATGTGATGCATGCCGCCTCCATCGCTTTGGCAGCGGGTGCCGATTTCCGTCTGATGGGACCAGCCACCACCATGATCCCTGCCGATGTGCCTGTTGTCGCGGTTTGTGCCGTTAGGACGGGCTCGGGCAAGAGTCAAACCACACGGCGCGTGGCGCGCATCTTGGAATCGCACGATGTGAAGATCGCCGTGGTGCGTCACCCGATGCCGTACGGCGACTTAGTGAAGCAGGCGGTGCAGCGGTTCGCCAGCTTGAAGGACCTCGAGGATGCCAACTGCACGATCGAAGAGCGCGAGGAATACGAACCTCACATCCATGAAGGACGGGTGGTTTTTGCGGGGGTTGACTATGGGCGGATCCTGCAAGCGGCTCAGCAAGAGGCCGACGTTGTTATCTGGGATGGGGGCAACAACGACCTTCCCTTCTACCGGCCCGATCTTCATATCGTGGTCACCGACCCACTACGCGCAGGCAATGAACTCAGATACCACCCTGGAGAGACGAACCTGCGCATGGCCGACGTCATCGTGATCAACAAGATCGATTCGGCCAGCCAAGAGCAGTTAGGGCAACTCGAAGGTTCGATATCCAGCGTTAACCCTGCCGCTGTTGTTGTTCGCGCGGAATCGGTTGTGAGTGTCGAAGACCCATCGATCATCAAGGGAAAGCGCGTGCTGGTCATCGAAGATGGCCCTACGCTCACTCACGGCGAGATGACTTATGGCGCAGGGGTGGTGGCCGCGAAACGAAACGGAGCCGCCGAGATCGTCGATCCGCGGCCGTGGGCTGCCGAGTCGTTCGCCGAGATCTATGCGAAGTACCCGGTGGGAAATGTCTTGCCGGCGATGGGTTACTCGGATGCTCAGATCAAAGACCTGGAGAGCTCGATCAACGCGGCCGACGCCGATGTGGTTCTGATCGCAACTCCGATCGATCTTCGAAAACTCATCACCATCGACAAGCCCGCATCGCGTGTTGGTTATGAGTTGAAAGAATCGGGCAGCCCGAACATGGAAGATGCGCTTGCTGGCGTGATCGCCAAGGTGAAGTCCTAGGCCACCAGCCAGTCGCGTAGCTGCTTGACGAACAAACCGACATCGGTCACCAAGCCCGCACTTTGATGACTTCCGCGGTCGAGCAGTTTTGTGACCGTTGAAGGGTTGATGTCAACGCACACGATCGGGACCTCGGCAGGAAGGATGTTGCCGGTGGCGATCCCATGAAGCATCGAAGCAACGATGATTGTCAAACCGACACCATCCACCAACGAGCGCATCTGTCTTTGGGTCTCGATGACATCGGTGACCGTATCGGGCAGTGGTCCATCGTCGCGCACCGACCCGCCAAGCACGAAGGGCACGCCGTTGGCGATCAGTTGATACATCACGCCACCCGTGATCGTCCCATCTTCAACGGCCTTTGCGATACTGCCCGAACGCCTGACCGCGTTGATCGCTCGGATGTGATGTTCGTGGCCCCCTTCTGCCGATGTGCCTTCTTCGAGGTAGACGCCAAGTGATGTTCCGAAGATGTTCGACTCGATGTCGTGGGTGGCGAAGCCATTGCCACCGAACAACACGTTGACCCAACCGGCTTTCACCAGGTCGGCAAGTGCTGGTCCCGCGCCCGTATGGATCAAGGCGGGGCCGACTACCCAAAGAACCTTCTTGCCTTCGGCTTTAACACGTTTCATCTCATCGGCAACCCGGATGATCTGAAGCTGTTTGGGCTTTTCTGAAGACACATTCGAACCCATGAATTCGAACTCGCGTTGACCGCGCGGCCTTTCTGTCGGGGTCACACGGACCCCGCCGCGTCCAACAACCACAGCATCGCCTTTCACGATGTCGCTGACTGGGATCGTGTGGGCGCTGCCGCCCTGTACCACGATGCCGCAGTCCATCTCAGGGTTTTCGATGTCCACCCAAGTGCCGCCGACGCGAACCTGCGTTGGAAGGTTGGTGGTCGAGTAAAAGTCAACAGGCAGTGCGCCGTCCATGTCGGCTGCGACCATGGTTGCCTCGCCGGGGTCCACTGGAGCGGCTCCGAGGGGGTGTACGCGGTTCAGAACTGCGTCGAGGCTCGCCTGATCTGCGGTCCATATCTTGATCCGAGCATAAGAGGGGTCTTCGTGTGTTTTTCCGATCTCGAATACTTCGACCTCGTATTCGGCGCCGCCGCCGATCAGTTCGTCCAGGATCTTGGGCAGCGTCAGCGAATCGATGATGTGGCCAGAGATCTCAACTGTTTCTGAGTGCTTCATGGGTTGCAGGATACCAACCGAAGCGACTGACCCGCGGTCAAGAAGAAAAGAAGAGACTGACCCGGCGGTCAAGAAGAAAATCAGGCGACAATCATCGATGTCGCGAACAAATCAGACGGAATGTCTGGAACACGGCGAGTGTTTTCGGATAGATTCGGGCTTCGAACAACCGGGTGTGTGGCAATGAACAAAGGCAGCTTCCTCTATCGTTTTCTTAAGGTCATTCTGACCCCGATCCTTCGCGGGCTATATCGCGTGAAGGCCGAAGGGCTGCAGAACATCCCCGCTGAGGGACCGGTGATCATCGTTGCCAATCACGTTTCATTCCTCGATTCGTTCTGGATCCCGGTGTGCCTGCCGCGGCGCATGGTCTATCTGGCCAAAGCCGAGTATTTCGAGTCATGGAAGACGGCATGGTTCTTCCGCGCCCTGGGGATGATCCCCGTGAAGCGTGACGTTAAAGAAAAGACCGAAGCCGCACTGCAGGCCGGTATCGAGGTTCTAGACGAGGGCGGTGTACTTGGTCTTTATCCAGAAGGTACGCGCTCTGGCGACGGGCGTCTGTACCGCGGACGCACCGGCGTTGCGCGTTTGGCTCTAAGGTCCCGCGCCTCAGTCGTGCCGGTTGGATTGGTTGGCAGTCGAGAAGTCATGCCGAAGCAGGCGCGGTTCCCGAAGTTGTGGGGCAATGTGCGCGTCAAGTTCGGTGAGCCGATCAGCTTCGAGCGTTATCACGATGAAGACGAAGATCGATTCGTTCTACGAGCGATGACCGACGAGATCATGTTCGAAATCATGGCGCTGTCGGGCCAGACCTACGTCGACGAGTATTCTTCGAAGGAAGCAACCGACGTCATCCCCGAAGACTTCCGCATCCCAGTGGGAGAACTGCTCGGCTGAGTTGGCCTACTCGCGGCGTGGTTGCCCAAGGGAACGTTCGACAGCCTTCCCCCAAGCTCCATGCAAGGCGGACCGCTCGTCGTCGCTCATCTTCGGTTCGAAGAGTCGATCCAGCTTCCAGTTAGCGCTTAGTTCGTCCTCGTCGTGCCAGATGCCTTCGTTAAGGAGGGCTAGGTAGGCGGCCCCCATCGCGGTGGTTTCCGCGATGCGCGGCCGGGCGACGGGGACACCCAACAGATCGGCTTGGAACTGACATAGAAGGTCCATCACCGAAGCTCCGCCGTCCACCCGCAATTCCGTGAGGGCGACAGCGCTGTCGGCAGCCATGGCGTCGACGATGTCTTTGGTTTGAAAGGCCATCGCCTCAACCGCGGCTCTTGCGATGTGGGCTTTGGTGGTACCGCGGGTGATGCCTGTTATCGACCCTCTTGCGTACGGGTCCCAATAGGGGGCACCGAGTCCGGTGAGGGCAGGCACGAAATGGACCCCTTCGGTAGAAGTGACCGATCCCGCGAGTGGACCGATGTCCGAAGATGAAGAGATGATCCCGAGGCCGTCGCGTAGCCATTGGACCGCCGCCCCCGTGACGAAGATCGCGCCCTCGATCGCATAGTCAACGCGGCCGGCGATGCCCCAAGCAACCGAGATCAGCAGTCCGCTCTTGCTGATCGAAGCGCTCCCTCCGGTGTTGGTCAGAACGAATGAGCCCGTTCCGTAGGTGTTCTTGGACATACCAACCGATGTGCAAGCTTGTCCGAACAGAGCCGACTGTTGATCTCCAGCGACACCGGAAATGGGGACCTGCAGACCGAGGAATGCATCAGGATCTGTTGTCCCGAAGGACCAGGATGATGGGTTTACCGTTGGGAGTATCTCCTTGGGGACTGCGAGGGTTTCGAGAAGGAAGTCGTCCCATTGCAAAGTGTTGATGTTGAACAGCATCGTGCGCGAGGCGTTGGATAGATCGGTTGCGTGGACCCGGCCGCCCGTCAATCTGGCGATGAGGAAAGAGTCGATCGTTCCGAACGCGATCTCACCGTCTAGCGCTCGCTTTCGCAGCCCTTCGACATTTCGCATGAGCCAGGTGAGTTTCGTGCCCGAGAAGTACGCGTCAAGGACCAGTCCAGTGCGTTCACGGATCTGTTGTTCCGCCCCATTAGCGCGTAGTTCATCGCAGATGGGGGCCGAACGCCTGCATTGCCAAACGATGGCGTTATGTAACGGTTGCATGGACCTGCGGTCCCACACCACGGTCGTTTCGCGTTGGTTAGTGATGCCTATCGCAGCCAGTTGGCCGCGGGGCAATCCTTCGAGGGCGCGGCCTGCAACTTCGCATGTGGTCGCCCAGATCTCTTCCGGATCGTGCTCGACCCAACCGGGCTGGGGGAAGTGCTGAGGGAACTCGCTGTAGGCCTTGCGCACGATGTCGCCGTTTTCGTCAACCAAAAGACAGGTGATGCCAGTCGTGCCTGCATCGATCGATAGGACATGTTTGTTCATTTCTGGATCGCGTTCCCCGGCCGGCCTTTCGGTGAGATCGAGAGAAGTAAGAAAGGTCCGGGCGGTGAGATCTCGAGAAAGAAAAAATATCCCGGCGGTGACATCTCGAGACGTACTGTGGACCTCATGGGAAGCGAGGGGCTTGTCCGATGGGAGACATGATCTCCATCCGGACCTGCGCAACGCCTCTGCTTGTGAGCCCTATCGCCTGAGCAGCGCCGGCCGATAGATCGAGGAGCCGATCGACCACATATGGACCGCGGTCGGTGATAACCACAACGGCCGATCGGGAGCCGAGTGTAACTTTCAACAAGGTGCCGAATGGCAGGATCAAACTTGCTGCGGTCAGTTGTCCCATGTTGTAAGTTGCGCCGCTCGATGCGCGTTGACCGTCGAAGTCGGCACCGTACCAAGATGCTTTCGCCACGGTAACGATGCCTGTAGGCGCTAGCATCGGGCGCGTGAACGGCTCGTCTCCCGAACCTGGTGCATACCAACTGAGCAATGCGGCAAGCTTCGCGTCGAGCTCGCGTTGGCGGCTGCTGCGCATGGCTTCTGCTGCGACCGAGGCGCGACCGGGGGCCCCGAGTGCTTTGCGTCGCAACGTTTCCATGGCGGCCTTGGCCGTTGCAGCCTGCCTTTGACGTTCGGCCTGCAACCGCGATAATTCAGCTTGGGCGCCGACCAGCACCGATCTTTCGTTTGCCAAAGCCGCACTCACCTGTTGTTTGACGGATTCGAGCTTGGTGGTCGATGCCATAAGGTCGATGCGAGAACGGTCGATGCTCGAGGCCTGCTGTTCTACTTGCGATGCGACGGCCCCATATCGAACGTAGGCAGCACGATCGTCTGCCATCGACCTTCGAAGGAAGCGGGCGTACGTCATGAACTGCGAAACCGATTCGGAGCCCGCGACCAGTTTGGCCTCACCCCATATCCCTGTTATGTAAGCGGCCCGTGCTCTTTGGTCGAGCCTGAGCTTCGCGTCCGAAGCTTGCGTCTTGGCGCGCAACAGCCTGAGTTTGGCCACGGCCAGGTTGCCAGACTCGGCCTGCACCGCTTCGTTGGAATCGTTGTATTGATCGAGGAGTCCTTGCAGCTGGGCAGCCAATCTATAAACCTGGTCCGCCGCGAGCTGGACCTTGGTCTTGGTGGTCGACAAAGGATCACTGGACATGTGGGTTGAAGAAACGAAGGCTGCCGAAAACTGGGCTGGCGAAGCAGAGGCCGGCGCGCTCGAAGACGCGAGGATGAGCGCGCAAACTAGCAGACCAGCGAGCCGAGCCCACTTTTTCGTCATGTGTCTGCTTTCGGCAGGAAAGTCGTCGGGATTGAGCCGATCGTCACGAACGTCACCATATATCGCAGTTCCGCCATTTAGAATCCAGTCGTGCGCATAGGGATACTCACAGGTGGCGGGGATTGTCCGGGGTTGAACGCCGTCATCCGAGCTGTGGTCCGTAAGGGGATCGACCATTACGGCGACCAGATCGTCGGTTACAGGGACGGCTGGCGGGGTCCCCTCGAGGGTGACGCGCAAGAACTCACTATCGAAAACACCCGCGGGATCTTGCACCGTGGCGGGACCATCCTTGGCACTTCTAGGACCAATCCCTTCAAGACCGCCGACGGCGCGGAAACGATCAAAGTGAACCTTGCCCAGGAACGCATCGATCACCTCATACCTATCGGTGGCGAAGACACCCTTGGAGTCGCCAACAAACTCCATGCAGAAGGTGTGCCGGTGGTCGGGGTCCCCAAGACCATCGACAACGACCTATCGGGGACCGATTACACATTCGGGTTCGATACCGCCGTGAATATCGCAACCGATGCTATCGATCGCCTCCACACCACCGCCGAATCTCATCATCGAATCATGGTTGTGGAAGTCATGGGACGTCATGCGGGTTGGATCGCAGTGCACTCAGGCATCGCCGGCGGTGCCGATATCGTGTTGATCCCCGAGCGGCCGTTCGACATCAACAAGATCGTGGCCCACCTCAAGCACCGTCATGAAAGGGGAAGGACATTCTCGATAGTTGTTGTCGCCGAAGGAGCGCGCCCGATCTCGGGGCAGCTGGAAACGCAGACGACCGAGGTCGATGCCTTCGGACATCCGCGACTTGGCGGGGTCGGCTCGGCGCTCGAGCACGAACTTGAAACCCGCACCGGCTTCGAAACCCGCGCGACCATACTGGGCCATGTGCAACGCGGGGGAACCCCAACAGCCTTCGACCGAGTTCTCGCTACCCGTTTCGGAGTGGCCGCCATCGATTCGGCCCATCGAGGCCGATCCGGGGTTATGGTCGCCTTACAGGCAGCCGAGATCGTCGAGGTGCCCTTGTCGGAAGCCGTCGGGCAACCCAAGGTCGTTGGCGATGACTTGTATTCCGTCGCCGAAGTATTCTTCGGCTAGACGATTACACTTCCCCTATGCCGATAGTCGACCTCAGATCAGACACCCTGACATCGCCAACGCCGGCGATGCGCGAAGCGATAGCCCAAGCCGAAGTCGGCGACGACGTCTTCGGCGAAGACCCAACCACGAACCTGCTTGCCAAAAAGGTCAGCGCCCTCTTCGGAACGGAAGCCGCTCTCTTCGTTCCGAGTGGCAGCATGGGGAACCTGGTCTCACTACGAGCCATGGCAGGACCTGGTGACGAGGTTATCTGTCACGAAAACGCTCACATATTCCATTACGAAGTTGGGTCTATGGCAGCGGTCGCAGGTCTGCAAGCGCGCCCCGTTGGGGGCCACTGGGGCGTCCTCGACCCGGACGAGATCATCAAAGCGATCAGGCCAGCCAACTACACATTCCCGCGTACCAAGGTGATAGCTCTAGAGAACACGCACAACCTGGCGGGCGGCACCATCTATCCGCTCGACGAGATAAAGGCTGCGCGCAAGGTCGCCGATGAGTACGGCCTCAAGATCTACATGGATGGCGCACGGATCTTCAACGCATCGGTCGCCAGCGGCGTGGCGGTTTCGGAATATTGCTCGTTGGTGGACGGCCTTAGTTTCTGTTTCTCGAAAGGGCTGTCGGCCCCGGTCGGTTCGATGGTTGTTGGTTCGAATGAGTTCATCGAATCGGCACACCGCTACCGCAAGATGCATGGTGGTGGGATGAGGCAAGTTGGCATACTCACCGCGGCGTGTGTTGTTGCGCTAGACACGATGATCGATCGCCTGGCCGAAGACCACGTGAATGCCAAACGACTGGCTGCTGGCATAGCCGAGATTCGGCAGGGCGCAGCGTTCCCCGACAACGTTGAGACCAATATGGTGCTGGTGAAGACCGAGGCGTTAGGGTACTCACCCGCCGAACTCGTCGTTCAACTAGCTCAGCTTGATGTGAAGTGCCTTGCCTATCAGGCGGGAACGGTGCGTATGGTGGTTCACAAGGACATCTCCGCCAGCGATATCGAGTTTGCGATCGAACAGGTAAGAGCCGTAGCGAGATGACCCGCGATCGCGATCGGCTGCCACCAGGTCAACACTTGGTGAGTGGATGGCCGGTGTTGCATGTGGGTCCTATCCCGCGATTCGACGAAGAGCAGTGGGACTTCAAGGTCTATGGAGAAGTCGAACACCCAGTGACCTTCACTTACCGTCAACTGAAAGAGCTTCCCGTTGAACGTGTGACGGCGGACTTTCATTGCGTTACCAAGTTCAGTGTCCTGGACAACCAGTGGGAGGGTGTTTCTTTCAGGACCATCATCGAGATGGTTGCGCCCCTGCCGAGCGCGACCCATGTGATCGCGCATTGCGATATCAGTTACACCTCGAACCTTTCTTTGGAGGTCATGGACGACGACGACGTGATGGTCGTCTGGGCCAGAAACGGTGAGCCCCTCAGTCCAGAACATGGGTTTCCCTTACGGCTCATGGTCCCCAAGCGATACGCATGGAAGAGCGCCAAGTGGCTGCGGGCTCTCGAGTTCGCCGCTAAGGATCGCAGGGGGTTCTGGGAAGATCGCGGTTACAACAACAACGCCGACCCCTGGAAGGAAGAACGTTATTCCTATCAGGAGTGATCCCCACGCAGATCGGCGAGCAGCATCGCTGCGATGATCAGCACGGCCCCTATCTGTTCAAAGCCGCTCAGGGTCTCGCCGGTCACCAAGTAACTGGTTAGTCCTGCGAATACCGGTTCCATCGTCAAGGTCACAGCGGTCGCGGTGGGGGACAGGCGTTTTTGGGCCCAAACCATCACGAAGAACCCGATCGCTGTTGCCCCGATGCCAGTCAGCGCGAGCGCTTCGACCATGAATGCACTGCTCGGCCTCACCAGATCTTCAGTCAACAGGGCGACGGGCGAGAAGGCCAGAGCGCAGAAGAGCACCTGCACCAAAGTTAGGACCCATGGATCGCTCTTTGGGGAGAACCGCGATAACGCAACCACATGTGCACCGAACGCGAGAGAGGTTGCGACGGTAAGCATCTCGCCGAGCCCGAACCTGCCTGTTGGTCCCCCAGTGAGTAGAGCCAAACCAACGGTTGCGATCACGACACCCGCTGCCGCCACCCGCGATGGGGGTTTCTTGGCGAACACGGTTGCCATTATCGGAGCGAAGATCACCGTGAGTCCGGTGATGAATGCCGAGCGGGTGGCGGTTGTATATCTGAGACCAATTGTCTGGGTTGCATATCCGATGGCTAAGAACCCGCCGGCGTACATCCCACCGCGCAGGCCATTGGCCAGCTTCACCGATCGCATCTTCTTCGCCGCGAAAGGAGCTATCACCGCCGTTGCAAGAGCGAAGCGGATCGTAAGGAATTCGAAAGGAGGCATCTGGCCGATGGCCTTCTTGACGATCATGAAGGTCGATCCCCAGATGGCAGTGACTCCCACCAATGATGCCGCTGCGAGCAGACGGCCCCGCGGCGACTCAGTCACGGCCGAGTTCACCTCTCGCCGTTACCCGGCATATCGAGAAGGCTGGCGAGCTGCCGGGCATTGGTGACCGCGTAGTCGCGGTAGCAATTGTTCATGAGCACGTGAGTTTCTTCAGCCTCAGATGAGATCTGTTGCAGCAAGGGGACCCATCCTTGGAGTTCTTTTTCGCTGTACAGGTAAGCGAACCTTGGCGTAGCGATCTCGTGCCGACCTTCCCACTGCTCGGTGTTTCGACCGTGGAACCGAACATACGCCAACTGAGGGTTGGTGACGATGGCTGTGGGGGGCAGTGATGACTTGAATCCTTGCGGCATGTCAACGTTGCTAAATGACAGTTCGTTGTCGGTGAGGAAGGCAACGGTTCGATCGATGTTCTTGTCGCTCAGCCAAGTCGAGTTTCGGAACTCGATGGCTATCTGGTAATCGCTGAGGCGCCTCTTGCATTCGAGCAGGTAGTCGCGGCTTGCGGATCCGGGCAAGAACCATTGCGGGAATTGAAAATGTACAACACCTAGCTTGCCTGCCGAATGAAGTGGCATCAACGCGTCGGCGAACCGCGACCACACTTGATCGACGGCATCGCAGGACAGATGACTCAGATACAAGACCCGTTTGCCTTGGAACTCGGGTTGTATCTCGCCGGCAAGATCCTTGTATAGCGATGCCGGTCGCGTCGGGTGCTGTGTCAGCAGAGAATATGCCTTTATGTGGAATGTGAAATGCGATGGTGTGCGAGATGCCCAGAGCGCCGAGTTTTTCTGGGTCGGTGGGAAGTAATAGGTTGAGTCAACTTCGACTATGGGGAACTGCTTCGCGTAGAACCTAAGGCGTTCTTCGGCCGAACTCGCCTCTTTGGGATAGAAGGCGTGACTGTCGATCAGCGTCTTGTCGGTCCAAGACGCGGTGCCGATCAGGGTTTTGCCGCCGTTCAGATCCTTACCGGCGGCCATCTCAGGACAGGTCTGGCTTTCCCTCGTCATCGACGACCACGTAGACCATCCTGCCTTGTCTGCGCTGGCCCGAACCTTTCTTTTTCGAGGTCGATGCAGCAGGTCGAGACGGACGTCGGGCGGTCTTGGCTCGTTTGGGTTGCGATCGCTTCTCCGGTTCGAGCCCTATGGCCCCGAGGCCCCCCTCCGCCGATAAAGGCGCCAGGTCTGGTATCGGGCTGCTGGTCTCCTCCGGCGCTTTCATCGCTGCGATGAAACGCTGCCAGTCGTCGTCGGTTTGGACCCCCTGAGGATCGGCTTTGGGCCCTTCGTCGCTCGGGGCATAAGGCGAGAACGAGTCAACGCTTGATCCAAAGGATGGCGCATCCGTTCCATCCTGCTTTGCCGTCGGCGAGATTTCTTCGGTGGGGACTACTTGGCCACGTTGCCAATCGGGCAGGCGACTCGCCGCCAGCTTGCGCCTGAAGATGCGGAAACTCCAGATCGTGCGGAAGGGATGACCGGGCGAGGTGCGAGCCAAAGCCGACACACCCCAGATGACTGTTAACCAGAGCAGGAAGGCGGCAACACCGATGAAGAATGGCAACACGAAGCGCATCTTAAGGCCACCGAGCGCATCTTTGCCCGCGATTGGCTGTCGCCTTGACGGAGGCGGATTGATGCCTCAGGATTGAGCAAATGCTTAAAACGTCCGCTCAATCTGAGCAAGGCCACGAGGAGGATGCGCTGGCGGCTGGGTCCACCAAACGCAAGATCGTTCTTGCGGTACTCGAAACTGTCGCCGAGGTCGGCGTCGAGGGAGCAACTGCAAGGGCTATAGCCGCCAAAGGCGGATTCAATCAAGCCCTGATCTTTTATCACTTCGGGGGCTCGAATCAGGTACTGCTGGCCGCCTTGGATCTGTCGTCCATCCGAAGGTTGGCTGGATATCGCTTGATGCTCCAGGAGGCACAGGAACCCTCGGAGGTGATTCGGCGCTCCAAGATACTTTTCGAGGAAGATCTTTCAACAGGGCATGTGCGGCTGCTCCTGGGCATGCTGAGCAAGAGCCTGTCGGACCCCGAACTCGCGGAAGAGATGTCTGACCGGATCGATCCGTGGCTCGCGTTGGCGCAAGAAGCGATCGAGCGGATCTTTCCATCGACATCGGGGATCGCTGGCATTCCTACCGAGCCGCTGGCCACCGCCATGGTCGCCCTGTATGTGGGCCTCGATGCCCTCGCACACCTCGCGAGCGGGAAGGAGCGGATAGCCGAGATGTTCGCCGCGACCGGAGCCCTTCTGCATGGATGACCAACACGCGATCCAAGCGCTTGCTGCTGCGCGCGAAGCGATACAAGAGCGCCGAACCTTGAACGGAACCGGCTATTGGCCCTTGGTTCGCGCCGCGAAACGCCAGTCTTTCCTAGCTCAGCGGTTCGGCAAGCAGATCGCCCAGATCGACAAAGAATCCTTCGAGAGCGCGGTCCGAATGAGAGTGCCAGCGGCGGTCGGCTTGGTGATCCTTTCGTTCGGAACGACCGCGGGGGTGGGCTTGCTGCTGGTTGCTGGGAACTGGCGATCGCAGATGGTGCGCGACCTTACGTTCCTCGCAGGGTTTGGAGCCCTTGATGTTTTCACCCACAGTCTTGCGCACTGGATCGTTGGCAGATCGGTTGGCATCAGGTTCACGCACCTGTTCATCGGCGGCCCCCCGCCGCCGAGGCCCGGATTCAAGACCGATTACGAGACCTACCTCACCTCTACGCCGATGCGGAGGGCAGCCATGCATGCTTCCGGCGCCATCGTCACGAAGTTGATCCCATTCATCCTGATCCCAACCCTCGATGCCGTGGGAACTTCGCGATGGATGGTATGGGTGTTGCTAGCGGTTGGCTTCGGTCAGATCCTGACCGACGTGCTGTTTTCAACCAAGACCTCGGATTGGAAAAAGGTCAAACGCGAACTGGGGTCGGGCTGATCAAAACTTCGGATGCCCTAAGAGCGGCGGCGGCCGATCGCCACTCCGACCGCAAGACCGATACCGAGCAGGGCCGCTCCGGCTAGTGCTGAAGGGATGCCGATGAGCAAAGCCTTGCGCCGCGTTCGTAGTTCATGGACCGGCCAGCCGCGCGACATCGCGATCCGCCTCAGTTCGTGATCGGGATTCACGGCATGAGGGTTGCCGACGGATTCGAGCAGTGGAAGATCGTTCGTGGAGTCGGAGTAGGCGAAAGACTCACTTAGGTCAATGTTGCTCTGCGCTGCCAGGTCGGCCACAGCTTTGGCTTTGGCAGGGCCGTGCAGGACGTCGCCCAGGAGTCGTCCCGTATACCGCCCCTCGGCATCGATCTCGGATTCGGTCCCCAATGCGCCATCCATACCGAGAGCGTCCGCCAGATAGAAGGCGAGTTCTATGGGAGCCGCAGTCACCAGATATGTCTTGACTCCGGAGGCAACGTGGGTCTCGATGATCTTCACGACATCTTGGTAGACCCGAGGCAGGATCCGATCGTCAGCGATCTCGCGACCCCACGATCTCAGCTCGTCTTGGTAACGGCCCTTCACGAACGAAAGGGTCGATTCCCGCGACATCTCCATGCCCGTACTTCTTTCAGTGCCGCTTACCACGAACATCAATTGACCCCACCCGAACTTGATGATGTCGCGAACGCGCAGGAAATCGCGCTCATACATCCCGCGAGCTAGAAGGAACAAACTGGATCCGGGGATGAGTGTCTTGTCGACATCGAAGAATGCTGCTCTATCCATTCCCTTGGCTCTCCTGGGGACCAGGTGTGGCTTGCCACTCGGGCTTGCCGCTGTCGCTCGTAGACCCTGTGGCGTATGTCCTTTTGGGGATCCTTCCCGACTCGAACGCGAGGCGCCCCGATTCCACTGCCAAACGCATCGCCTTGGCCATGCCAGCTGGATCCTTTGCTCTCGCTATCGAACTTGCAACAAGGATCGCGTCACAACCGAGTTCCATGGCCGACGTTGCATCGGAAGCCGTTCCGATACCTGCGTCGAGGACAACGGGCACATGTGCGTTCTCGACGATGATCGCGATGTTGTAAGGGTTCCTTATCCCAGCCCCGCTGCCTATGGGTGAACCGAGCGGCATGACACAAGCGCAGCCGGCCTCCTCCAGCCGCTTGGCGAGGATCGGGTCGTCGTTGGAATATGGAAGAACGACGAATCCCTCATCGACGAGTGCGCGGGCTGCTCGCAGCAACTCGGGTCCGTCTGGGAACAAGGTCTTATCGTCGCCTATCACTTCGAGTTTGATCCAGTTCGTCTCAAGTGCTTCGCGTGCCATCTTGGCAGTCAAGATCGCGTCCGAGGCGGTGTAACAACCGGCAGTGTTCGGCAGTACTTCGCAACCGGCATCCCGGATCACCGAGACGATCGATCCCTTGGCCAAGGGATCGACCCGTCGCATCGCCACGGTTACCAATTCACTTCCGGCCTCGGTGAGTGCTCTTTCGAAGATGCTCATGTTGGTGAATCCACCGGTACCGAAGATCACGCGCGATGTGAGTACTCTGCCGGCGATCTGAAGTTTCTCCCCGGGCTCAACCACGCGTTTCAACCATGAGTTTCAACCACCTTGCACTGCCCTTAGAACCTCGACCCGCTGGCCATCGCGAAGAGTGAAAGACGTCCAATCGGTTCTCGGCACGACTTCGGAATCGACGGCGACCGCCAAGCCAGCCTTGTCGACGCCGATCCGTTGCAGGACGTCGTCGATGGTTGCCTCGTTCGCGAGCTCCACCTCGTCACCGTTTACCCTTAACTGCATCGCTCCATATTAGGCGACCCACCAATCGGTAAGGCAGCCGACGGCGATCGCGGGCACCATAGCGCAGGGAAAAGCGATCATTAGGAACGCAACTGGAGCGCCGGCTAATTTTCGAACCTGGAAGGGTCGAAGGGTTCAAGGCCTGGATCAGGCAGCTTCGTCTCGATGATGTTCACGATGGCGTTCGCCGTCACATCGGCGAGCAGGATGCCGTTGCGGAAGTGCCCAGTTGCAAGAAGGACGTTGCCTGGTCCGCATGCTCCGATCAATGGGAGATTGTCGCGGCTGGCCGGGCGGAGCCCCGCCGATGTTTCGACGATCTCATGATGCCTGAGCGCGGGGACCGTTTCGATAGCAGATCGCAGGAGTTGGTATACGCCTTCGACCGTTGTTGATGTATCGAATCCCTGTTCCTCTACTGTTGCTCCGATAACTGCATCACCGCCGTGGCGGGGAACTATATAGACGTCATCTGTCCTGATAACGACTCCTAGTGATCGTTCCGTGCCGCTTTGCGGACTGGTTCGTATCGCTTGGCCTTTGACGGGTCGGACGGCTTCTTGTGCCCATCCGGGTAGACCATGGATCGACGAAGTCCAGCAACCAGCGGCTGCGACGAACCATCCGTAGGCGATGTTTTTGCCATCGATAGTCACCTTACGACGAGCGGGCTCGACTTCTTGAACCGCTCGACCCAAGGCGAAGTCAACCCCCGCATCCTTGGCAGCAGAGCTCAAGGCTTCACACAACCTGCGCGGATCGATGGAGTGATCATTGGGGGCCAAGATCCCTGCGAGTACCGAGTGATGAAGCCCTGGTTCTGCTGTCAAACATCCTTCGGCATCGAGCCAATCGCAGTCCAGGCCCAATGATCTTTGGAATGCGAAGAGGCGACTGAGCGCCTCGTGTTGATCGCGATCTATCGCAACATGCATAGCTGCGGTCTCGAAGTAGCCTGGGTCCTTGGCAGTTCTAGATCGGAGTGCTTCGATGAAGGTTGGGTACTCCGAGGAAGCCCTCAGGTTCAGCTTGAGCAGATCTTCTTCGCCGAAGGTCGCCTCGGTGACCGGGGCCAGCATCCCGGCAGCCACGCCAGAGGCTCCTGCTGCGATGCTTGTGGCTGGGTCAGCCACCAAGACGCTGAGACCGGCCTCTGCGGCACGCCAGGCAACGGCCAACCCGACAACGCCTGCTCCGGCGACGACTACGTCATAGCGTTGATCCATGCCTCAACAGTAACAACGACGAAGAGCGCCATGTTCAAGGCTAGGCACTCGACTGAGCCGGAGTTCTGCAAACGGTATCTATGTTGCCTGCGGGGCCCTTAGGAGTTTGAGGCCGACGCTCATCAGATGAAGAGCGCAGACCAACAACAACGCACCGATCGCAGCGAAACGTGCCTTGTCGGTACGCGATGAGGTTGGGGACGGAGCCGGTGCAGCCATGGCCTCCCACGGCCCCGATGTGATGAGTCCAACGGTTCTGCCGCCAGATCTTTTCGCTGCTGCAGCCCCGTAGGGCAGCGTCTCATCGAAGCCGGTGCCGAAGTAGCGGCCGTCATCTTTGATCGTAGGAGTTCCCGGGGCGAGCATCTTTGGTCCTTTCGGGAGTTGCTTGCTGGTGGGTGGGGGAGGCAACTGATCATGCACGGCCGTTGTCACAACGGCTGGCAGCGGGATGGAAACGCTATTGGCTGACGCTGTTTTGGCGGACGTGATGGTTCCATCGCCGATGGGGCTCTTGCGCACCGCAGCAACCTGATAGGTAAGGTCCACGCCTTTGGGGGCAGATGTATCTTTCAGTGCGACCTCGCTTACGCGGGTCAGGTTGGTTGGCGATGCACCGGCGAGGCTTCGGTAAACGTCATAACCAACGATGTCCGGTTCGGAGTTGGCGGTCCAACTGACCACTGGCGATGTTCCGTCGAGGGTCAGTCGCACACCGGCAGGGGCGTTTGGCGCGCTGTTGACGAAGAGATTATCGACCGTGACCTTGGATACATCACCCAACATCGAGGTCACTTCGGCTTCGAGACGGTAATTGCCGTTGTAAGGAGTTAGCACCGCGGGCGACCAAGGCATAGTGATGCTGTCGCTCGTTGTTGGGACCACCGGATAAAACTTGTCGATCTTGGATCCAGGGCCAAGCGCCGGGATCGCACTATCGTCGGTGATCAAACGAAGGGAAAAGGACCGCAAAGCCGTAGGCGCGCTTGCGGTTACGAACACGTTCCAGGGGTCCTGGCCAGACAGCTCGGTCCCGCTCGGTGGGGTTAGTTTCGTGCTATCTGTTCCGAACCTGAACTGGATCGATGTTTCAAGTGCGGCGCCTGCTTCCCACGGGAGAAGGAACCCGATCGCCAGTGTTGATGTGATGAGGATATTCAGCAAGATCTTGGCTGCTGTTCTCATATCCCATTCTCCGTATCGATCAGTGCTGCGCGCACCACGAGTCTTTGTTTCGCGCTGCCTTTCGGATGGCAAGTGGTAAGAGTGAGCACCGATGTCGCCGTTTGGCTGATGGGGCTCCAATCGGTGTTGCTGACAACCCACGGGTTGGAGTGACCCTCGAACCCGCCGACGACTTGATAAACGAAGGTAGCAAGTGGCGTTTGAAGAGTTACGCGATCGCCTGCAGCAAGACGGTCGAGCTCGTTGAAAGGTTTGCCGTACATCGTTCTGTGCCCTGCGATCGCCACATTGCCTGCCTGGCCCGGCAGCGGCGTCATTGGGTAATGGCCTGCGCCGGCACCGAGTGCATCGAGGGTTATGCCTTGCACCACGATGGTATCGGCGCCGAGTTAGGGGATGATGAGCAGGGTGATGGGCGAGCCATCAGAGACGTCACCTTGGCCATATGACTGCTTGAACAACGGCGCGGCCATCTCGCCGCGGAGCTCTTTCTGATGCTGTCCAGCGCGGATGTCGGTGTATAGCGGGTAAGCCGCCAAGCCCACGCCGCCCATCATCATCAGGGCGGCGAGGACTATGAGTGCTGCGGCGATGGCGCGCCGTCCGCCGGGAGCGGCAGGCCACGTAAAGACGGGTGACTGCATGCGGCGGTTACTCCCTTAGCGGACGGCGACGATCTTACGGGCGAAACGGATCAGCAATATCGAAAGAGAACTCATGAGGACCCCTGCCGCGAACAACACGTAAACGGGGCCCCCGGTGTGAGGCATCGGCTTTGAAGCGCAGCCGATGCATGCCCCGGCAACTTCGGTCGATGCCGCTTCAACGTGGGCCGCGGCAAGTCTTAGGTCGAAACCACCATCTTTCGCATTCGAACCATCCGACTTTGTCGATGCACCAAGCCCCTTCAATGCGTGTATCTCGACTCCAGCGATCGATGCCGATGCTGAGTGATGGTCGGGTGACACGATGACTTCCGGCTGGCCGACCGTTATCGATGTTGACAAAAGTTCGAGAGTGTTTAGTTGCCCTAAGAGCGGATCGAGATCTTCCTTCTTGATGTTTGCAGCTGTGATGTAACCGTTGTCGCATTGCAACGACGCTTGTGAGCCGCAAACCTTCAGCAGGTCCTTGACCTTCATGTTGACCAATGCTGGGACAGCAGAACCCGATGCGACGCCTGTGGACTTGTCGATGTTGACCGTCGCATCTGCGGATGATGAGTTGATAAGGACAAGTCCGTCGGTCAGGGGATCGCTGATGCCGAGGAATCCGATGGTCGACGCAGCAGCCTGCGATGTGATGCTCGTGACCGTCCCAGCGGTCGAGAGCGTCGTGTGAGACGCACCTGCTTTGATGTCGGCTGCCTTGCCGGTGTCTTTCAATGCGGCAAGATAGGAGTCGAGCGCGTCTTTCAAGTCGTTCTGCTTCTGCGTGATCGTTGGGTCGCTAACTTTCACCAAGAACAAAAAGTCGTTGACGAAACCTTGCAGAGTGGTTATCGCATTGTCCTTGATGGCCTTGGTGCCGAGGATCGAAAGGTCGAGGTCCACCTTCACCTCGGTGACTCCGGCTTCGTTGATGCTCGAAAGGCCCGAAGCAACGCTCGATGTTGAGCGGGCGCAGGCCGAATCGATGGTAACAACCAAAGCGACTGTGTTTTGACAACCAAGGTTAGGGTCACCCGCCTTGCCTGCGGCGGTATCGGATGTCTTGACCGTCGTTGATGTGCAGAACTTGGCAGGGTCGGGGAGCGCCAGGGGATCGGCCCCGTTGCCGGTCAGATCGCACACACCCATCGCCGCACCTGACGCGGCCAGGGGAAGGGTTGAGAACTTTGAACTCGTAAGGCCAAGCGTTAGCCCGTCAAAGTTGCGGATCTGGTCGACTCGGTCCTGACCGGTGCCAGCAGGGATGAGTCTTTGCAATGCTGGAATGGCGAGATCGAGGGCCTTGGCTTCCCCCCTGCCTGAAAAACTGATGCTGGTCTCAGTTGCAGATGCAACCGGTATTAGCGAGCCGAGCGTTAGTGCCGATACTGCGATGAGGGTCGCGAGCCTTTTCAATTTCCGTCTCCTTTGCCGGTCCCACCCCCCGGCCCCCGGCAGGCTCCCATGTTTAGCTCCAGGGGCGGCCTTCGGGTGTCGGAGAACTTCCTTGGCTTAGGAAACGGTTGTGGCGCGTGAATCCCACGCTTGGAACTAAAAAAAGATCAGATGATGACTATGCGTGTTCGACCCGCCGCGACGGGTCGGCCTTACTCGGGGTGGCGAGGCGGACTTGGAAGGTGGAGCCCTGTCCGAGGCGAGAGGAAAGCGTTAACGTTCCGCCCATAGCCTCGGCGAGGCGGCGAGCGATGTAGAGGCCAAGTCCGGTCCCACCCTGCTCACGGGTCAGGTGGTGTCCAGAGCGGTAGAAGCGCTCGAAGATCATCTCTTGCTCGTCGTAGGGGATGCCAGGGCCCCGGTCGCGCACCGCGATCACTACCTCGATGCCCTCCTGTCTCACCATCACGTCTATGGGTTCGGTTATCGGGCTGTAGCGGATGGCATTGGTCATGAGGTTGCCAACCACCTGCTCCAAGCGGGTCTGATCGGCCTGGGCCAAGGTCACTTCCTTGGCGGCGCTGAACCTGAATTCACGCTCGGGATGTGATGCCTTGTAGTTTTCGATCATGTGAAAGATGAGGTTCGATGTGTCGACGATATGAGGTTCAACCTTCAGGCGGCCAGATTCCAAACGTGACGCGTCGAGCAGATCGCCTATGAGGCGCTCGAGCCGTTCGGTCTGGCCAAGCATCATCCGGTAGAACTTGATCCGCTCGGGGGCGGCGATCGTGATGTCATCGCGCAGCAGTGTGAGCAGGAAACCCTTGATAGGTGTGATGGGGGTTCTCAGTTCGTGAGTCACCGTTGATACGAAGTCATCTTTGGCTTCCTGCGCGGCGCGCTGTTTGGTTACGTCGCGAACGACGATGACGTCGGATGTCATCTCACCGGCAATATCAAAGATGGGGGAGTGGGTGTAGGAGATCCATCTCACAGAACCATCTTTGGTCATGATCTGAGCTTGCGCTTCCTGGTGACATTTGTGGATACCTGCCTCGATGATCGGACAGTTACGCGAGCACATGTCGATCCCTCGGCTGTCTCTTGCTCTTAGAAGGTTGAAGCACATCTGACCAACGGCTTCGGCAGCCGAGAAACCAGTGATCGACTCCATAGCGGGGTTCCAAGTCATGATTCGCCGGTCCGTTGAGACTTGATAGATGCCATCAGAGGTGTGCTCGACGATGTCGGAGAGTTTCGAGCGTTCCTCGCTTATCGATTCGAAGAGTGCGTAGTTCCTGATAGCGATCGATGCTTCGTTGGAGAGTGTCTGGAGCAGGTTCTCGTCTTGCTTCGGGAAGTCGGCAGGCCCTTCGGGACCTACGTAGCCTTGCAGGATCAGGGCACCGGAAACTCCTATCTCGCTAGCGAGAGTTGCGTGCAGGTGCGAAGACCATCCACGCGAGATCATGTACTTATCCAGGGCCACGTGATAGTCGCCCTCGGGCGTTTTCAGGCTCGAGAAGGTTTCGGTGCGCACCTCACCTTGGTCGGTCAGTATGCTCATCGCGCCAGGTCCCTCGAAAGTGATTATCTCGACACCTGTTGCCCTGAACATCTGTTTGGTCGCTTTCAGGAATTGCACGAGTCCATCTCCGGAACCAAGGCTCGCAACCAGGGAACCGCCGACCGTATACAGATCACGCATCTTCCTGCCCTCGTTCTTGGAATGGATCCAAGCTCGGTAGGCGATGAATGAAAGTGCGGCGGGCAGCACCAAGAACGCGATCGCTGCGGGGTTGGTGTTCCAGATGAAATCAGCCATGATGCCGAAGGTGACATTGCCAGCCCATACGGCCGCGAGGATGGGGGCCCCAACGCGCAACACATCCATCACGTCTTGCCGTTCGACGAACGCGACGACGTATGCAAGCAGGGTCTGGTTAAGGCTGTAGAAGACGGCCATCCCAACGATCGCTGCCAGCCAACCGTGCGCGTCGGCGATCCCTGCGCGGCGCATCGCCGAATAGATGGTGGCCGCGCCAGCGCTGGCGAGTGCGTACATGCCAACGTTGAAAACCGATTTGACGAGGGGCCGCTTGCGCAACAATTGCCCGCCCGCAACACCAAGGCCAGCCGCCAAAACCAGCGCTGGCGCAGGTACGGCCATCAAGCCGATCGTCATTGCGATCTCGGTGATCGAAAATGACATGCTTTCGTTCTTGAGTGTGAGGCTGATCACGAACCACTCAGCGAACATGATGCCCCCGACGAGGCTGGCGAAGGCTACTAGGTGGTGCCAGACCCAGGCCTGGCCCAACACGATCGATATGGCGATCGCCAGGAGTCCTGAGCCTGTTACCAAACCTATGTAAGCCGAAGCCTTTTTAGGCATGCCGTTCGAAGGTTTCTCGGCCAGCATGGCCGGTGGATCTTGCATTTTCATGTCTCTGTCACCTTGCTCGAGTTTCGGTCTTAGGATCGAAGCTCGGCCGCCCTAGTTCCTTGTCATGCTTTGGGAAAGTGGATCGCTGGTTTCGCCGTGTAGGTGCTTGTCGGCCCTTGGGTGGTTGCCCCAAAAGGCTGTCAAGAACTCGTCGTAGGTCGCCCCGGTGAATCCGTCGTAGGTGCCGCTGGTCCAGGTGCCACCGGTCCAGGTTCCACCGGTCCAGGTTCCACCGGTCCAGGTTCCACCGGTCCAGGTTCCACCGGTCCAGGTTCCTCCCGTCCAGGTGCCGCCAGTCCAGGTGCCTGCGGTCCAAGTCCCACCTGTCCAGGTTCCACCCGTCCAAGTCCCACCTGTCCAGGTTCCACCCGTCCAAGTTCCACCGGTCCAGGTGCCCCCGGTCCAGGTACCCCCGGTCCAGGTGCCACCCGTCCACGTTCCACCGGTCCAGGTGCCCCCAGTCCAGGTGCCGCCAGTCCAGGCGTCACCGGTCCAGGTTCCACCGGTCCACGTTCCACCGTTCCATGCGACCGGCGAACATTGAGCCGTGAACTCGCCCTGGATGGCGATGGTCGAGCCGTTGCAGTTGATCTGAACGTGTCCTGTGCCGCGTGAGCCTTCGAGCGATCCGAGCCCACTTGATGGAGGTGTGGCTGCGTTAGCCGAACCTTCATCGGCCGAGGCGAGTGCAGCTGCCACATCTATCCGCCCGGCGCCCTGAGAGTTCGCGTCATAGGAAGCCATCGGCGAAGCCGTGCTCGTGAAGGCGTACTTCACTTGTGCAGGCGAGAGGTAAGGCTTCTGCCTGATGAGAAGCGCCGCAGCGCCAGAGGTTGCAGCAGTTGCTTCCGAACTTCCGCTTCCCCTTATGTAAGAGGGTGCCTTCAATGCTTTTGGAAAGTCGGCTTCGATCTTGGAGCCAAAGGAACGCTGAGCGATCACGAGTCTTCCCGGAGCGACAACGTCGGGCTTGGAAATGCCGTCTGCGGTGGTTGGCCCGCGAGAGCTCCAGGCAGCTAGTGAGTCATCTGCAGGGTCGGTGTTCTGCTTGTCGTCGTAGGCGCCAACCGTGATAACGAACGGGTCATCCCCGGGCTTGGTGATCGTCGAAGCGTGGGGGCCGCTGTTTCCTGCGGCTACAACCACGGTGATGCCCAGTGACCAAAGGCGTTCAACGGCGTAGTCGAGTGGGTCGGTGCGATAGCTCTGCGTTCCGTCGGTTCCCCAGGAGATGTTTACAACTCGGATGTTGTACTGATCGTGGTAGGCGGCGATCCAGTGCAGTCCGGCCAGCACCGTCGAAACATCGGTAACGCCATTTCGACCCGCAACCTTGACAGCGACGAGCCAAGAGTGCGGTGCCATGCCCACGAAAGCTCCACCTGGCTGGCCTGCTGAATCGTAGCCGTCGCCGCCGATGATCCCGGCCATGACAGTGCCGTGTCCGTAGGTGTCTACCGATGATCCTTCGCCAGAAAGATCGGGTCCGTGGATGAGGCGTCCGCCTGCTTTGACGAAGTCGTTCATATCGGAGATACCGGTGTCGAGCACTGCTACCCCAACGTTGTCGCCGTAGTTCCCACCTGCCCATGCCGATGACATCGCCTTAGTCGACTTGACGTAAGACGAGAAAACCGTTGAGTCGTCGTAGCTGAGACCCTGAAACCTAACCGCCCTGTTCAAGGAAAGTGAACGAACCCGAGGGTCGGCGCCGAGATCGAGGACCGCACGCGCCGGGATGATCGCCGAGAATCCGTCAACCATTGGGAGGGCGTTCAAGAACCGTCCGCCGGCAGATGAAACCGATCCAGCGAGGGTGCTGTCCGAGGCGTCGGTCTGCGAGACGATGACCGGTACCGGCTTGTCGGGCGAGGTTGTTGCCAACCGCGACAAGACCTGCTCGACCTTGTCCCCGAAGTCGATCGACACCTTAGCCATAGCCGGAGCGGCCTGTGCCGTAAGAGCCAAAGCTACCAACATCGCCATCATCAAACGCCAAAGCTTGGTCTTCTGCTGGTCGAGCACCATAGCTGTCATCCATCAACCTCCAAAGATCGGCACGAACTAATAAATTGTCGAACGTAATCGCCATCGGCCGAATAGTGTGTTCGGGTGATTTGCTTGCAGACAGATGACTACTTCCACATGGTCACCGCGGGCTAACCTAGTCGCGGCATTTGTCACCATCTAAGGCGATCGACGACTGGTGAGTATTCACCGGGTGTGGTTGAGACTCCCCCGATGCCGTCGGTTCTCGAGATCCGGGCGCAAGGAGTCGAAACGCCATTTTGCTGCTGGCCCGAAGGAAGTTATAAGTAGTAGTGATGACGTCCCCCCAAAGTACGATACATACGAGGCTGAAACACTCGACCCTTTATTTCATCGCAAGTATCGGCCGTGGCTCCAGTGACCTTGACACTTTGCTCGCATCAACTTTGGAAGCAGGAGTGGACATCATCCAGTTGCGCGACAAGCAGGCTGAAACGACAGACCTGTTGCGGGCCGCCGAAACGTTTCGCAAGCGCGCCAGCGAGTTCTCGGCACTTTTCATCGTTAACGACAGGGTCGATGTCGCCGTAGCGTCTGGGGCAGACGGTGTTCACTTAGGCCAGGACGACCTGCCCCTCGCCAGTGCCAGAAGGATAGGCGGCCAACAGATGATCATCGGTCTGTCAACTCATTCTCAGTCGCAGATCGATGAGTCGTCCGATTCAGAGGCCGATCACATCGCGGTTGGGCCCGTATATGAGACCCCAACCAAAGCGGGCCGCCCTGCGGTTGGGACGCAGTTGGTCAGTTATGCAGCCGGGTCTTCGCCGAGGTTGTTCTTCGCGATCGGGGGTATCGACATCGAAACCCTCCCAGCTGTTATAGCCGCGGGAGCCACGCGGGTAGCAGTTGTGCGAGCCATAGAGCAAGCCGATGACCCGGCCGCCACTGTCCGAAAGATGAAAGCGATGCTCGGATAGTGTTCGGCTAGATGGGAAAACTCAGTTGGCTGCTGGTGGCCGTGCCCCTTTCTATCGCTGCGAAACTCGCTCATCTGCCAACAGCTGCTTTCGTACTTTCGATCGTCGGTATCGTGCCGCTTGCTGGCGTTATCGGTAGAGGCACCGAGGATCTTGCCATCCACAGCGGTTCCCGCATCGGGGGCTTGATCAATGCGACGTTCGCAAATCTCGCAGAGTTGATCATCGGGATATTCCTGATAGTCGGTGGCCAGATCGAAGTGGTGAAGGTATCGATCATTGGTTCGATCATCGGCAACATCCTGCTTGTTCTGGGGGCTGCATTCCTGTTGGGTGGCTTGAAGTTCAGGGAGCAGTCTTTCAACCCTCGATTGGCGGGGATGCACTCGGCGTCATTGGCTCTTGCTGTGGTTGGGATCATGATGCCTGCGATATTCCACAGAGTCTCGCCAAGCGCCGGACTGGTCGTCGACGAGTCGGTATCGGCTGCAGTTGCGGCGATATTGATCCTGCTCTATGTCGCATCCCTTGTGTTTTCGTTCGTCACTCATCAAGAGTTCTTCGCAACCCATGAAGTAACGGGTCCGGCAGGATGGTCGAAACGTAAGGCACTTTTCATGCTGCTCGGCGCAGCGGTTGTCGTCGCCATCGAAAGCGAAGTGCTGGTGTCTTCCTTGGAGTCGGCAACGGCGGCCCTTCATCTTTCGAAGTTATTCGTCGGCCTCATCCTTGTTCCGATAGTAGGTAACGCCGCTGAGAATTCCAGCGCGATCGTTCTCGCCTTGAAGAACAAGGTAGACGTCTCTTTAGAGATCGCGATCGGGTCGAGCACACAGATAGCGCTATTCGTTGCTCCACTGTTGGTCTTCGTTTCATTGATCGTTGGTCACCCGATGAATTTCTTCTTCACGGGGTTCGAGATCGCAGCGGTGGGGATATCAACGGCGATCGTTTCGCTGATCTGTCTCGATGGCAGGTCGAACTGGCTCGAAGGTGCCCAGTTGATCGCGGCCTACCTGATCATGGGAATCTCTTCGTTCTTCCTGTAGATTCGGTCCGTGCGCGCCATCGACTTTCATGTTCACTTCCCAACCGTCGAGTGGCTCGAGGGCAGCATGGGTCCTTACCGCGAAAGCGCTGAGAACTATTTCAACATGCGCATCGACGTGAAAACCGTCGAGCAGATGGCTCTTGAATACGAGGCCCTCGATGTTGTGGCTGTGCTTCTTGGTTGGGATGCCGAAACCGCAACGGGCAGACCAGGACTGCGCAATGACGACGTGGCCTCCGTTGCGAACGACTTTCCTGAGCGGTTCATTCCGTTCGCCGGTATCGACCCGCACAAGCCCGATGCTATCGATGAACTGGAGAGATGTATCTCGCAGTTGGGGATGAAGGGGGCTAAGTTTCATCCCTCGATGCAGAGGTTCGATCCCTCCGATGAGGCCTTCTTCCCTTTATGGCAGAAGGCTGGGGAGCTTGGTATCGCATGCATCTTCCACACGGGCACTTCGGGGATCGGCGCAAGGACTCCTGGGGGCCAGGGCATAAGGATCGATCTCGCTCGCCCCATCCTTCTGGATCCGGCGGCGGCGGCCTTTCCCGATCTGAAGATCGTGATGGCGCACTTCGGTTGGCCGTGGCATCTCGAAGCCATCGCGATGGCTCTTCACAAGACGAACGTGCTCATCGACACATCGGGATGGGCGCCGCGCTACATCCCGGCTGAGGTGGTACGTGAGATGAAGGGGCGGCTGAAGGACAGTTTCGTGTGGGGGAGCGACTATCCGTTCATCTCCCCGTCTAGATGCTTGGAGGAGATGAAGGAGCTTGGCCTTGGCGCCGATGCGGCGCGGCGTGTACTGCTCGAGAATGCGGCCCAGCTGCTTGGGGTCAAGGTCTAAGTCGATAGCAGAGCATCCCGGCTAGACTGAAGTCGTGCCAACCACTGAAGAGATGACCGAAGCCCTCAAGGTCGTAACCGACCCCGAGATCGGGATCAACATCGTCGATCTCGGTTTGATCTATGAGGTTGAGATCACCGACGAAGGCGATGCCCACATATTGTTCACGCTCACATCGATGGGCTGCCCAGTAGGCCCCATGATCGAAGCAGAGATCAAAGACGCCGTTGCATCGATGGAAGGTGTCCGCTCGGTCACGACCGAGATGACCATGTCTCCGCCCTGGGGGCCGGACAAGATGAGCGACTTCGCCAAATCAGCGCTTGGCTTTTTCTAGTTCCAGCCGAAACTAGTTTCCGCTTACAACCGTTTCTCCCGGCGTCACGCCACCGTCCGAAGCCATCAACTCCCAGAGCTGATCAAAACCAGTCTTGATGACCATCTGCGTGTCGCTGCCTTCCCATCCGTGACCGGCGAACGGGCTTGTGTATGTTTGTCCCAGAGCCCCGAACACAGGACCGGCGGCGATCGCTGACCCAGTTGTTCCGGACTCGCCGCTTCCTCTCAGGACCACCGTGACCAGGTGAGCTGGGACCCCGACCGCATTCAACGCCGCCGCCATCTGGGGGCTCTGATCGGTCGGAACCAGGCCGTCATCCAGACCGTTCACGACGATGGCGCCCTTCAGGCCCATCATGTCGCCGGCGCGTGCGACGTTGGTGATCTCCGCGTAGTTGGCAGGTTGCTGTTCTAACGAGCCACCGTTTTCTTCCTCGATCTCGATCTGCGCTTGCTTGCCGCCGTAGTTGACCGGCGCCACGCCGCGTGCGACCAGGTACTCCTCGGTCAGGTTGTTAACGCCTTCGACGTCGACCCAATAATCGAAAAGGGGGGCTCCACTGGCGCGAACAGCGCCTGCCGCCATCGCGAGTCCAGAGGAGTTTCCTCCCATGCTGATGCCGATAGCGTAAACCTTGGTGATGCTCGGATAAACGCTCAGGAAGTGCTGAGCGGCGGCGATCGAATCGGCTGCGCCTTCCTTGACGAACCATCCGTAATTCTCCCAAGGATCTGGCTTCTGCCCTGTGTAGTCCATCGCAACCGCAACCGCGCCGCGCTCCGCCGCTTGCTGAAGGTGATTCCGCCATGAGCACGAGTCGTTGCCATGACCATGGAACATCACCACGAGCTTCGTCGGGTTCAAAGTCGCAGGAAGTGCATAGCGACCGGACGTAAGGCCGAGGCTGCTCGTGAGGCCGGTACCGTCGTCGGTCATCTGCGCCAGGCGCGGGTCAGAGTGCTGCGAGCAAGGGACCTCCGGACCGGTGGCGGATGCCAGCCCCGGGATGAATACCGACGCTCCCAGTAAACAAAGGACGCTGAACGAGCGAACGACTAAACGCATGATGGACTCCTTAGAGACGAGTGGCCGGCAGACAACCGGTTGTGCAGTTCCTGGCATGGGCACACTGGAATAGTTCGACGCTGGTCGGCGTTTCCCTGCTTGTCGCGAGAAAGTTGTCGGCAAAAGTTATCGGTCAGCGGGCATTTCAAGGCCTTTTTGGCCCAAAGCCAAAGCTATTCAGGCAGAATTGAGCATCCATGGACTTTCTGCAAGCGCTCAAGGAGCGCGTGATCATCTTCGACGGCGCGATGGGCACCTCGATCCACGCTGCCAACCTTCCGCCCGAGGACTACCGCGGCCAGGACGGTAACTCCGAAGTGCTCAATATCTCTCGCCCCGACGTGATCCAGAAGGTCCACGCAAGCTTCTTCGAGGCGGGCTGCGACGCAGTAGAAACCAACACATTTGGTGCAAACGTCGTGGCCCAAGGTGAATACGACCAGGCCGACAAGGTGTACGACCTGAACGTGGCCGCCGCCAAACTCGCCAAAGAAGTTGCCCGCGACTTCACCGACAGGCCGCGCTGGGTCTTCGGCTCGATCGGCCCAGGCACCAAACTACCGACGATCGGCGATGTGACATTCGATGCCCTCGAAGCGTCATATGCCCTTCAATCGCGCGGCCTCTTAGACGGCGGGGCGGACGGCCTGATCATCGAGACCTGTTTCGACATACTGCAGACAAAGGCGGCCATCGCCGGTGTGATGAAGACCTTCGACGAGCAATCGAGAAAGGTCCCCTTGATCGTGCAGGTGACCATCCAGCCAGAGGGAACCATGCTCCTGGGGACCGAGATAGGCGCAGCCCTCACCGTGCTCGAGGCATATCCGGTCATCGACATCGTTGGGCTCAACTGCTCGACCGGCCCCGTTGAGATGACCGAGCACGTTCGATATCTATGCAAACACTCCCGCCGGCCTGTGAGCGTTCAGCCGAACATGGGGCTGCCCGAGGTCGTGAACGGCGAGACCTTCTTCCCCTTGACGCCGCAGGAACTGGTCGCCCATCAGAAGGTGTTCGTCGAGCAGTTCGGGGCATCGGTGGTTGGGGGATGCTGCGGGAGCACTCCAGATCACATCCGGGCCCTCGTCGAGGTTTTTCGCGACCACCCGGCCCCCGTCCGGGAGCCGCAGTTCGAGCCCGCGTGCGCCTCGCTTTATATCTCCCAGCCGTTCAAGCAGGACACCAGCTACTTCATCGTCGGCGAGCGTTGCAACGCCCAGGGATCACGCAAGTTCAAGCGCCTGATCGAGGAGCAGGATTTCGATGGGATCGTAGAACTGGCCAAGGACCAAGTGAAGGAGGGGTCCCACTCGCTCGATGTGATGCCCGACATCACCGGCCGTGATGGCAACAGGGACATGGCCGATATCGTGCTTCGACTGAGCACCCAATCGACCCTTCCCATCTTCCTCGACTCGACCGAACCGCAGGTCATCGAGACCGGCCTCAAACTGATCGGGGGCCGAGCCGTCATCAATTCGATCAACCTCGAAGAGGGCACAGGGCCCGACACCCGTTTGATGCAGAACCTGCGAGCGGCGCGACGTTTCGGGGCCGCAGTTGTGGCAGGAGCCATCGAAGAAGAGGGCCAGGCGACCACCGCCGAGTGGAAACTAAGGGTTTGCAAGAGGCTGCTGAAAGTCATCACAGACTTCGGTCTTGAAGCTCACGACATCTTGTGGGATCCGCTAGTTCTTCCAATCACCACCGGTCAAGAGGAGGTCCGCCGCCACGCGATCGAAACCCTCGATGCGATCGCACTTTTGAAGAAGGAACTGCCCGAGACCTTCACGACAGCAGGTCTTTCGAACATCTCGTTCGGCCTCAGCCCGGCGTCGCGGGTAGTGCTCAATTCGGTCTTCTTGAATGAAGCGGTTCAGCGCGGACTCGACTCGGCGATCGTTCATTCGGGTCGCATCCTGCCGTTATCGCGGCTCGATGATGAACAGAAGCAGGCAGCGCTCGACCTGATCTACGACCGCCGCGATAAAGGATTCGATCCGTTGCAGCGGTTCCTCGACTTGATGAAAGACGTCGATGACCAACCCGAGACCAAGCGCGAGGACCTTTCATCTTTGCCTCTAGAAGAACGTATCGCGCGCCGGATCATCGATGGTGAGCGCAAGGGCCTCGATATCGATCTGGACGAAGCGCTTTCCAAGTACGCGGCACTCGACATCTTGAACGACATGCTGCTCGCCGGGATGAAGGTTGTAGGTGAATTATTCGCATCGGGTGAGATGCAGTTGCCGTTCGTTCTGCAATCGGCAGAGACGATGAAGATGGCGGTCGCCCACATCGAACCGCACATGGAGAAAACCGACGAGGGCGGCAAAGGCAAGATAGTCCTGGCGACGGTGAGCGGTGACGTTCACGACATCGGCAAGAACCTAGTTGACATCATCCTGTCCAACAACGGCTACTCGGTTTTCAATCTCGGCATCAAACAGCCGATCTCGAACATCATCGAAGCCGCTGAGCGCGAGGGTGCCAACGCTATCGGGATGAGCGGACTTCTTGTGAAGTCAACGCTCATCATGCGCGAGAACCTGGACGAATTGAACAGGCGCGGGCTTCATCATTATCCGGTGATCCTCGGAGGCGCCGCCTTGAACCGCGCATATGTCGAAGACGATCTGCGTCAGGTTTACAAAGGCAATGTCTTCTATGGACGCGATGCTTTCGAGGGTCTGTACACCATGGACAAGGTGATGTCGGCCAAGCGCGGCGAGACCGAACTCGAAGCCGACGCAACCGTGAAACCCAAGCGCACCAAGGCTTCTAAGCGGACCCAAGTTCAAGTTCCCGAGCGCTCTGACGTTGCGACTGACGTCGATATACCGACGCCTTCTTTCTATGGAAGCCGCGTCGTAACGGGCATCCCGGTGCAGGATGTCGCCCGGTACTTGAACAAAGACGTGGCTCTTTTCCGCGGTCAGTGGCAGTACAAACGTAAGAAAGGACAAACCGCCGAGGAGTACAGACAGTATTTGTCCGCCGAGGTGGAGCCGATCCTTCGCTCTTGGCTCGACCGCTGCATCGAAGAACAGATACTGCTGCCGTCGGTCGTTTACGGATTCTTCCCGGCGCAGTCCAAAGGAAATGACCTGATCGTTTACCGCGACGACCTCAAGAGTGAATGGGTTCGTTTCACTTTCCCCCGCCAGCGCGCGGGCAGATTCTTGTGCCTTTCCGATTTCTTCAGATCGGTTGATTCTGGTGACATGGATGTTGTGGCATTCCATCTGGTGACAGTGGGGGGGCGCGTGAGTGAGGTGACCGGCGAGATGTTCGCCGCTAATCATTACCGCGACTACCTTCACCTTCATGGACTTTCGGTCGAGATGGCCGAGGCCCTTGCCGAGTTGTGGCACGAACGCATCCGCGAAGAGCTCGGCATCTCATCCCAAGACGCGCCGAACGTCAAAGGTTTGTTCCGTCAGGGGTACCGCGGATCGCGATATTCGTTCGGCTATCCTGCTTGCCCTAACCTCGAAGACCAGCTTCAGATCATGGAACTCCTGCGACCAGAGCGGATCGATGTAGGTATCTCGGCGGAGTTCCAACTCGAACCGGAACAGTCGACGAGCGCGATCATCGTTCATCACCCCGAAGCCCGTTACTTCTCGATCGGCAGGGACTCCACCGAAGAAGAATCCTAAGGTCGTAGATTCCTGCGCCGAAGAAAAGATTCCTAAGGTCGTAGATTCCCGCACCATGGATCGGAGAGCGGTTTGACCATCGCAGAGTTCGCCAGCGTTCTTGACGCCGCGCGCTCGGCAGGCGAGTGGGCATGGAAGACCATCTACGACGAGTTTGCGCCGCAGGTACTTGGTTATCTGCGGGCCAAGGGGGCCAAGGACCCCGACGACCTGCTTGGGGAAGTATTCCTTCAAGTGGTGCGCGACCTGCCCCGCTTCAGCGGCGACGAAAGGGAATTTCGCGCTTGGGTTTTCACGATCGCCCATCACCGGTTGCTCGACGACGTGCGAGCCCGGGGCAGGCGGCCGGTGGATTCGACATCTGATGAGCAACTCGAAAGAGCTGGACCGGTCGGCCATGGCGAAGCCGAGGCTGTTGAGCGTCTGGTGACCTCTGAAATCGAGGAGGTCTTGCGGTCTTTGTCGCAGGACCAGTCCGAAGTGATGCTGCTCAGGATCTTGGGTGACATGAAGATCAACGAGATCGCCGAGACCCTGGGCAAGCGCCCGGGGGCCGTGCAAGCCCTTCAGCGCCGGGCGATCGAGTCGATCAAGAGGAGGTTGGAACGCGATGGTTCTTAACGGCGGGACGTATCGTCGCCAGCGGCGCGTAACCACGCCAGTACGTTTCCGGCCCCCCATGGCGCTTATCAAGGTGTGATGAGAACAAAAAACCTAGAAGAGCCGATGGAAGATGCGATCTCGGATGAGCGATTCGCTCAGTTCGTGGAACGCGCCAGGTCCTCGATGTCCGCCAAGCCCGCCGATGAGCTGGCTGCCGGGCACCTGAGCGCCATCGTCGTCGCCGCATCCGACCCGACCCTGGTCAACGCTCCGTTTCGCCCCAAACTTGCAAGGAAAAGGTCACGCAGATTGGCCGCCAAACTGGCTGCCGCCACTGCCGGGGCCTTGATGGCACTTGGGGGCCTCGCCTACGCGGGGGTCCTGCCTCAGAAGCTGCAAGACGCTCTTTCTGACGCGGCAGGCAAAGCCGGTTTCACGGTGCCTGCTTCCCAGGAACATCGTCAGGACCTGGCGAACCACCAAGCCAATAGCGGTTCCAACGGTAAGAGCGTGAGCGGTGATGTGCATAAGGTACTGAACGACACGACCCTTACCGGCCGTGACAAGGGGGATGCTGTTTCAAACGTCGCCAGTCAGAACCGTGAGAACGACAGCCACCCGACCTCGACTGCGAGCCCCCAATCACATGATTCCTCCGAGTCTCAGTCACACAAAGATCAGCCCAAGAAACCATAAGTCTCACTCGCCCCGAGAACAAAAAGGCCCCCGATGGGGGCTTTTTTGTGCCTACAGGTGAGCCGAAAACGCTTCCGCGGAAGCGTTTCTTGCGAGTTTCGGACAGATGGCCGCCTGGGGGCCAACAGACGTCCCGCGAGAACGTACTTTCGCTTTTCTTGTTGACACCCCAATCGAACAGGTGTACGGTTATCTACCCGAACCGAACATATGTTCGGGAACAGGAAGTCAGCAAACGGGCCCACAAGAAAGGGCCAGTAAACGAGCGAAAGGAGCCGAGGGACCTTTGAGCAAGAAGTATGACGAGCCGATCGAGGTGGAGGTATCTGCCCAACAGGCCCTTGCAACCAAGCCGGTCGCTTTCAGCTGGAGGGGACACCGCTACACGGTGAACCGTCTGCTCAAGTACTGGCGGGAGGCAGGGGAGGGCTGGGACCCCGAGCGAGTGAGAGATCACGAATGCTTCAGGGTCGAGTCCGAGGGTGGCACATATGACCTGCGTCTCGACCGGCTCGCCAGCCGGAACCCGCGATGGCGGTTGTTGAGGGTGTGGGACTAAGCGGGCGTCTGGAGTTCGCTCTCTCCGTGCGCTCCCTGCTCCAGGCGCTCGCATCACACCTAGCCCACAACAACTCAGCTCACCGATGTTCACCCACCTTCATGCTCATTCGAACTATTCCCTTCGTGAGGGGGCCGCCCACGTAGGCGATCTTGCCCGAGGGGCCGCTGAGTACGGCATGCAGGCACTCGCCCTCACCGACCATGACGGCATGTACGGAGCAGTTCGCTTCACCCTGGCGTGCCATGAGGCAGGTATCCGGCCCATCCTGGGGGCCGAGTTGGAATGGGGACCGGGACACCACGCCGTGCTCTTGGCCGAAGATGCCACCGGTTGGGCCAATCTGTGCCACTTGGTGACCGAGATGCATACAGGCGCCGAGGTCCGCTCCCAGGCCCTCGATCCGGGCAAGCGTCCCCGCACAACATTCGAGGCGATCGCCAGACATTCAAAAGGCCTATTCGCATTGAGCGGGTGCGACCAGGGTGAGTTCCCCTGGTACGCCGGCTTGAAGCGCGCCGATGAGGCCAAGCAAGCAGCCCGCCGATGGCTAGAGGTCTTCGGCACCGAGCACTTCGCCATCGAACTTTCAAACCACCTTCGGCCCCAGGATGAGGGCCGCAACCGTCTTCTCATCGAGATCGCCGCTAAGGCAGGGATAAAGACGGTGGCAACCAACAACGTGCATTACGTGCAACGAAGCGACGCCGTGATCCACGATGTCGCCGATTGCATGCGGCGCATCGTTGCGCTTACAGCCAAGACCACTCCGCGCGAGAACGCCGAGTATTGGCTGAAACCCGAAAACGAGATGCGCGAACTTCTACCTGCGGAAGCGGTGGACGCCACAGGTTGGGTGGCCGACAAGTGCCGCTGGCAGTTCCCGCTTGGCGAGTTTCATTACCCGGACCCGGTTGGGATCGACCTTACTGATGAGTCGGCGACTTCGGTGCTTGCTCGCAGGTGTTGGGAGGGAGCGGGTCGCAGGTACGCCGCCGTCGATCGCAAGATCGAAGACCGCCTGCAGATGGAACTAAGGATGATCCGAAGAGGTGGGTTCTGCGGTTACTTCCTTTTGGTTGCGGACATAGTTGATCACGCCAAGAAACAGATGCGCATAAGGTGCGCGTGCCGGGGGAGTGCTGCCGGGTCGCTGGTCGCCTACCTGTTGGGCATCTCGGAGGTCGATCCGATCCGCTACGACCTGGTGTTCGAGCGTTTCATGAACGAGCACCGACGTGAGATCCCCGACATCGACGTCGATTTCGAGTCGGCCCGCCGCGAAGAGGTGAACCGCTACATCCTAGACACCTACGGCGAAAGAACCGCCATGGTCGCGATGATGGACACCTACCGTGCCCGCGGCTCGCTTCGTGAAGTGGGAAAAGCCCTCGGCTTGAACCCGTCAGAGGTAGACCTCATCGCCAAGACCTTTCCTCACATCTCAGCCAAGAACATCCCTCATGCCCTCGAATCCCTGCCTGAGGTCGCCGGAACCAGCCTTAAAGCCTCGAAACTCGAGATGCTCTTCGACATATCGTCCCGGCTCGATTCGTTCCCACGCCATCTGGCGATGCATCCGTCGGGTGTGATCTTGTCCGATGACCGGCTCGCCGACTTGATGCCGATGCAGGTGTCCTTCAACGGTTTCATGATGAGCCAATTCGACAAAGACGACATCGAGGCCCTTGGCATCGCCAAACTCGATGTTCTGGGCGTAAGGATGTTCTCGACCATCGCGCACACCCTCGATGAGATCGAACGGACCGAAGGTGTTCGGCTCGATATCGACCTGGTGGAACGCGGCGACCCCGAGACCTTCAAGCTCATCCGCGAGTCGCGCACCCTTGGATGTTTCCAGATCGAATCACCTGGTCAGCGTGAATTGCTCGGCAAGTTCCAACCGGAAGCGTTCGAAGACCTGATCACTGACATATCGCTGTTCCGGCCAGGTCCGATGAAGGCCGACATGATCAGGCCGTTCCTGGAGCGCAGGCATAACTGGGAGCCGACCAACTATCCGCATCCATCGCTGAAGCCGATCCTTCAAGAAACCGGCGGTGTGATCGTGTACCACGAGCAGGTGATGCGGGTGATCGCCGAGTTGACCGGATGCTCGCTCGGCGAAGCCGACAAGATCCGCCGATCGCTCGATGCGACTTTCGAGGCCCCCGATCCATCGCCCGGTCCGGCGGGGGGCAGACCCGCAGGCCGGACCTCTGCCTACGATCCCTTGCGGGCCGAAGTCATCGCCAAAGCGACGACGCGTGGCTGGCAAGAAAAGACCGCTGCCAAGATCTGGGATGAAGTCTTGTCGTTCGCTTCGTTCGGGTTCTGCAAGGCCCACGCTGCTGCGTTCGCGGTGCCTACTTATCAGTCGGCATGGCTGAAAGCTCATCACCCGGCTGCCTTCTACTGCGGGGTACTCACACACGACCCTGGCATGTACCCGAAGCGGGCGATCCTTGCCGACGCTAGGGCCCACGGCATCCCGATCATGCCCGTCGATGTCATCGCATCATTCAAGGACTACCGGGTCGAGCGCGATGAAACAGGCGTCGCGGGGATAAGGCTCGGTCTGCAAGACGTGAAGGGCATAACCGAAGAAGAGATCGCATCGATCATCGAAGGCCGGCCGTGGAAAGGTTTCGGCGACCTGCGCAAAAGAGCAGCCCTGTCACGACCCACCATGGAGGGGCTGGTCCATTGCGGCGCCCTCGACCGGTTGAAAGCAAAGCGCTCACGCAGGGAGCTTTACTGGCTGACCCACGATGTTTCGACCCCTCGCAGCGATCCCGGCATAGAACAACTGTCGCTCGAACTGTTCGACACCGAGCAGATCCAGCTGCCTGGCATCTCGGATTACTCACCGGCCGAAGTCGTGAAAGCCGAACTCGAGATCACCGGCCTCGATTCATCGATGCACATACTTTCTTTGTACTTGTCCGAGCTCGAACGATTCGGTTGGACGCCTGCATCGCAGTTGCTGCAGAAACCTGGTGGCGCTACGGTCGTTGTGGCTGGCGTTAAAGTCGCAACTCAAACCCCACCGGTCAAGTCGGGCAAACGGGTCTTGTTCCTAACATTGGAAGATGGAACCGGTCAGTCGGACATAACTTTTTTCGATGAAGCCCAAGCCAAGTACGCAAGATGTGTATTCGATGGATGGATACTCGCGGTGCGAGGAACCCTGCGCCGAACCGGGGCACGGGGAGTGTCGGTTCTAGCCGAGCAGGTGATCGATCTGACCAAGATGAAAAGAACCGAAGGAGGCGAGATCGCGCTCAGCAAACTCTGGTATTCGAGCGGGGGCTCGGCCGGAAGATGAAACTTGCCACATGGACCAGCCCGGTGCTGCACGCAGACCTGGATGCTTTCTACGCGTCGGTCGAAGTGCTTCGCGATCCATCATTGAAAGGAAGGCCGGTCATCGTTGGTGGGACCTCGACCCGTGGCGTGGTTACGTCGGCCTCGTATGAGGCACGCCGGTCGGGGGTCCGCTCCGCTATGCCAACGTCGCGCGCTCGCAGACTTTGCCCGACGGCGGTATTCATCCAGCCCGACTTCACGTCGTACATGCATTACTCGTCTCAGGTTCGTGAAGTGTTCGAGTCGTTCTCGCCCGTGGTCGAGCCGATCTCCCTCGACGAGGCCTTCATCGACTTGAAGGGGGCATCGCGGATGTGGCCAAACCCCCCAACCGTCGCAGAAGCTCTGAGGGATAGGGTGAAACGCAACACGGGTCTCACGGTTTCGGTTGGTGTTGCCCCCAACAAGTTCTTGTCCAAGTTAGCTTCCCGGCGCGCCAAGCCCGACGGGATAGTCGTGGTCGATGCGGCCAAGGTCAACGATTTCCTGCATCCGTTGGATGTTGGGGAACTCTGGGGGGTCGGCGACCAAACGGTCACGGTGCTAAAACGCCTGGGCCTGAATACCATCGGCGATGTCGCCGGCGTGCCTCGGAGCACGCTGGAGCGTGCCCTCGGTTCTTTGGGAGCTCACCTGGCCGACCTCGCCTTAGGTAAGGACGACCGGCCGATCGTCAAAGATGCCCAGCGCAAGTCGATCGGGGCCGAAGAGACCTTCGAGCACGACCTCGCCGACGAATCTCAGATGCTGCAGGCCCTGCTCAAGCTCTCCGACCGGGTCTCGTCACGGCTGCGAGGGCAGGGGATAAGTGGACAAACGGTCACCCTCAAGATCCGCTTCATGAACTTCTCCACCATCACCCGTTCCAAGACCCTGCCTCATGAGATCGATTCCGTGAACGGGGTCTACGGGGTGGCTGGGGGACTGCTGGCCAAACACATGAAAGATGTCCCAGCAGGTCGCAAACGCATCCGCTTGCTAGGAGTTTCCATCAGCAACCTTGCGGTATGGCCGGCTTCGGAACAATTGACGTTCGACCGGCGACCTCGATGGGTAGAAGCAGATCGGGCATTAGATAAAGTAAGACTAAGATTTGGTGATGAGGCCCTAGGTTTCGCTGCGCTACTCGACGACGAATAAAACAGTCGATGCTCACTTATAATCGAACGAAGGAACCCGTCGTATCACAGGAACAAGTAGAGCGGGGACCCTAGAAAGGCGGAGGTGGATGCCACTTTCCGATCGTGAACAGCAGATCCTTCAAGACATCGAGCGCCAGCTCGCTGAACAGGACCCTAAGTTCGCACGTGATGTTTCGAGTGCCGGTTCTGATGTAAGGACCCTGCGCAATGTGCGGCTCGGCTTCGGTTTGTTCGTTATCGGTCTTGGTTTACTTATTACCTTCTTCTTCCACCCACTGGTTTTCATTGGTGTTGGCGCCTTCTTGGCGATGGTATCCGGCGCAACCCTCGCGTATCAGAACCTTAAGAGGGCAGGGGCAGAAAGAGTCAAAGATCTGAAAGAACAGGCCTCGATCTCGGGTATCGTAGGGCGGTTCGAAGACCGCCTGCGCGATATGCGCAAGCGCGACGAAAACTAGAACACGACAGGGGTCGCGAAGATTTTTTTGCTTAGCATGAAAAACATCTGACGCGCGCCTTGCGCGGAGTTGAACCCTTTTGTTAGAACAAGCCCTTCAATCACATTCGGTATCATCGATCCATCTCGCGGCAACCAAATGAAAGGTAATCATGGAGGGGTTCAGCGTGCTTCAGGCATGTCGCTTCACGAATTGCACAACGCATCAATTGCGTTACTGGGATCAGATCGGTTTGGTCAGGCCAACTGTGCAATCGACCGGCGGCAGACCTGGCGTTAGAAGACTTTATTCATTCCGAGACCTGGTCGCTTTGAAAGTGGTCAAGGCTCTTCTCGATGGAGGCATGTCCTTACAAAGAGTAAGGCGGGCTTATGAATACCTTCGCAAGAAGGCAGGGCTCGAGCAGCATCTGTCGGAAGTGAAATTGATCACCGACGGCCAAAGCATCTTCCGGATCGCCAAGGATGATGGCGAGATCCTCGACGCGCTCAGGCAGGGTCAGATGGCCTTCTTCCTGGCCATAGACGAGATCACTCGCAATCTCGATCAAGGAGTCGCCGAATTCCTGCGCGATCGAGAGGAGTTCGTCGAGACCCTTCGCCACGCCGAAGATGCCTTGATCGAAGAGCGCCAGCAAGTCCGCCGCTAACAAACTGCAAACCGCCGACGTAGTCATTATCGGGGCAGGCATCGTCGGCTCGGCGACCGCCTTGGAGCTTACGCGGCGGGGAAAGCGCGTCGTCCTGGTTGACAGGTTTGCGCTAGGGCACAGCCGTGGGTCTTCACATGGCCCAACAAGGGCGTTTCGGCTCAGCTACGAAGATGCCATGTACGCCGAACTGGGCATCCAGGCACTCGAAGACTGGCGCCGCCTCGAACGCGACCTGGGCACCGAACTTCTCGACCGGTGCGGCGGACTGGATATTGGAAAGGATGCTCTTGCATGTGCCGATGCGATGTCGTCGGCTGGGGTAGTTTGCGAGCGCATCGAACCAGCGGATGTGTTGAAGCGCTTCGGCGTGATCGTTGGCGAAGATGAACCGTGTATCTGGCAGCCGGACGCAGCCGTTATCGATGCGGCATCGTCGCTAGAGGGACAACTGACCCTCGCGGCGCAAGCTGGCTGTGAGATCAAAGAAGAGGCGCAAGTTCTTTCGATAAACATCGGCGAACACGCCGCCACGGTTTCCACATCAGCAGGCGACATCGATTGCGCCGATGTCGTCATAGCAGCGGGGCCTTGGGTGAGGCCTGTGGCCGCACAGGCGGGCTTCGACGTCGAGGTCTTCGTGACGAAAGAACAGGTGACCTATTTCGACGGGCTTGAACCTGCCATGCCCATAGTGATCGACAGAAGTGCTTCACCGGCGCGCTACTTGGTGCCCAAGAGATTCGCAGCCCCGGGGGCGCGCACTGGATTGCATCACGCTCGTGTTGTCGTTGATCCCGAGGAAGGGCCGTTCGAAGCCGACGAAGAAGTTGCCGATGGCCTCGGCGATTGGCTGGCGCAGCGGGCGAGTTCTCCGACCTCTCGTGGGTTCAAGAAGCTCTCGTCTGAGCCTTGTATGTATACGAACACAAGAGACGAAGACTTCGTCATCTCACGGAAGTCACGAGCTTTGGTGGTCTCAGCATGCAGCGGTCACGGTTTCAAGTTCGCTCCGCGTATCGCAAGAGCTGCAGCGGATGTGATCGATGGACTCGATCCGGACCTGCCGGGGCGCCTCGGAGATTGGTGGCGATGAACCGGTCATTTTGCGACCCGCTCTTTATACTTTGAGTAAGATCGTGAGTAAGTGAGACTAACTCAAGATGGGGTGACGCTTGGGAAGATCCTTGGTCTTGAATGCTTCTTACCAACCGCTGTGCATAGTCCCAGCCAGACGGGCGGCGGTGCTCGTGCTCAAGTCGAAAGCCACCATCCTCGAGAACGGCGATGGCCAGTTCCGATCCGAGAAGATAGCGCTGCCGGTTCCGGCGGTCGTGCGACTCAATTACTTCGTTAAAGTCCCGTATAGAGCAAGGGCGACCCTTTCTAAGAGAGCGATCTTTCTAAGAGACGATTTCGAGTGTCAGTACTGCGGAGCCACCGCCGAGAACGTAGATCACATCAAGCCGCGCTCGCGCGGGGGTACCCACACCTGGGACAACGTGGTCGCATCTTGCAGGCCGTGCAATTCGCGCAAGGAGAACAAGAGTCTGGCTGAGGTTGGGCTGAAGCTCAGGCGAACTCCCAGGGCCCCCAAGGACGTGTTGTTCCTGATCGTGTCAGTCGGCAAATTGCACCCGGCCTGGGAGCCTTACCTGCAAACAGGCTAAGGGGTCCACCTCCACAGGCCTTCCAAAGTTCGCAGGCACATCCGTAACATCTCCTGTGTTCGGAATTACACTGTTGTAACTCTGGTTAACAACTACCTCACTAGCGATCATGACTTTTCAAAAGTCTCTAAAGTCCACCCTGTTTTACGCCGACAAGCATTGACGGTGGAGCGTACGGGGCGTAATGTGGCGCAAAGTGGTGCGACACAGAGAGCCGTATCCACGCCGGGAATCGCCGTTGCGGGTTTCGGAAAGCTTATCGGGTCGGTCAGGTCGGAGGGAGCGCGGTGCTACTTGGAGAGTTTCGACACTCTTTGGACCCCAAGGGTCGCGTATTCCTGCCTGCGCGCTGGCGCGAAGAACTCAAGGACGGTGTCGTCGTGACCAGGGGCCTCGATGGGTGCCTGCTGTTGATGACCAGGCAGCGTTTCGACAAGAAGGCTGGCGAACTGGAATCACTCACCGAAGAGCACAAGGCCAACCGCGACTACTCGCGGGTCTTCTTCTCGGCCGCGTCCGAAGAGCAGGTCGACAAGCAAGGCCGCATGAACATCCCATCTGGGCTTCGCGAAGCTGCTGGGTTAGGCAAAGAGGTTGTACTCGTGGGCGTGAACAGCAGAGCTGAGATCTGGGACAAGACCCGGTGGGAGGCATACCACGGCGACACAGCCGGGCAGTTCGAAGACCTGGCAGAGCGGATAGAGCTTTGAAGCGAGCTTCGCAGGTAGTGACCAAAGAAGTTGAAAGTTACGTCAGATCGCTCTCTGAAATGAGGGCTCGGAACAGGGGGGCGGAAGGATGGAAGCAGTGTCAGCTCGCAGTTTGATGAAGGAACTATCGGAGACCGTCCTGTTGCTTGCGATCGCTGGATTCACGCTCGGCGGATATGTGGGCATCGCCCTTTTCTTCGTCTCGGCGATGAGGTGACGGTGATTGATCGAACCTTTCGAGCACGTTCCCGTCTTGGCGGAAGAAGTGCTCGCGTGGCTAGGGCCCGCCGTTTCGGACGCCTCGGTGGTCGTGGACTGCACCCTGGGTGGGGGTGGACATGCACAACTGTTCTTGGACATGAACTCGTCCGTAAGAGTGTTCGGGATCGACAAGGATCCCGAGGCGATATCGGCGGCGAAGGCGAAGCTGGCGAGTTACGAAGACCGATTCATCGCTGTCAAAGGTGACCTTGCGGAGGTTGACCGATTGTTAGGGGAGCACGGTATTGAAGAAGTTGCAGCGTTCATTTACGACCTGGGGGTTTCATCTCCTCAGCTTGACCGCGCCGATAGGGGCTTTCGGTTCAGTGGTCCTGCTCCCCTCGATATGCGCATGGACCCTTCATCTGATCTCAAAGCGGCGGATGTCGTGAATAGATATTCAGAAAAGGACCTCATCGACATCATCTTTCGCTACGGGGAAGAGCGATTCGCGCGCCGTGTTGCTGGGGCGATCATCGCCCGAAGGACCCGTCAGCCATTCACCGCGACCGACGATCTTGCAGAGGTAGTGAAAGCCGCCATCCCGGCGGCCACTAGACGAACGGGGCCCCACCCTGCACGCAGAACGTTCCAGGCGATTCGCATAGAGGTGAACCATGAACTCGAGTCTCTCGGGGCTTCGCTTCCGGCTGCGATCGCGATGCTCAAGGCGGGCGGGAGGATAGCGGTGATCAGTTATCACTCCTTGGAAGACCGCATCGTCAAGCGCACCTTTGCCCAAAGCGCCAAAGGGTGCACCTGCCCGCGCGATCTGCCGGTTTGCGTTTGCGGGCACGAAGCCGACATCAAAGTGTTGACGTCGAAGCCGGTCAGGCCTAGCCAAGACGAAGTGGCGGCGAACCCGCGCTCGGACAGCGCGCGCATGAGGGTCGCTCGCAAGATGGGAAAGGCAGCCTGATGGCCACAGCCCCGCGGCACATACGCAGCGGACACGTTGCCCCGGCTCGGCCGGCGTCGCGCCCTTCGGGCAAGCCTGCCCGCCCAACAGTTACTGACGTGCGCCTCAAAGTCATCCCGGGAGGCAGACATTCGGTGCGCGACGGCGGACGGGCATCTGATCGTCCAGTAAGCAAGGCCGCGTCGCGCTCTACGGTGCGAGTATCCGCCGAGGCACTGCGCCTTCGCAGGGCCAGGTTGGTGTTGCTCGCAGTCGCTGGCGTTCTGCTTGGTGCGATCGTTTTCGCGTTGGTTCTTTTGAATATCTACGTCGCCCAGAGTTCGTTTCGGATCGGCGACTTGAAGTCGAAGGTGTCGATCGAGGAACAGCACTACAAGCAGATGCGATACGAGGTCGCCCGCCAAGAGTCACCCGCGCGAGTAGCCCAAGTTGCAGTCGGCCTGGGGATGGTTGTGCCCGATAAACAGGAATACATCGTTGGGCCCCCCGGAACAACGATGATCGCGGATAGACCGTCGGAATTACTGAAGGGCAACGCGCAGGGGTTGAAGTCGATCGGCCGGGATCAGCCTTAGGCAAACGAAGGAAGCGCAATACGAAGAGGGGAGAGTAGCAAATGGCGATGGTCGCGAGAGCACGGCCGAGCACGCGACTTCTCTTCATGCTTGCCTGCTTCATCCTTGGTCTTGCGGTGATCTCTGCTCGACTCGTTTACGTTCAGGGACTCAACTCCGATCGGTTCGTCGCGATGGCAGCCGATCAGAGGCAGCGCAAGATAGAACTTCGGCCGCAGAGGGGATCGGTATATGACCGTAACGGAACCGAGCTTGCGATATCGCTCGACATGAAGACCATCTTCGCTAATCCGCGGTTCGTGGGCGATGCAAGGGCCTACGCGTCTGCGATGGCACCCCTGCTCGGACTGGACGCAGGTGCGATCGAATCGAAACTGAAAAGCAAGAAGGGCTTCGTATACCTCGCGCGCCAAGTGGACCCGCAGGTCGCTGACAAAGTGAAGGCCCTGAAACTGCCAGGCATAGATATGGTTTCGGATTCCAAGCGGTTCTATCCCTCCGACGCACTAGCGGCTCACGTTGTTGGTTTCGTGGGTTCCGACAACCTTGGCCTAGCGGGCCTCGAAGGCAGGTACAACAATCTGCTGGCGGGCACACCAGGAGAAATGCTGATGGAGAGCGATCCGCAAGGTAGAGCTATCCCTGCGGGCAATTCCTCGTACAAAGCGCCGCGGGCCGGCGACGACCTGATCCTGACCATCGATCGCGAGATCCAGTTCGCGGCCGAGGCGTCGCTGCTAAAAGCGGTCCAAACCTTCAGCGCTAAGGGAGGAACCATCATCGTGATGAAGCCGCAAACAGGAGAGATCCTTGCGATGGCCAATGCGCCAACCTTCGATCCGAACAATGTGAAAGCTAGTACGCCGGAACAACGACGCAACCGGGCGTTGATCGATGTTTACGAACCAGGGTCAGCCAACAAAGTCATAACGGCTTCAGCTGCCATCGAGTCGGGGGCTGTTGCTCCGAAAGATGTGATCTCGGTTCCCGACACTTTCCGGCTTGGCTCGAAAACGTTCCACGATGCGCATCCACATGCAACCGAAGATCTAACATTCGCTCAGGTGATACAGCAGTCGTCGAATATCGGGACCATCAAGGTGGCACAGAAGCTCGGTAAAGACAGGTTATATGACTACCTGGTCCGATTCGGTTATGGCAAGCCAACCGGTTTGGATTTTCCCGGAGAATCGTCGGGCATATTGCCCAAGGTCAAGGATTGGTGGGACACATCCATGGGGACCATCCCCATCGGGCAGGGAGTTGCGGTGACTGGTATGCAGATCATGAGTGTTTTCTCGACCATAGCGAATGG
>JBHELT010000070.1:0-9867 GCA_046262935.1 Actinomycetota bacterium | reverse complement strand
GCCTGATCGCAGTGGGACTTCTCGGCGATAAGGGGCGGGGACAACCGAACCGCATCGGCAGTGACGTCGTTCACCAGTAAGCCCTGATCGAGCGACTTCAGAACTACCTGGCGCGCGACAGCGGAATGAAGTTCGAGCGCCAAAAGCAGGCCTTTCCCGCGGCAGCCCTTGACCATCTCGTGAGTGGTCGCGAGCCCTCGCAGTCGTTGTTCAAGGTAAGCGCCGATCTGGGCGGCCCTGCTCGGCAGATCGAGCGACTTCATGGTATCGATGACGGCCAGGGCGGCCGCGCAGACCACAGGTCCACCGCCGATGGTAGTTGCATGATCGCCGGGTTTGAAGGCGTCGGCAAAGACGCCGCGCGCGATGCAAGCCCCTATCGGAAGACCGTTGCCGAGGGCCTTTGCCAAGGTCATCACATCAGGCACGGCCGATGACGCTTGGAAACCGAACCAGTGACCAGTCCTGCCGAATCCGGTCTGCACCTCGTCGGCGATGAATGCTAGGTCGGCTTCGTCGCAGATCTTGCGAACCAAAGGAAGGTAGTCGTCTTTCGGGGCAACCACTCCGCCTTCGCCTTGCACCGGTTCAAGCAGCACAGCGCAGGTTCGCTCGTTCACAGCCGAACCCAGGGCCTCGGCGTCGTCGTAGGCGACGTGGATGAAACCAGTGGGAAGCGGCGCGAAGCCTTCCCATTTCTTCGGCTGGCCAGTGGCCGCTAGCGTTTCGAGTGTTCGTCCGTGGAACGACCCGTGCGCGGCGGTCGTTTCGAAGCGCTGGGACCCGTACTTATCGTGAGACCAGCGCCTGACCAGTTTGAGTGCACATTCATTCGCCTCGGCCCCCGAGTTGGCGAAGAAGACCTTAGCGTCGGACCAGCCGGTCAGTTCTTTCAATGCCTCAGCCAGTTTCGCCATTGGTTCGGTGTGATAAAGGTTCGACGTGTGAACGAGTTTGCCAGCCTGCTCTGCGATCGCTTCGGTCACGGCAGGATGCGAATGACCAAGGGCGGTCACAGCGATCCCGGCGACGAAGTCGAGGTAACTCTTGCCCGCGGTATCGAACAGATACATGCCTTCGCCTCTTGCGAAACAAACATCAAGGCGTTTGTAGGTTGGCATGACCGAGGCCGACGTTATGGCAGCGATGTCTTCGAAGGTCGAGGCGCTGCTCATTTAGTCACCATGGTCCCCACACCTTCGTCGGTGAATATCTCGAGCAACAACGCGTGGGGCTGTCTGCCGTCGAGTATGTGCGCTTGTGGCACACCTGCGTCGATAGCTGCGATCACGCTTTGGATCTTGGGGATCATGCCTGCAGAGAGACTCCCGCTGCCCAGCAAGGCGGCGAGACTCGTTGTATCGGTCTGAGAGATCAGGCTGTCTTCGTCGCCAAGGTCGTGATACAGACCCGCGACGTTGGTGAGGAATACCACCTTCTCGGCCCCCAAGGCCCCGGCGATGGCCCCGGCGGCCCTGTCGGCATTGATGTTGTAGGCACCCCCGGGCCCAGTCCCAACCGACGCGACGATGGGTATGAACTCGTTCGCGATCAGTGCATCGATGATGTCGCGCTCGACCTGGGCAACCTCCCCCACGAATCCGATATCGGCGCCGTCGTCGGCAAAGATGCGGTCGGCGACAAGGAGCCCGCCATCTTCGCCCGATATGCCCGCTCCCCTGCCGCCGTGCGCGTTGATGACCGACACCAACTTGCTATTGATGGTCCCAAGCAGCACCATCTTCACGATCTCGACGGTCTCGGCATCGGTTACACGATTGCCTGATGAGAAAACCGGCTCTTTGCCGAACCGCCGCATCGTTTCAGATATCTGGGGGCCGCCACCGTGAACGATCACTGGCTGCATCCCGACGAACCGCATGAGCACTATGTCGGTCGCGAACGCGTCGAGGACTTGTTCGTCTTCGATTATCTCTCCGCCAACTTTCACGACCACAGTACGGCCAGACCATCGGCGGATGTAGGGAAGAGCTTGCGTGAGGATCTGGGTCTTGGTCGCTGCGTCGAAAGCATCGATCTTGCGCAGGCTGCTCACGTTTCATACTCCGCGTTGAACTTGACGTAGTCGGGAGAAAGATCCGTGGTCAGTATCTCGGCCGACGCTTGTCCTATGAACAGGTCACATACGATCGCGACCTCGGAGTCGGCGGCGAGTTTGGCTCTGGCTTGAGCCACAACGGTTTGGGCAGATGGCACGCCTTCGTTCAAAAGAGCGAACCCCGACACCGAGATACCAAGTTTCGACGCATCGAATTCCACCTCAGCGTTGCCGATGGCTGCCGCTATCCGGCCCCAGTTGGCGTCACCGCCAAATACGGCAGTTTTGACTAGCAAAGAATCGGCGATCTTTCGCGCCGCGGTCAGAGCCTGCGACTCGTCGCGGGCCCCGCGCACCCTGACGCGCACGAACTTGGTTGCACCCTCCCCGTCGGCAACGATCTGTTCGGCTAGCGACCTGCAAACGATATCAAGCGCTTCGCTTATCTCGGTTAGGCTCGGCGTGATCCCTGACGCGCCGTTGGCCAGAGCGAGAACGGTGTCGTTGGTGCTTGTGTCGGCATCGATGGTGATGCGATTGAAAGTCCGCTCGATCGCGTTGCTGAGGGCTCCCTGCAAAACCGCAGCTTCGACCTCGGCGTCAGTCGTGATGAAGGCAAGCATGGTTGCCATGTTCGGCGAGATCATCCCGGCGCCCTTGGCGATGGCCCCCATCGTCCATCCGCTCGGATGCGCTATGGCGACGGTCTTGGGCCTTGTATCGGTTGTCATGATCGCCAGCGCCGGGCTGTCGTTCTCACGCGTCAGCGAATGCGCCGCCTTTTCGATCCCAAGTGCGATGACATCCATCGGCAGATAAGAACCGATCAGGCCGGTCGAACAGACCAGAACGTGATCTTCATCGACGCCTATGGCGCCCGATACCGTCTTGCACATCACGTTGGCGTCGTCGATCCCGCGCGGCCCGGTTGCAGCATTAGCACATCCCGAATTAACCACGATCGCTCGCGCCTTGCCGTGCGCCACCTTCGTGCGATCGACGACTACTGGCGCCGCCGCCATGGCGTTCTTGGTGAAGCATCCCGCGACCGTCGCAGGATGCTCGGAAACGATCAAGGCAAGATCGGGCTTGCCTGAACGCTTGATACCTGCCGTGATGCCAGCGGCGATGAAGCCCTTCGCGCTGCAGACACCTGCGTCGCTCAGCGGGATGAAGGTGTGATCCGTCATGGAACGAGTCCCGTTGATACGAGCGCGGTGGTCTCTGGGAAACCGAACATGAGGTTCATGTTCTGAACAGCTTGCCCCGCCGCCCCCTTGCCCAGGTTGTCGATCGCCGCAATAGCGATGACGCCGCCGGTATGTTCATCGAAGCGTGCGGTCACCTCGACGAGATTGGTACCGTTCAATCGCTTGGTTTCGGGAAAGGCTTCCTCGCCGATCACTCGGATGAATGGTTCATCGGCGTAGCGAGCGCGAAGTATCGATATCACTGCGCTTGTTGAACTGGCAGATGTAGAAGGCGCGGTGCAAGTTGTGACGATCCCCCTCACCATCGGAACCAAGTGGGGAGTAAAGCCGACAACGACCTCATCCGGACCAGCAAGGAGCGCAAGTTGTTCTTCTATCTCGGCGATGTGTTTGTGGCCCGTGACGCCGTATGCCCGGGAGTTGTTGTCCATCGATGCGAAGTCGAGGCCAAGGCCCTCGGAGCCGGTTGCCCTTCCCGCACCCGACACCCCGGAGAGGGCGCTGACGCGGATGAGCGAGGTGTCGATCATGCCCGCTTCGACGAAAGGACCGAGCGCAAGCAGCGATGCCGCCGCATAACAACCAGGGTTCGCAACCAAGGAAGCCGACGAGATACCTTGCCGGTTCCATTCGGTTAGGCCGTAAACCCAAGACGCCAGGGTGTCGGGGGCCGAATGCGAAGAGCCGTACCACCTGGCGTAAGCCTGTGGATCGGTCAGCCTGAAGTCGCCACCAAGATCGATGACTTTGACGCCCGAACCGGGAGCGCCGCCGAACAGCGCCATGCTTTCGGTATGAGGCATCGATGCGAAAACGACGTCTGCCCCGCAGGCAAGCGCTTCGTCAACCGCGATGAACTTCGACGATGCCAGCGAAGCCAGGCCCGGATAGTGCGCAGCCACTGATGTTCCAACCTTCGAAGATGCTGCCGCTGCTATAACCTCGACGCCATCATGGCCTTCGAGGATCCTCAGCAATTCGCCCCCTGCGTAACCGGAGGCCCCAAGCACGGCCGCGGTGGTCCCCATGTTGCTCCTTCATCAATAATTATCCAATGAACTGCATGATTATACATATTCCGCCATCCAAGCAGCTCGAGTAGAAAGAGAGGTTCTACTTTGAACGTCGAATTCGCATTCATCGCCGAGTCCGCCGACGCGGTGAACGGCCTCTTCTACGTGGTAAGGGGAGGCACCGACATCTGGTACGTGCCCCCGCAGATCCAGTTCCCCGCGCCGATAGGGCCCATGTCTTTCGTCGTGCGGATGGTGGGAGACCCGGGCGAGACCGGACGGTTACTCCCGGTTTCATTCGACGTGGTCGACGTTGATGGTCGGCCGACGGGCGTGGAGGGAAACAGCGAGATATCTTTTCAGCCTCATGCCCTCGACCGGACGCGCACGAGCAGTGCCCTTATGCATTTCAAGGTCGGTTTCGGGGCCCCCTCAACCGGGGCGTTCTTCTTCCAGATGCATTCGGAAGGCCGCAGGCTTTGTCAGGTGCCTTTTTGGATCTTGAGGGCCGAGGCCTCCGAGCCGCCGGTCTAGGCGGGGCTGAGAGCGAGCGGCTGCGAGCGATACCACCGGTCTAGGGCACGGCCTTTCGGTCGAGATTCCTTGGACCTGCGCCGCGCACGCCTGCGGCGAAAGCCAGCTGCGTCCTTGTTCTTGCTCGTCTTGTTCGTCATGTCCCCCTCCGTGATCTTTGTCTTGACTGAAGTCTCGACGAAACGGACATATCAGCCAATGACGAAGGTGGAGGGTTTTGTGCTCACCCTTTCTGACTAGTACCAGCCCAACCTAAATGCAGGCTATAAGGGTCTGCAGGCAAATGGGTGAGTCCCTTGACGGAGCATCGGCCTGATTGGGGTCAAGACCCCCGCACGCGTCCATCGAACAAGGCGGCAAGGTGCTCGCAGACCTTGTCTCTGACTTCGATGACCTCTGCCTCGGTCAAGGTGCGCTCATCGCTGCGGAAGCTAAGCGAAATGGCAAGGCTCTTGCGGTCCTCTCCAGCCTGCTCGCCCCTGTACACATCAAAGACACGGGCATCACGAAGTAGCGGCCCCGCGCTCTGTCTGACGGCGTCGAGCACGGATTGGGCGGGCACGGACTCGGGAAAAGACATCGCGACATCGATCAGGACCGCGGGGAAGCGAGTGCTCTCGATGGACGGCTTCGCATCGGAGATGCCTGCGAAGATAGCGTCGAGGCTGAACTCGGCAACGTATGCGCGATGGCCGCCTAGCTCGAAGCCCATCGCGATGTGTGGGGCGAGTTCTCCGAAGCTTCCAGCTACTGTGCTTCCTACGAGAAGGTCCGCAGCCCTCCCGGGATGAAGCAGGCCTTCTGACGAACGGCGATAAGTGACATCTTTTACTCGCAAGCCCGCTACGAGAGCTTCGACCGCACCTTTGAGGTCATAAAAGTCGATGGAGCGAGAGTCCGAATGCCATTCGCCTTGGATGCCTCCGGCCATCACCATCGAAAGCTTCGATGGTTCATGAGGCAGCACCTCGCCCGACTTCAAGAAAACCGGACCGATCTCGAAAAGCCTGATGTCGTGATTCCTACGCGCGATATTGCGTTCGATCGAGGACAACAGGGCTGGCAGCATCGAGGTCCTTAACAGGGACTCTTCGGTGTTGAGGGGATTCGCCAGCCAGATGGGATCGCCCAGTAGGTGATCGGATGGCAGTTGCATGCGCTTCACATCGTTGGGGCCAAACATGGTGCTCGTTTGCGCTTCGTTGAGTCCGGCTCCGGCAAGGATCTGTCGCAGTTTGCGCTGAAGTTTCTGCCCTGTCGTAAGAGCCCCCGCTCGGGCCCTGCTTGAAGGAAGTCGTGATGGGATGCGGTCATAGCCCAAGATGCGGCCTACTTCTTCGACCAGGTCTTCTTCGATCGCGATGTCCGGGCGATAGGTTGGGGCAGTAACCGTGATCACTCCCGACTCGAGGCGCGGTTGCAAGCCAAGTCGCGACAGCGCGTCGACCATCTCGTCGTCACCAGGGTCGGTGCCGAGCAACAAGCGGCAGCGTGCCGTTCGCATCGTGACTACTCGCGGTTCGACCTTTTTCGGATACTCATCGACAACCCCTTCGTCGATCGTGCCGCCTGCCCAACTCGTGATGAGTGACACTGCAAGGTCTGCCGCATACTCAACACCATTGGGATCCGCTCCCCTCTCGAATCGTATCGACGCTTCCGAGCGCAAGTTGTGACGAGTTCCACTGCGCATGATCGAACGAGGATCGAAGTAGGCCGACTCGATCAGAAGGTCAGTCGTCGTGACTGACACCTCCGATTCACTGCCACCCATGACTCCTGCGATCGCGACTGGGTTCGCAGCATCGGCTATCACCAGGTCGTCTGGATCGAGGGTACGTCCGGCACCATCGATGGTTGTGACCTTCTCCCCGGCGCGCGCGAGCCTGACCACGATCTTGCCCTCTTCAACCTTCGCAAGATCGAAAGCATGCAGCGGATGCCCCAGAGCCAATAAGACGTAGTTGGCTGCATCGACAACATTGTTGACCGGACGAACGCCAGCAGCCCTAAGTCGCCGCTGGATCCGCTCAGGAGATGGAGCGACCTTGACGCCGCGAACGACACGCGCCAAGTAACGCGGGCAACGATCTGCGTCTGAGATCTCAACCGATATCGACTCGGCAACGTTTAGGTTGGACATCGCACCGGCAGGGATTTCAACCGGCGGCGGTCTAAGCGATGCACCGGTCAGCACCGATACTTCGCGAGCGACACCAAGAACACTCATGGCATCTGGTCTGCTTGGAGTGATCTCGAGTTCGAGAACAACCTCGTCGAGCCCCAGTACCTTCTTGATATCGCTGCCAAGTTGGGTGTCTGACTGCAGTATCAAGATGCCCGAGTGATCGTCGGTCACGCCGAGTTCACGCCCCGAACAGAGCATCCCTTCGGACTTCTGTCCGCGGATGGTCGATGCCCCGATGCTCTTGCCACCAGGAAGTGTCGAGCCGGGGGTAGCGAAAGGAACCCGGTCCCCAACCGCGAAATTCTTCGCACCGCATACCACGTGAGACTCGCCAACATCGGTGCGAATATCGACCAAGACGAGGCGATCGGCGTCGGGATGCGGCTGAATCTTCAAAACCTCGGCAACGATCACTCCATCTATCTCGGCGCCTGGCCTTTGGACCGATTCGACTTTCAAGCCAGCAGCGGTAAGGCGCGCAGCCAGTTCATCGATCGATGAAGGCAGGTCAACATATTCGGCAAGCCAAGAGACGGGAACCTTCATGAGAAAGATCCAAGCGAGGCGATGTCGTTCTCGTAGAACCAGCGAAGGTTTGGTATTTCGTATCTCAGCTTCGCCACTCTTTCGACCCCAAGGCCGAAGGCGAACCCAGTGTAGCGTTCGGAGTCGTAGCCGACCCTTTGCAACACGTGGGGATGAACCATCCCAGCTCCCAGGATCTCGATCCAGCCCTCGTCCTTGCACGTCGCGCAGCCCTTCCCATTGCAATCGAAGCAAACAACGTAGACCTCAGCCGATGGTTCGGTGAATGGGAAGTAGCTCGGATGCATCCGCACTTGTTGATCCTTACCGAACATGGTTCGTGCGAATACTTCCAGCGTTCCCTTCAGGTCGGCCATCGAAAGTCCTTCGTCAACCGCAAGGCCCTCGATCTGCATGAAGCTTGCGAGATGGTTCGCATCCACCTCTTCGTTGCGCACAACGCGGCCAGGGATCAGAACGTACAAAGGAGGCTCCGTCTTTTCCATGAGTCTTATCTGCATCGGGGAAGTGTGAGTGCGCAACACGATCGACCCGGGATCATCGGATTCGACATAGATGGTGTCGTGCATCGATCTGGCCGGATGATCATTAGGGATATTGAGAGCCTCGAAGTTGTAGTAGTCGGTTTCAACTATCGGTCCTTCGATAACGTTGAAACCGATCCCGACGAACGCGTCGACGATGTCGTCGATCACTTGGGTGAGCGGATGGATAACGCCCCGGCGCAGCCTTCTTCCCGGCAACGTCACGTCGAGCTGTTCGGCATCAAGACGAGCGGTCTGCTCGGCCGCTTCCAAGACCTGCGTCTTTGCGGCGAACGCAGCGTCGATAGTTCTGCGCGCTTCGGTGAGCTCTCGTCCGACTGTTCTGCGCTGCTGTTCATCCAGTTTCCCCATGCCTTGATTGATCTGGGCGATGGGGCTCTTGCGGCCTAGGAACTTGACGCGCAGCTCTTCCATCTCGGACAGCGACGCAGCGGCGGCGATCGCCTCTTGTGCCTCACTCGTGATCGAGGCTAGTTGCGCCGAAGTGTCTTCGATGTTCATCGTCGTTCCCTTGTCGAGGTCTAAGGCTCGGAACGAGGAAGCGTGAAGGTGAATACAGCCCCGCCGCCGGGAGCCTCATCGACCCATATGCGGCCCCCATGAGCTTCGAGCAAGCCTTTCGATATATATAGCCCAAGGCCGGTACCGGTTGGGTTACCTGCCCGCTCACCACGCCGAAAGAATTTTCCGAAGACCTGGCTTCGATGTTCCAGCGGTATGCCGTCGCCCTGGTCTGAAACCCATATCGAAACGGTGGCGTCATCCCACGCGCCGCTTACCTTGACCTCACCAGAGTCGGTGTACTTGACCGCGTTCTCGACCAGATTGGTAAGAACCTGTTCGACCTTGTCGGGGTCGGCAAAGGTTTCGGGAAAATCATCGGGGAACTCGGTCGTTAGCTTGTGCGCCTCGGCCCTAGGTTGGATGCGATCGATCACTCGATGGGCGATGTCGGGGATGGCGATCCTTTGGCGCCGCAATTGAAGACGGCCTGCCTCCAGGCGTGAGAAGTCGAGCAGCTCATTGATAAGTCTGGTGACGCGGTCGGCATCGGTGTTGATGGTGAACAGCAGATGCTTCTTGGTTTCGTCATCGAATCTGTCCCACTTGTTCAGCAGTGTCGATGTGAAGCCCTTGACCGAGGTCAAAGGCGAGCGAAGTTCATGGGAAACGGCGGAGATAACTTCGGACTTGGCAAGGTCTATCCCCTTTCGCCTGGTGATGTCGCGCACAACCGCGATGGTCCGGCTGATCTTCGAGTTAGCGTCGCGGGCGAATGAACACGTGATGCCAACCCACAAGTCTTCGCCGCTTCGTGTCTTGACCAGGTATTCCTGCTCCGGTGTGCCAGTGATGGTCCGAAGTTTCGCCGCGCTCGGCGGTACGCCGATCGAGCACTTGCTCCCATTGGCGTCGCGGGGGCCGAATCTCTCGTTGATGTCTGCCCCGATCATCGCGGCTTGGTCCCAGCCGAACAGGTGCTCGGCGGCCCCCAGCCAGTCAACGACCTTGCCCGCAGGATCGAGAACGATGATGGCGTCACGAAGTTGAGAGACAACCTCCGCTACGTCGCTCAATCGCCCCTCCTTTGACGAACAACTTCGAACATGAACAATGCAGCAGCGATACCTACGTTCAAAGATTCAGCCGACCCCACCAATGGTATCGAAGCGACCTCGTCGACCGATTCGAACACATCAGCGGGGAGGCCTTGGGCCTCGTTTCCGAATATCAGCGCGACCGGCCCGCGAAGGTCCAAGCGGTCATACGA
>JBHELT010000069.1:0-15519 GCA_046262935.1 Actinomycetota bacterium | reverse complement strand
CCGGTATCGGCCACACGCGCTGGGCAACATGCGGCGCGCCAACCGAGCGGAATGCGCATCCTCATGTTGACTGCGATTCGCGCATCGCCCTGGTGCACAACGGGATCATCGAAAACCACATGGAACTAAGAGAACTGCTCGAGGAAAAGGGCCACCGGTTCTCATCTGAAACCGATACCGAAACGGTCGCGCACCTGATCGAGTCTGAGGTGTCGGGTGGTTCGAGCCTGCTCGAAGCGACCCGCAGTGCCATTGCCATGATCGACGGATCGTTCGCGCTGGTCGTTGTCGACTCGGCCGAACCTCAGAAGATGGTTGCGGCAAGACGCGATTGCCCGCTCATCGTTGGTTTCGGCAAAGACGAGAACTTCGTCGCATCGGACGTCGTTGCTCTGATCGAACACACCAGGGATGTGGCGCACATGCGCGACGGCCAACTGGTGGAGGTGACGCCCGGATCGGTCTTTTGCATAGAAGAAGACGGAAGTCCTTCCTCGCTAGAGCACATGGATGTTTCATGGGATATCGCCGCCGCAGAGAAGGGTGGCTATGACGACTTCATGATGAAAGAGATCCACGAACAGCCAACCGCCATCCGAGAAACCCTGCGAGGCCGATCAGACAAAACCGGCGCTCTTCATCTTGACGAATTGAGGATCAGCGATGAGGAGTTGCGCGACGTAGACAAGGTATTCATCGTCGCGTGCGGTTCGTCGTTCCATGCTGGCCTCGTGGCGAAGTACGCCATCGAGCATTGGACGCGACTGCCAGTCGAGATCGATGTAGCCAGCGAGTTCCGATACCGAGACCCCGTTCTCGATTCGAGCACCTTGGTTGTTGGGATCTCTCAGTCGGGGGAGACTGCCGACACGCTTGCTGCCGTGAGGTACGCACGCAAACAGAAAGCCAAAGTCATCGCGATCACCAACGTTGTTGGCTCGTCTATCACGCGCGAGGCCGATGCTGTGCTCTACACCCATGCAGGCCCGGAAGTGGGCGTTGCCGCCACGAAGACACTGACGACGCAGATGACAGCCTTATGGCTGCTTGCGCTTTGGATGGCCCAGACCCTCGGAACGCGCTATCCAGCGGAGACCAAGGAATTGCTCGATCATCTGAACCGCATCCCTGCTCAAGTGGAGTCGGTGCTCGTCGACACAGGAGCCATCGTTGCGCTTGCTGAAAAGTACAAGCAGGCAACCACCTTCTTATTCATCGGTCGCGGGGTTGGGTTCCCGGTTGCCATGGAAGGGGCCCTCAAGATGAAGGAGATCTCCTACCTTCATGCCGAAGGATTCGCGGCTGGGGAGATGAAACATGGCCCGATCGCCTTGCTCGAGGATGGCGTACCAGTTGTTGGGGTTGCGACCCGGAGCCACGTCAAGGCGAAGATGTTCTCGAACATGCAAGAGGCCAAGGCCAGGGGGGCCGAGGTGATCGCGCTGGTCTGTGAAGACGACGACTCGGCCGATGCACTTTTCTCCCACGTGATCCGGGTCCCCGCCACCCCGGATCTGCTGTCTCCTGCTGTCGATGTAGTGCCCTTGCAGTTGCTCGCATATCACGTTGCCAAAAAGCGCGGGCTCGACCCAGACAAGCCGCGCAACTTGGCGAAGTCGGTCACGGTCGAATAGAGCGCGAACCGAATCGTCAACCGACCTAGAATGGGCGCATGATCGCGGTACTAACGCCGACCGAGATGTCGCATGCCGAGCAGGTTGCCATCGCTAACGGTTCATCGGTCGAGATGATGATGAAAAAGGCAGGGTTCGCGGTTGCGCGGGCCGCTGTCGAGCTGGCCGGAGGTGTCTACAACAAAAGATTCGTCATCGTTTGCGGCAAGGGCAATAACGCGGGCGACGGCTTCGTGGCGGCTAAGTACCTGTATGACTGGGGCGCCTATCCGGTCATCGTTCATCCACTCGAAGGGTTGAGCGGCCCCCTTCAGGGGCCAGCTCAACAGGCCATGCACAGCGCGAAGAATATCAAGACGATGTCTTCCGTAGACGCTCGTTTCGCAGATGAGATCCTGCGGGCCGACGTGATCATCGACGCCATCGTCGGTACTGGCTTCAAGGGTGCTTTCGAAGCGGCATCGGCGAAATTGATCGATGTGATCGGTGATGCAAGCAAGCCGGTCTTGAGTATCGACGTGCCCTCTGGTGTTAACCCCCTTACGGGTTCAGCGCAGGTCGCGGTTGAAGCAACCCTGACCATCGCGATGGGGGCCGCGAAGACCGGCACCATCACGGGAGCCGGGGCGCGCCGTGCCGGAAGAGTCATCGTCGCCGACATCGGATGCGACGTCGGTGCGGTGCACGCGTCGGTTCACCAGGTCGAAGCCGCCGACGTGGCGAGAATGATTCCCAAACGCGATGCGTCATCGCACAAACGAAGTGTCGGTAAGGTTCTTGTGGTGGCGGGCTCTGCAGCGATGCCAGGGGCGGCGATACTTGCGGCCCGAGGCGCCTTTCGCGCCGGGGCCGGACTCGTGCGAATCGCGGTCCCGGGCGCGGCGGCCTCCGTTGTGCGTTCGTCCGTGATCGAAGCGCTCACCTTCAGCGTTGGCGACGACGATGCCGAGTGGTTCACTCCTGATCACGTCGATCAAGTGATGCAGTGGTCCGATCAGGTCGATGCGATCGCTCTGGGTCCTGGGCTCGGAAGGGAACGGGAGACCTTGGCATTCGTCGATGCATTGGTGCGGCGCTGCGGAAAGCCCATGGTGATCGATGCCGATGGCATCTTCGCGATAGCGGCTGGTCCAGGCGCGCTGAAATCGCGTCAGGCCGGAACCTTACTCACTCCTCACAGCGGCGAGATGGCCCACCTACTCGCGAGCGAACCTTCGAGCGTCGATGCAGATCGCATCGAAAACGCGCGGCATGCGGCCGATATGACGGGTGCAGTAGTTGTATTCAAAGGTTCGCATAGCGTTATCGCCGATCCGAGCGGTGATGTTGTTGTATCTACGACCGGCGGACCCGAGCTCGCGACCGCTGGAACAGGTGACGTTTTGACCGGGATTTCGGTGGCGATGCTCGCCGCGGGCCTGGAAACGATGCATGCAGGCTGGACATCGGCGTGGCTACACGGTTCCGCAGGCGACCGTGTCGCCGCTGCGAGGGGTGTGCTCGGCTCAACCGCCTCAGACATAGTCGATGCGGTGCCGTTGGTCATCAGCGAACTAACGGGAGGTGAAGAAGCTGGGCGATCCTGACGCGGTATGGGTCGAGGTTGATGTTGGCTGCGTCAAGAGCAACGTCGCAACCCTGAAACAAATGCTCCAACCAGGGACGCGTTTGCTGACCGTTGTGAAAGCCAATGGGTATGGTCACGGCGATGCCGCGGTCGCGAGGGCTGCTGTGGCCGGGGGGGCCGACTGGCTCGGGGTTGCTCGCGTCGATGAAGGCCGATCCCTGCGTGAGGCCGGGATTGCCAAACCCATCCTTCTGCTCGCAGAACCCCCAACGGGCGCCATTCAACGCGCAGTCGAACTTGGACTCACTCCTACCATCTACAGCATGGCGGCGGCCCAAGCATTCGATGAAGCAGGAAAGCGCACTGGCCTTGGCTACACATCGGCGCATGTGAAGGTTGATACCGGGATGCATCGCTATGGTTTGCAGCCGGACGAGGTTCAAGGATTCCTTGAAGCGTTGGAAGAACTGGAAGGCTTGAAGCTGGAAGGGATCTGGTCCCACTTCGCAGTTGCAGAAGATGTTCAGGCTCCCTACACCAGATCGCAATACACCAAGTTCCGATCATGTCTCGACGCTCTCGGGGGCAGGGTCGATGGCATGCTGAAACACATGGCCAATTCGGCGGCAACCATCACGATGCCCGAAGCGCACTTCGACATGGTGAGAGTTGGCATCGCGGCCTATGGGATCTATCCATCCGAAACCCTGCGCGATCGCGTTGGATTGCAACCTGCTCTCAGTTTCAAGTCGCGGGTTGGATTCGTGAAGCGGCTAGAAGCCGGAGAGACGATCTCTTACGGCCAGCGCTACACATTGTCGAAGCCGGCGAACATCGCCACCATCCCATGCGGCTACGCCGATGGCCTTACCAGGGCGCTCACCAACAACGGGGACGTTTTGATCAACCGCAAGCGCTATCCGATATGTGGAACCATCACCATGGACCATTTCTTGGTCGATGCTGGTGATGACGACATCGCGGTTGGCGACGAGGTTGTGATCGTCGGCAGGCAGGGCGAAGAAGAGATCTCTGCCGCCGAAGTCGCGTCTCGCATCGATACGATCGCATACGAGGTTGTCTGCGGTATCAGTTCGCGGGTTCCTCGAAGATACGCGGGGACCTGATGGCGAAAACCGAGAAGTCTGGCGGCGGCATGGCACGCGGTATCGCGATCTTGGCTGGGGCTGCTGCAGCCGGTGTCGCGGCCGGACTCACTGCAGAGCGACTCGTCGTTGGCCGTTCGAGATTGAAACCCGATCCTTTCGCCAATGAACCCTACGGAAAGATCAAAGGCGACCGTGAATACGACATCGCTGCCTTGGACGGTGCACGCCTTTTCGTCTCTGAGATCGGCCCCGCCTCAGCAACTGAGGGGGCCATCTTCTTGCACGGATATTCACTAGATCATTCGATCTGGCATCACCAGATGACTGGTCTCGATGGCCGACGCCGGCATGTTTTCTACGACGCGCGCCATCATGGTCGCTCGGTCGGGGGAAACCCGAAGCCCAAGATGCCGGTACTCGCTGCAGACCTCAAGACCATCCTCGACGCAAGCGGTCTGCAGAGCTGCATCTTGGTTGGCCATTCGATGGGGGGGATGGCTGTCCTTGAATTCTGTCGTCTTTATCATCGGGAGCTTCATGATCGGGTCAAAGGCTTGATGTTGGTGAACACCACGCACACCGACGCTTTCAAGACGATGGTGGCCGCCGAACTCGTTGGACCGGTCGAGCGAAGGACTCGAAGGGTCATCGACCGATTTCTCACGGATAAACGTTCGATGCGCATGCTCAGGTTGCGCGGCGACGACCTGTCTTACATCCTGGTTCGCTTATTCGGGTTCGGTTCGGGAGCCAGTCCTTCTCAGATCGAACACGTCAGAAAACTACTTGCGTGCTTCCCTTCGGTCGAACTGGTGGAGATGATCGACATGTTCCGCAAATGGGACATGGGCGATGCTCTCGATGCGATAGACGTACCCACATTGATCGTCGCAGGCGGAGACGATCGCATCACAAGCCTTAAAGCCTCGAAACATATGGCTGAGAAGATACCGGGGGCGCGCTTTCATGAATTCGAAGGCGTCGGACACACATCGATGCTCGAGCGCAGTGTCGAGTTCAATGAACTGTTTCGCTCCTTCACCGATGAAGTGCTTGGAACCTCCGGAGGCAAACGAAGGTCGGTAGCGCGTTAGCATGCTGACCGATGTCGAAGGCATCAGGGTTGGTCATTGGACCGATCAGGTTGGCATGACTGGGTGCACTGTTGTGTTGTGTGCCGATGGAACCGTTGGTTCATGCGAGAACCGAGGCGGCTCGCCCGGTGATCGTGAATGGGTCCTGCTGCAGCCCGAGAACAGGGTCGATCGCGTGAATGCGGTCGTGCTTTCGGGAGGCAGCGCTTTCGGCCTCGCCACGGCTGATGGAGTTATGAGGTGGCTCGACGAACGTGGGATCGGTTGGCCAGCTGGCGGCGGGAAGTTCAATGTGCCGATCGTGCCGGCTGCCATCTTGTTCGACCTCGGACAAGGCGACCCCAGCGCTCGCCCTGGGGCGAGGCAAGGGGAGGCAGCGTGCGATGCCGCAACCGACGGACAGTTCCAAACCGGCAGGGTTGGCGCGGGGACCGGTTGCACTGTTGGCAAACTACACGGCATCGAGTACGCAACCAGGTCAGGGATCGGCACATGGACCATCTCATCAGCCGATGGATTGAAGGTCTCTGCCCTGATAGCGGTCAACGCGGTCGGCGATGTCTTAGACGAGCAAGGTCAACTTCTTGCTGGCAGTACCGCGCCCAAGGGGACCCCGGTGATGCCGCTGCCGGTCATGCAAAGCACCGTGATCGGTGTAGTTGCAACCAATGCGATCTTGACGAAGAACGATGCCTTCCTGCTAGCGAAAGCGGGCCAAGATGGCATCTCGACCGTGGTTCACCCGGCCCACACTAGATATGATGGCGATGTCATCTTCGGCCTTGGAACATGCCGGATGCAGACGTCGGTCGATCAGGTCTTGGCCCTCGCGCCCGGCGCGGTGGCCGGGGCTATCAGGCAAGCCGTGAGGGCGGCTTCAGCCTAAGGTCGTCGAGTGCAGGTCACAGCATTTTCTGGGCCGTGGATCAGGAGGACGCGTGAGCGGGAAGTCACTCGACGAGATCAAACAGATGGCGTTGTCGTGCACCAAGTGCCGACTATCACAGGGCCGTACGCAAGTGGTTTGGATGGACGGCGACGAGTCCGCGGACTTGATGTTCATCGGGGAGGCCCCCGGGTTCCACGAAGACAGGCAGGGGATACCCTTCGTGGGCGCCGCAGGCAAAGTGCTCGACTCGATGCTCGCTTCGATCGGCCGCGACCGGTCGCGATGCACGATCTGCAATGTCATCAAATGCAGACCGCCTGGCAACAGAGACCCACTGCCCGACGAGATCGATTCATGCGAGCCATACCTGCAAGCACAGATCGCGGCCATCAAACCTCGCGTGATCGTGCCCCTGGGCAATTTCGCAACGCGATTCATCCTCGGAAAACAGGTATCGATATCCAAGGTACGCGGACAAAGGTTCGAAGGCCACGGTGCAGTTGTCATACCAACATTTCATCCCGCCGCCGCATTGCATAGTGGAGGCGAAAAGTCCCCAGCGATGGCGGCGCTTCGGTCTGACTTCCAAACCATAGCGGCGGTATTGGCTGAGTTGGAACACATCGACGTGTCTGACGAAGAACGATCTGCGGAACAAGTAAGCCTCTTTTGACATGTTTGCCACTTTCCAACCTGACACTTTCAGCATCCAAACACGCTCAGCCGACCAGACGCGTCGACTCGCTGTTGCTCTCAGCCCAGTTCTGATACCGGGAGACATGATCGTGCTGGCGGGAGACCTTGGTTCAGGCAAGACAACTTTCGTGCAGGGGCTTGCGGTTGGTCTTGGGATAACCGAGCAGGTTACAAGTCCAACTTTCATCTTGATGAAGGAATACCTCGGAGGCAGGTACCCTTTGATGCACCTGGACATATATCGCCTCGGGATGATCCAGGATGTCATCGACGTTGGCTACGACGAATTCCTCGATCCTTCGTACGTGGTTGTTATCGAATGGGGCGACATCATCGAACCACTGCTTCCCAAGGAACATCTGCAAGTAGAACTAACTCCGCTCGATGCCGACGACGAGCGCGTCGTTACGTTGAGGCCCCGCGGGGACGCCTGGACATCTCGCCTTCAAACGATCGCCATGCTGGCGAACGAACTCTTCTCGGTCGAAGAAAGCGAGAGCGACTGATGCTGGTACTCGGCCTCGAAACTTCAACGTCACAATCGTCCGTCACGATCGGATCCGAACAGGGGATCATCGGCTCATGCCTGGTCGGCAGGGGAGCCTCGCACGGAGAATTCTTGCTGCCCGCGGTCGAGTTCATCATGAGTCAGGCCAACCTGACGTATCGAAATCTGTCTGCGGTTGCTGTTGGGCTGGGGCCAGGCCTATATACGGGCATGCGCGTTGGCATAACAACTGGCAAGACCATTGCTCAGGCCCTCTCGGTCCCCATCATCGGCGTATCCTCCCTCGACCTTCTTGCGTTCGAGGTTCGGTATTCCAACAAGCTCATCTGCCCGGTGCTCGACGCCAAACGCAGCGAAGTGTTCTTCGCTTTTTATCGCCAGGTGCCCGGCGGCATCACCCGGGAAAGTAACTACATGGTCGGCACACCTGAGAAACTGGTTGGCGAGGTTGAGAGCCGGGGAGGCGACGTTTTATTGGTTGGCAATGGCGCATTGCTCTACAAAGCAAGACTCGAAGACACCCACAAGGTCGAATTCGGTTCGATCGCCAATGCGTTTCCCAGGGCCACGTCGTTGGTCGAATTGGCTTTGCCAAGACTGTTCCGAGAAGATTTCGACAAACTGTTCGACATCGAGCCCTTTTATATGAGACGTTCGGATGCGGAGATAAATTGGGAGAAGAGGTCATCGAATGAGCGCAGTCGCCCGTCAGCCTGAGTTCAGGTTGAGCGAGGTCGAATTGGTGCCGATGCGACGGCGCCATGTTCGACAAGTGATGAAGATCGAAGAGGCCGTTTATCCGCGACCGTGGAGCGCTGCTTTGTTCTATCAAGAGATCGCTCGTCGAGCTGACCGAGCCTATCTGGCTGCTCGACTGGGGGCCGAAGTCATCGGTTATGGGGGCCTCATGACTTCGGGTCTGGAATCGCACATCACCACGATCGCCGTCGATCCGGCTTATCACCGCAAAAGGGTTGGCATGAAACTGATGCTCGGACTGGTCGATGCCGCGCTGGTTAACGGGGGGCGTTCCGTTTCGCTCGAGGTCCGCAGATCGAATCTGCCGGCGCAGACCATGTATGAAAGATTCGGGTTCAAACCGGTTGGCATCCGTCGGGGTTATTACGTTGAAACCGGGGAAGACGCTATCGTGATGCTGGTAGAGAACATCGACATACCAGCCTATGCCGATAGGCTCGAATCGTTGCGTTCACTGGTGGAGTTCGGCTAGCGATGAATATCCAAGTTGCCTTTGATGAGATCGTTGAAGAATCTGTTGGTCAATTCGAGCCTGAGGTCGAGCCGCTTCTGGAACAGCTGGCCGAACCCAGCGATCAGCCGATCGTGACACTTGGGGTAGAAACCTCATGCGACGAAACGTCGGTTTCGATCTTGAGTGGTGAGCGCACGGTCCTTTCGAACGTGGTGTCCTCGTCGGCCGACCTTCACAACAAATACGGAGGCGTGGTCCCCGAGATCGCGTCGCGGGCGCACGTGCAAGCGATGAACCCAGCTATCGCGGAGGCTTTGAGTCGCGCCGACGCAACCATGTGGGATGTCGATGTTGTCGCTGTAACCATCGGTCCCGGACTCATCGGCTCTCTCGTCGTTGGAGTTGCAGCGGCGAAATCCTTGGCGGCCGTGCTCGAAGTGCCCCTTGTAGGCGTCAATCATCTCGAGGCCCACATCTATGCGAATTACCTAGAACACGACAACATCGAGTTGCCGGCGATGGTCCTGCTCGTGTCCGGTGGACACACGATGCTCATCCATATGCAAGGACATGGTCTGTACGAGGTCGTCGGTCGAACTCTCGATGACGCGGTTGGCGAAGCATTCGATAAAGTTGCTCGCTACCTGGGTCTTGGTTTCCCGGGTGGCCCGCTGATCGATGAATTGGCGACGAAGGGGGACCCATCCGCGATCGCATTTCCCCGACCGATGAAGAACGATGGATTCGACTTCTCACTCTCAGGTTTGAAAACGGCGGTGCTCAATCACATGCGAAAGCAGAAGGCAGCTGGTGTGAGTCCGAAGATCGAAGACGTGTGCGCATCCTTCCAAGAGGCTGTCGTAGATGTTCAGGTAGACAAGACAATCAAGGCCGCCATCGAGGTCGGAACGCCAACCGTTCTGCTGTCTGGGGGTGTTGCTGCCAATTCCCGGCTCCGGCAGCGGCTGAAGGAAGCCTGCGATGAAGCAGAACTGGATCTGAAGTCGCCATCACTGTCGTACTGCACAGACAACGCTGCGATGGTCGCATGCTGTGGATTTCACCGATACCGAAGAGGTATCCGCTCAGGTCTTGACATCAACCCCGACCCCAACCTTCCGCTCGCCTGAGTAACTGCCTTACAGGGCAGCCATGATCTTGCTGATGGTTGCCTGATTGCGGATGGTCACATCGGCCCCCAGTTCGCGTTCAACCGACTTGGCCAACTTGCTGCCGGTAAGTCCATCGGGGCACCAAAGGTAGACGGCCCTTTTACCGATCGCGATGGCTTCTGGGCCCCAAGGCTCTGCAGCGATCGACTTCATCGATCTGAGTTGTGAAGTCGAAAAAGGCACAGCCACGAGATGTCTCCTAGGGTCCGTCGCACCCTTCAGAAGTGCGCAGTCTTTCGATATCGCTTGCATCTCGTCGGTCGTCAGCACAACGATCTTTGCCGAAACCCCCGTCAGCGCAGCGAGTGTTTCAGACAATCCAGCGGCGGCGGTGGCGGCCAGCTTTTTCGGGGCACCGAAGACCACATTGCCCGAATTGAGGAGGGTCTGAACGTCGGTAAAGGCATGTTCGGTGAAAACTGCCCGCAGGTCATGCATGGAAACCCGCTTCGCCGTGCCCACATTGATGCCTCGCAGGAGGCCTACGTATCTAGCGGACATGGGCGTGACCGCCGCGCTCACTGCGGTAGCGACCGTTTTCGCCCTTGGGCATCGGTATTCACCTCATTCCTGTTTGAAGAGAAGAGGCCCCTTTCGGAGCCTCTTCTCGGTTACATATCAGCCAGTTTGTCCAGAGCTACCCGATACTTCGTTCGGGCCTCCTCGAGGTACTTCTCAACCTCACTCGACCGGGACTGGTCAGTAAGCAACTTCCTCACTGCCGTGAGCACGAGCTCGTTGATCGAGGTGTCGGTCGCAGCAGCCTGCATCTTCAGCAAGTTGTACTCGTCCTCGGGGATCCTCAGCGTCATTGCTTGGGTGCCCATCAGTTCACCTCATTGAAGCCAATGACTTCGGTGGCAGTTAAGTACTTCATATGCATTATGGTAGCACGCTACCACGGTAGAGGACAGTGAAAGCTCTGATGTCCTGATGGGTCGACAGTCCTCCTCCAGCCGCCGACGCGGAGAGACCCCGGCCGGGCGACCGCAAGGCGGCCACCGTAGTCAATCCCCTCTTTCCATCGGCCTCATTACGCCAGCTTCGAACGGATCCCGGCGGGAGCGGCCCCGCATCTTGGGCACGGCCACGTTTGACGTGTGTCGCCTTGCTCAAGTAGCATGATTAGCACTCAGTACCTAAGAGTGCTAACTATCTCAAGGAGGTAATAGATGGGTCTCAAGCCGCTAGGCGACAGGGTCCTTGTACGTGCGGAAGACTCGGAGGAGCAGCTTCCTTCGGGCCTGGTCATCCCAGACACCGCGAAGGAGAAGCCACAAGAGGGCCTCGTGCTCGCAGTTGGTCCCGGTGGGTTCCAAGAGGGAGCGCGCGTTCCGTTGGAAGTGAAAGAAGGCGACCGCGTGATCTTCTCGAAGTACGGAGGCACAGAGGTCAAAGTCGATGGCGAAGAGTTGCTCATCCTTTCTGAGCGTGACATCCTGGCAGTGATCGGCAAGTAATCACACTGAACATGAAAAGGCCCCGCTTCGGCGGGGTCTTTTGATTTCCGGCTCGATGTTCCCATCAGGGGCCGCGAGTTACGGCAGATAATTCATCGGATTCTCCGGCGAACCGTTGACGCGAACCTCGAAGTGAAGGTGCGAGCCCGTGCAGTAACCGGTGCATCCCACGTATCCGATGACTTGGCCCTGCTGAACGCTGCCGCTCGATATGGCTTGCCGTGACTGGTGGGCGTAAAGCGTAGATACTCCACCGCCGTGGTCGATGATCGTGCACAGTCCGTATCCCGAGCCACAGGATATTTGAGCGATGGTCCCCGCTTTAGCCGCCACGATCGGGTCGCCAGTGTTGCCGTCTATGTCGATACCGGGGTGGAAGCCACCGTGGCGCGGCCCATACGGTGATGTGATCTGTCCGTGCAACGGCCATATGAATCCGCTGTGCGAAACCGCACCGGTGGAACGCGAGATCGCCGATGAATGCCGCAACGTTGATGTTAGTCGTTTGCTCTCTTGCTCGAGTTTCTTGATGTTGGCTTCCTCGCGATCGATATCGTTCTGAACTGAAGCCAGTGCGAGGGCCTTGTCTTGCTCAGCCTGCGCCACCAATTGGCGACGTTGGACAAGCCATTCTTTCTGAGCCCGAAGGTCTGTCCTGATGTGATCCAGGTCTGCTTTCCTATCAACCAGATCTGCCTTCAGTCGTGACGCGTCGATCATCGTCTTGCCGTCGGCGTTCGAGGCGACTTCGAGGAAGACCTGAAGGCGAACGAATTCGATCAAGGACTTAGCGTTCATCAACTGAGACACTGCTTCCATGGGTCCCTGAACGTAGAGTTTGCGGGCTCTGGTCCGTGACGCGTTGGCCGCGGACCCATACGCTGCCTCGAGTTCGCCGATCTTGGCCTGAGCCGTGCGTATTTCGCTTTCGAGAGCGGACACATCGTGCTCTCCGGTTCTTATCTGCCGGTCGAGGGCGAATATCTGGGAGTCCAATGCATCAACGTCTTTCTTGATGTCTGCCGCCTTTGCCCTGTCGACCTGGAGTTGCTTTCTGATCTCAGACAGTTGCTGGCGTGCTTTATCAAGGGCGGCGGATTCACCGCTCGCTGCGGCCGGTGTGACTTGCATGAGCATCAGGCTCATCACGGCCGCGACTAAGGACCGTCTTATGAAGGGGGATCGGATATACATCCGCCTAAGAGGCTATTGGCACCTCGCAGGGCTGTCAAGTCAATGGAAATATCACCTCACAGTGTCCGTTATGTGCGCTTCGCGCTATCGTCCCTCAATACATCAATTCAGATGAGAGGGTCGCCGTCGATGCAGATGCCTATCACGCTAAGGATCCGGCGCGCTGTGATGGTTCTCGTCGTGGTGATGGTCTCAACCGGTTGCGCGGCCCCTACCAATAGCAAGAAGAAGAATACGGGCGACCTGCCTGAGGTTTCCGTGAAATCTTTCTACACGGGGCGAGAAGCAGTGCAGGCAGCACTCAAACAGGTCCATGTCGAAACCACCATCGCGCGGATCTCGTTACTCTTCGCGCGACCAAAGGGCACTGCGGAATTTTGGACCATCGACCTAGCCGAACCCAGCGGTGCAGTGACGCGCGTAGACCTGCAAGCCCGAACCGTTGTGCGCGCTACGGTTTCTACCGATCCCGCACCAACCCAGACGGTTGATGAGTCCCGATTCAACGTCGACACACCAGACGGTGCATCGAAAGCAAAGGCGATCCCTTGGGCTCCGCCGTCGGCGTCGGTCCTGTTGTCGGTGACTCCGTGGTTGATCGGTGATCCTTCTGGTCCACCAGCGGCCAGCGGAAAACCAGTTTGGGTTTACACCATCTATGCGAAGCCGCGCGGTCAGGCCATAGGGACGGTTTGGGTTTCTACCGAAACCGGCGAAGTACTTTTCGATTGTCAGGTAGGGGTAACCTGTTAGACGCGTCCGCTTAGCTGTAAACCTCTATGAGGGAAGAAGGCTCTGCGGGCGCTTTGCATTTAGTCTTCCCAGATGCTCATCGCTCACCGCTACTTCGGCTTGGCCCTGGGGGCCGTGTTCTTGTCATTGACCGCGATGGGAGTGTTGGCCTGGCTGAGGAACAAGCATCCAGGCCCCATCTTCTTCACGACGCTTGCGGTAGGTCAGATCGGGCTTGGTGTCCAGGCTCTGATCGGCATATTGCTTTTCAGTGGCGGCGGTCGCAGGCCATTTCTGCATTACATCTATGGTGCGTTCCCGGTGGTTGTCCTCGTTTTCGCCCATCGATGGTCGAAGAAACATCCAGGGCTCGAATGGGCAACGTTCGCTTTGGCCGGTTTCTTCATATTTGGGCTGCAACTCAGAGGTTTGATGACTGGGCAGGCGGGCTGAGGGATGCTTGGCCCTCGTTGGATGGTATAAAAGATGTTTACATCCCAAGGAGTCGCGTAGCTTGGATCACGAGATCGGCGCAGGCAAAGCAGCCCGACGCGCCTACGGTTTCGATGACATCGCGATAGTCCCTTCAAGAAGGACCCGCGACCCCGACGACGTTGACATCACCTGGGAAGTCGACGCCTACCGTTTCGACCTTCCCCTGCTCGCCGCCGCGATGGACGCGGTCGTCTCTCCTTCAACAGCCATAGCGGTTGGCAATCTCGGCGGACTTGGGGTCCTTAATCTCGAAGGCCTGCACACGCGCTATGAAGATGCCGACGCCATCCTCGAAGAGATCGCCAACCTTCCGCAGGAATCGGTCACCGCTCGCATGCAGGCGTTGTATCAAGAGCCGATCAAGGAAGAACTGATCTATAAGACGATCACCCAGATCAAGGGGGCCGGGGTCACCGCTGCGGCCAGCCTTACCCCACAAAAGGTCGAGGCTTACTCGAAGGTCGTGCTCGAAGCCGAACTCGATATCTTCGTCATACAAGGAACGGTCGTGTCGGCGGAGCATGTGTCTTCGCAAAGCGAACCATTGAATCTCAAAAGGTTCATCGCCACTTTCGACCTGCCCGTGATCGTGGGTGGATGTGCTTCATATCAAACGGCTCTTCATCTGATGAGAACGGGAGCCATTGGCATCTTGGTCGGGGTTGGCCCCGGCGCCGCTTGCACCTCAAGACAGGTCCTGGGCATCGGAGTGCCGCAAGCAACCGCTATCGCCGATGCTGCGGGCGCGCGGCGCACCCACCTTGAAGAGAGCGGGCGATACTGCCACGTCATCGCAGACGGTGGGATGCGCACCGGTGGAGATATCGCTAAAGCCATTGCCTGCGGAGCCGATGCTGTGATGATCGGCTCGCCATTGGCCAGAGCGACCGAGGCCCCCGGCCGCGGTTATCACTGGGGCATGGCGACGTTCCATTCCGCACTACCGCGCGGTGTGCGAGTCAAGTCGAGTCCACTCGGCACGTTGGACGAGATCCTCCTTGGCCCGACCAGTGTCAACGATGGAACGATGAACCTTTTCGGGGCACTCAAAAATTCGATGGCGACAACCGGATACGAGACCATAAGAGAGTTCCAGAAAGCCGAATTGGTTATCGCCCCTTCTATAAAGACCGAGGGCAAACACCTGCAGCAGCAGCAGGGAGTAGGCCAGGGCCGCTAGGTTGTCACCTGCCGAAGAATTCGACCGGGTACTCGTGGTCGATCTCGGTGCGCAGTACGCCAAACTGATCGCTCGGCGTGTTCGCGAGTGCCATGTCTTCTCAGAGATAGTGCCCCACGACATCAGCGTCGACGACTTGCTGGCAAAAAAGCCGAAGGGGATCATCCTCTCGGGGGGCCCCAAGAGTGTTTACGAACCGGGGGCTCCGCTCATCGACGAGAAGATCTTCCAAGCAGGCGTCCCCATCTTCGGCATCTGTTACGGACATCAGTTGATGGCTCAGCATCTCGGCGGCGAAGTAGCCAAGGCGCCTTCTGGTGAATTCGGCAGGACCGATTTCGAATCGACCGGGGGAGCGTTGTTCGAAGGTTCTCCATTGGAACAAACCGTTTGGATGAGCCACAACGATGCGGTCGCTAAGGCACCTGAAGGTTTTCGAACCACCGGTTCGACGGCTTCTTCACCGGTTGCTGCGATGGAAGACCTCGAACGCAGATTCTTTGGCGTGCAGTTTCATCCGGAAGTTGCGCACACTCCATACGGCACCGAGGTTCTGAAGAACTTCTTGTACAAGGG
>JBHELT010000068.1:0-9177 GCA_046262935.1 Actinomycetota bacterium | reverse complement strand
GTCGTAACCATCCAAGACTTGATCCCGCTCGACTTCCCTGCGTCGATGCCCAACCGGCTTCGCCGAAGTGCGTTCCGCAGGATCATCGATTCTTCGATCGAAGCCGCCGATGCCATCATCGTGCCGAGCGACGTGACCGGGAGATCGGTCGTATCGCACGGTGGGGACCCAGCCAAGATAACCAAGGTCGCTCTTTGGCCCTCAAAGATCTTCCGGCCCTCGACCGAGGACGAGATCGAGGGGGCCAGGGTCCGGTTCGCCGGCGGGCGGCCCTACATCGCAAGCCTTTACCACCGCAAACCTCACAAGAACATGAAAGTCATACCAGCGGTGGCCCAGAAACTGAGCGAGCAGGGCGCCCTTTTGTTGTGCTCTGGGCATCCATCCGACGCGCTGCATGGAGGCTTGCCGAACCGCCCTCTGTCTGAAGACGAACTGCGCTCGTTCATCGCAGGTTCCGAGGCTTTCCTTCTGCCATCATCGATCGAGGGATTCGGCCTTCCAGTGCTCGAGGCCTTCGCATGCGGGGTTCCCGTGGTCTGTGGGCCGAGGGTTGGTGCAGCCGAAGGCATCGATGAAGCCTTGATCGTTGACGTCGACGATCCGCTTGCGATCGCCGAGGGCTTGATGAAAGTCGCCGGGACCAAGCCATCGCGAGTGTTGACGACCGCCAGCCAAGCCGCGACCCGAACCTTAGGCGTTTACCTCGGCGTCGTCGGCGTCGCCTCGTCTACCGATCTTCTGTAGATCTCAATGACGTGAGCAGTCGGACCATCGGCGATGACTTTCCCCTTCTCTAGCAAAAGGCTTCGTTCGCATACCTGCTCGACTAGAGCGAGATCGTGAGAAACGAAAACGATGGTCACACCGCTTGCGGCGAGTTCCGAAACGCGGGCCACGCACTTTCGCTGGAAAGATTCGTCACCAACAGCAAGCACTTCATCGATCAAAAGGATCTCGGGTTCAACATGAACGGCCAGCGAGAACGCCAATCGCACATACATACCCGATGAGTAAGACCTGATGGGATGGTCGATCGCATCCCAAACCTCTGCGAAGTCAACTATGGAGTCGAACCGTTCTTTGAGTTTGCTCCTTGGCAATCCGAAGAGCGCTGCCGAAAGCGCAGTGTTCTCGCGCCCCGTGAGTTCGGGATGAAATCCCGCCCCCAATTCGATGAGGCTCGACACGGTACCGCCAACTAGCACGCTACCTCTGTTGGGAGGCAGGATGCCTGCGATACACCTTAGCAAAGTGCTCTTCCCGGATCCGTTCTCACCAAGAAGACCAACGGTTTCACCTTTGCCAACCGTGAAAGAAACATCTTCGAGCGCGAAGAAAGAAGTCTTGCTTCGAGCGATACGGAACCTCGACACGACCTCTTTGAGACTTCGGGTGCGGTCTTCGAGGATCTTGAATTCCTCCCAGAGCCCATCGACCACGATGGCGGTTGGCCTCACCTCACAGCTCCTTAGCAAGAACGGGGCCCAACTTGCGAAATACGAGCACCCCCAAAACAAGAGCAAGAACAGTGCCCGCGAATGCCGACAGTAAAACGTCGGGCGCTGGCGACTTTGCCGAATAAAGTGCCGAGCGATACAGCTCGATGATCCCGGCCATTGGATTGGCAAGGATGAACGGCCTGAACCGAGCAGGAACGCGCGACAACGGATAGACGATCGGCGTAGCGAAGAACCAGATCAAAGAAAGGATGCTGATCAATTGCTGGATGTCTCTAAGGTAAACATTCCACGCCGACAGGGCCATAGTCAGCCCAACGGCCAGAACCGTTTCGAGCACGATCGCCACAAGCAGCCAATGCAGATGCGAAACGACCGGCCGCGCGGCGATCACAGCCACTACCGTGAACAGCCCCATAACCAAAAGGAAATTGACAAGGTTGGCCAGCACCCCCGACATCGGGATGAGAGCCCTGGGAAAGAACACCTTACGGATGAGCGACCCATTCTCGACGAGAGAATTCGTAGCGGCGAGCAATGACATATTGAAGTAGTTCCAAGGCAGCAACCCTGAAAGGAGGAAGAAGATGAAATCCTTCTGGTCAACTTTGTATACATAGATGAAGACGAATAGATAAACGCCGGTCAAGGCTAACGGGGTCAACAGTGACCAGAAGAAGCCAAGGATCGACCGCTTGTATTTCACCTTGATCTCTTTGGCGACCAGCGCCTTTAGCAATTCGGACCAATGCACGAGTTTGCGCGCGCCGGGGGGCTTCAGCCCGTCCGTGTTTGATGAGTTACCCGCAGTCACTCGCTACCTTTCTTAACCGGCAATATGCCCGATGTCCCTGCACCGGCCTTGCGATTATTCCTCCACCTCACGAAGAAGGAGCGGATGATGTCGATCGCAACCAGAGGTAGTTTGAGCAGCGAAGTGCGGGCGGCAACGATGCGCGATATCTGGAGGACCATAGTGGGTGTGGGCAGATGGGCGACCAACCACCTCTTCTCATAACCAGGCGCAAGGGTGCTCAAGTAATGAAGATGCCGCGCTTTCCATGTTGCCTTACTGGACTTGGGACCTTCGGTGAAAACCCTGTACCTAAGCAGCGGTTCTTCGACACAGATGAATCCCCCCAACAGGCTCAGTTCACAGAGCAAGATCAGGTCGGGGCCGTATGCCAGCCGGTAGCCGCCCGTTTTCCGTATGGCTTCGGTTCGGAACAAACCATAGAAACAACCAAGAGCCCCGCCGTTTCGGATGACCTTGCCAGGGCGCTTGAAAGGCTCGAGGCCCCCTGTGACGACGTCTTCTCGAACCTTTTTTAGCGAGTTCCCTTGCTCGTCGATGTCGATGCGCTGTGTATAAGCAAGCACGGCGCCTGGCTCCGACTCCAAAACGGCCACGGTCTTGGTCACGAAATCGGGGTCGTGCAGATCATGGTCCGAAGCAAACATCAAGAATTCGCCGCGGGCCCTTGCTATGACCGCATTGAAGTTGGCGACTGCTCCTAGGTTGCGTTGGTTCCGCTCAACGATGACTCGGGGATCGCGCTCGGCGGACGCGCGCAGGATGTTTGGAGTGTCATCGGTCGATCCGTTGTCCTGAACCACAACTTCGAGATCGGTGAAGGTTTGCTGAAGGATCGATCCAAGAGTCTCTTCCAAGAACTTCTGGCCGTTGTAAAGGGGCATCGCAACGGTAACCCTAGGGGCGCTCAAGGGGCTTCCCGCGTTGGGGGGCCCCAGGCGAGAAGGCGCAGGAGCTCTTTGGTTTCGCTGTCGGCACTTTCATAGTCCCGGGTCCGGTTATCGGCGACCATAAGGTTGGACTGTTCTGCGGCACGAAACGTTTTGCTGGCGGGCCACTCGCTAGTTTGGTAGCACCTGCCATCGGCTCCAACGACCAAGGGTGTTTTACCGCTGGCCATGATCAGTCGTGTGAGCCCTTGTCTTCCGCTTTCGAATCTGGCTGCATCGAACTTCGAACCGACACCTGCACTTGCGTCGAGGAAGTCAGCACGCGCGATCATGAAAGCGTTCGTTCTGATGTGGGGGTTGGGAAATGGGGGGAACCATATGCGGTTCGCCTTGCGAAGATAACGGCTCTTCATGTCGCGAACAATGCCGCGGCCGGTGACAGGCGGCAGGTAGAACTGGTCTTCGAACACGCTTTCCCACGAACCGGTGGCGCCAACGATGCCAACGCCCGTCTGCGTGAAACAAGAATCGAACGAACCGAGCCATCCGTCGGTCAGGATCTCGGAGAATGAGTTCATGAAAACCAGTCGCTCATCGCCGAGCCCAGATGCAACCTTGATGTAGGCGGTTATGTCCAGCCCTTCGTCGTCGACGAAGACCGCCTCGTGATCAACCGACGCGACGGCCTCGATCGTTGTTGCGTCGATGCTGTCTGAATCAAAGCCTTTGAAGGCCATGACAAGTCGATGCTCCCCCCCGGCCGGATGAGAAAGGTAAGACGCTATGAATCGCCTTAGGGTTTCTACTCCGTTTCCTCGTCTCACGAGGTGGATAACCGCAGTGCTCACGAGAGGCGCTCGGGTTTGGAAAGATGTGCGATGACCTCCATCGGATCCGCGAATCCGCTGATCTTGTCGGGGTGCCAGTCAGGGAACTGAAGGAACCGGCCCCGCCAGCGGGCTACGAACCCAACATGACGAAGTGGCCCAGTGAGCATCCTTATGGCAAGCATCACCGCGGCCCCCGTGATCAGGCTGAACCACTCACCAAATGAAACGAAGGAGCGCAGTTGGCGCACGGGGGCCGCGCTTTTCGTTCGCAAAGACGCCTCAACCAAAGCTTGCGCTTGCCTTCGAAGGTAACTCTTGCGATCTACCTGCAGACCGCCTTCGGGGAATTCGATCGCAACCTGACAGATGGCGGTCAGCCAATTGTCATTGATAGCGTTCCCAGGAACCAGCGTCAGTGGCTTCGACGTCTTTGCGTCGCTGCAGGGCAGTTGCTGTCCGCGCTCGGGCTCGGCCATGAGGAACCGCAAGCCCTCGCTGCTTCTTCCGCTGGCGTGAAATGCTCCGTAGGACTTGGGCGTGATACCGATCAGAACCAAGGATTGCGGACAAGCCACGAGTCCCCGAGCTTTCAGGAGAAATACGCACATCGCGTAGTAATCGGGAAATGGCGTTTTGAATCTGAAACCTTCGGGAGCAAGCGTGTTAAGGAACGAGCGCGACAGCGTTGCGAACTGCATGTTGAAACCGAACCGCGTCTTCATCCGAGCAACCTCGTGGACCATCCGCTGCGTCTCTGCAGGTTCAACCCATCCGGCAGAGCCTGCTTGAAGGAAACTTGCGTATCCGTAGGGCTGAACCCACCCGGTCTCCGACCCAGGCACGGCCCCCGGGTATGCGAACAGATGAGCGCCCGAGTAGATAACGTCCGGGTTTTCGAACTCGGATATCAATCTTTCAAGTGTTGTCATGCATCCGGGCATCAGGCAATCGTCGTCACCCAGCATGATCACGTAATCTCCGGTCGACATCTCAAGGGCCCTGTTCCAGTTCTCGGTAACAGGCAGAACGCGATCGGAGCGGGAAACGATCACCCGTGCATCTTTCAGCGAGTCAACATAGGCAGTAACATCTTGATCCGAGTTGTTATCGGAAACGACGACCTCCCAGTCGAGCGACGACGCTTCCTGCCCCTGCACCGACTCGATGGCGTAAGGCAGATACTTAAGGCCATCACGGGTGGGCAGAAGAACGGAGACTTTCACTGGTCTGCCTTCGCAAAGATCGCTGTGTAGGTCGCGCCCCTTTGACCTTTGGTTTCAAAGGGAGCCACCAATGTCGCGATCGAGCCACCAGCCTTGCGAGCCGCATAACGCACATAGCGGCCTTTGAAGGGGTTGGAGAGCCACTGACTCCACCCGAAGCGGTTCCATCCAGTACCGCCAGCCTCGGTGAAGGTTACGTCGACCAAGTCAAGTCCTGCCCCCTGCGCCCGCCGTTTCAGCCAATCAAGACTGAATTGGAAGAGGTGCCTTGGTGCATCGATGTGCGGCCACATGGTCCCCATGATCTTTGCCTGAAGCGCCGAAGGGTTCGGGACGGCGATCACAACTTTGCCGGACGGCGTTAATGCCGAACCGATCGCGTCGATCACATCCCAGGGCCTTTCGAGATGTTCAAGTACATGCCAAAGAGTTATGACGTCATGGCGTTTGCCCCGCCGAAGTTCTGCCGCGACATCGAATGCCTGCGCCACATCGATGCTCAAGTGCTCCCGCATGAAAGCGCAGCACCCTTCGTCGGCTTCGATCGCGGCCGTTTCGAAACCCGCGTTGATGGCGAGATGACAGAACGCTCCGTATGAAGCTCCGATATCCAAAAGGCTCCCGGTTGTCGCGTATCTGGTCACGAGGTCGATCTTGTGGGTTTCGGCCGCAGCTGCTCGTTCGAGGGCGTCGCCATCGGCCGGGATCGAGTGATAGTCGGCGACGTAATAGCGACCAAGGTCCGGCGGCACGTTATCAAGGAAGATCAGCCCACAGGCCGTACAACGCAGATATCTGAAGACTTCCTTGCTCACCTTGCGATTGACGTCGTGGGCCTTGAAGGCAGATTGGGATGGGCCCGCACAACAAGGGCATGCTCTCATCTGCGCCACCATTGGATCGTTCGCACGATCGCTTCATCCAGGGCAAACTTCGGCTGCCAACCCAACGAGGCCAGTTTGCCTGGGTCCCCTATCGCAGTCATAACTTCATTGTCTGCGTACTGTCTTGCCCCGAACACGATCGAGCTTGCTGCATCTAATTGCCTTCCGATCGACTCCAAAAGGGTCCGCAAGGTGATGTGTTGTCCGCCCGAGATGTCGACGCTGCCAACAAGGTCCGAGAACAAAACTCTACGAAGAGCATCTGCAACATCGTCGACGTAAAGGTAGTCCCTTAACTGTTCACCAGCCGTCACCTCGATCGTTCTGCCGCTAAGGGCCGCATCGATGACCAAAGGGATGACGCGGCGAGGATCTTCGCCCGGCCCGAATAGATAGAAGATATGAGCGCATACGCATGACAAGCGGGCATCCGTGGCCCCCATCACCAGTTCGTGCGCCGCCCGTTTGTATCTGAGGTAAGCGGTCTCGGGGGCCCCTTCGATCCCTTCGAGGCATGTGCCGGCGATCATCAATCTGTCGCACGCAGTTCCACCTATCGCCGACAACAATGCGGCGGTCGCATCGAACGATGCTTCATTACCAGGTACCGAAGTCAAGTAATCATCGGGCTGCGCATACCAGGCGAGATGCGCAATGCGGTCGGGCTGGACCTCATCGACCAATCTTTCAATCTCACCAGGCGCGAAGAGATCGCATTCGCGCCACTCGAGGCTCTCGCTAGCGGGGGTCGACCCCGGTCTTCCCACTCCGATGACTTGATGTCCATCTTCGACCAGTAGGCGGGCAACCCGGGAACCGATGAAACCGTTGGCCCCTGTAACAAGGACCCGCATCAATGCTGCCGAACGGACCAGTCATAGGGGATGTGATTTTCGAACGGATCCATCCGCTCGGAACCCGCCGGATCGTGAGGGACGGTCGAGCAATTCGCAACGATCGCGGCATGCGAACCCATACCTTTGAAACCGTTCCAGACCTCGGGCGGGATGATGACCAGCGAGTGATTGGCTGGGCCTAGGAACACCTCCATCAAGTTGCCGCGCGTTGGCGAGGATTCCCGGTCATCGTAGATGACTAGCTTGATGCGGCCATGGATGCAGGCGTAGTTAAGTCCCATCTCGTGGTGAAGGTGCCACCCTTTGACGACGCCGGGTTCGATCGTGGAGAAGTAGATCTCGCCGAACTCCTGGAAGTGCTCGTCGGTTCTCTTCAGCATGTGCATCACGGTCCCGCGTTCGTCGGGGATCCGCTTGAGGGGGATCTGCTTGACCCCATCGATGTTGGCATTCATGACAAGAACCTCGGAGTTGGAACCGGCACTATGAACCTTCCGCCATTTTCTATGTAAGCCTTTCGTTGTTCCAATATCTCTTCGGCGAAGTTCCATGTGAGCAGAAGCACTTCATCGGGGCGATCGGTATCGATGGTCTCGGCCGGCTTGATGGGAAGGCGCACCCCTGGCATGTACCGGCCCTGCTTGTATGGGCTCCGGTCGGCAACGTAATCGAGGGTTTCTCTGCCGATCCCGAACGCATTGAGCAAGGTAGATCCCTTCGCCGCAGCACCATATGCCGCGATGCGATGGCCCTTCGCTTTCAGATCACGCAACATAGAGGTAAGGCTTTCCTTGAGCTCAGCGACCTTGTTGGCGAAGTCGCCGTAGTACTCCCTCTTGTCTATCCTAAGGGCCTTTTCTTCTTCGATGAAACGCGACACCGAAGGGCCGCGTTCGCCTTCATGACGCAGGAAGAATCTAAGCGACCCTCCGTGGATATCGATGGGTTCAACGTCGGCGACAGTCAAGCCGTTGCGTTCGAATAACGCTGTCGCAGAAAGAACCGAGTAATAGAAAAGGTGTTCGTGATAGATGGTGTCGAACTCAACTTGATCGATCATCTGCACAACGTAGGGAGTTTCGATCACGGCGAGGCCCCCCGGGGCCAGCAGTTCCTTGATGCCAGAGACGAATCCGTTGATATCGGGGACGTGCCCGATGACGTTGTTGGCATGGATGACGCTGGCGGCCTTTCCCTCGGCGACCAGCCGCTCGGCGAGATCGATCCCGAAGAACTCGGCGATCGTGGGGACACCGGCCTCGATGGCGACGGCCGCCACGTTGCGGGCAGGGTCGATCCCTTGAACGGGGATGCCTTTGGAAACGTAGTTCTTCAATAGATAGCCATCGTTGCTCGCGATCTCAACAGCCAAGGTATCTGGGCCAAGCGACAACTGCTCGATCATGCGGTCGGCGATGTCGGCCGCGTGACGCATCATCGTCGTCGAGTTGGAAGAGAAATACACGTAATCGACGAACATCGCCTGCGGCGGAACGGTCTCTGTGGTCTGAACCAGGCAGCAGTTAGAACAGAAGGTGAGCTCGAGCATGTATCTGGCTTCTGCGAGTTCCATCCATTCTTCGGGCACAAGGGCGTTTGCCAGTGGCATCGCGCCGAGCGATAGGAAGTGATGAAGACCAGGGTCGCCACACGATCTGCACTTTTCGATCATGCGGTCAGCCAGGGTCGCTCATTCGAATCCCACATCGCCCTGACCAAACGAAGATCTCGCATGGTGTCTATGCATTGCCAGAAGTCTTCGTGCTTATAGGCCATCAATTCACCGTCTTCAGAAAGACTTTCCAGAACATCGCGCTCGAAGTTGGTTTCGTCGCCCTCGATGCGGTCTAACACGGCCGGTTCGAGAACCATGAAACCACCGTTGATCCAGCCTTCACCGATCTGCGGTTTCTCGGTGAAAACGATAGACCCGTCCTCCCGAAACTCCAGGCCACCGAAACGTGCAGGGGGCCGAACCGCAGTCATAGTGGCGAGTTTGCCATGGGCTTTATGGAAATCGAGCAAAGCGTTGATGTCGATGTTCGACAGCCCATCGCCATAGGTCAACATGAATGGCTGGCCGCCGAGCCAGGGGCCGAGGCGCTTCACCCTTCCCCCCGTCTGAGTTTCAAGACCGGTATCTATGAGGTCCACGGTCCAATCGACTTCACTCGCAGTGTGCTTGGTCACATCGCCCTTCTTCAAGGAGACCGTGATGC
>JBHELT010000067.1:0-6464 GCA_046262935.1 Actinomycetota bacterium | reverse complement strand
CTGGAGCAGAAACCGGGCAAGCTGACGTTCGAGTTGAAGGGCCAGCGGCTTCGAGCGATCTATCACATGATCGAGACCAAGAGTGGAGACTGGTTGGCCGTGCTGAGCGATGATAAACGGGATGCTCCCGATCCGATGCCCGACCTAGACCCCATGCTTTGCGGACAGGAAACCGAGGCCTTCGATGACAACGCTTGGGCCTTCGAACCGATCATCAAAGGGACTCGATTGTTCGCGGTATGCAGCGATTCGACGCGGTTGATGAACGGCGACGAAGACGTGACCGTTGGGTACAAGGAACTGAGCAGCGTCGGCAAGAACCTTGTAGCGATCGACGCTATCGTTGACGCAGTAGCGAGCGGCCCGGCCGGCAGGACGACCTTGTGCGCGTTCGACCTCATCTACCTGGATGGTAAGTCGCTGATGAAGAGCCCCTACGACGAGCGCAGACATCTGCTCGAACAAATCGTTGTCCCGTCAGAGCGGCTGCAACTGGTCGTCGCCGCGCAAGCAGAGGGAAAGGCCTTCGCTCAGACTGCTTTTGCGCAGGGATTCGAAACTATAGTGGCAAAGAAGCTGGATTCCAGCTACGCCTCCGGCAAGAGCGCTTTCTGGCGCTTGATCAGATCTTAGTATCTTGAAGTTGTTGAGCGGCGATCAGAAGTGCGGAACGTTTGCTCCGGGTTTCAGCACCATAAGCACCGTTATGATGATGAACAAGATCCCAAACGCGGGCCCGATCTTCTCGAGCCTCCCAAGAATCTTGTCGAAAGCCTCGTCGTCATACTTACCAGCGGCGGCCAGCTCGGCCATCCCTTTGACCGCCGGCGCAGAAACGAACAGCTCCAGGACCATGAGCGCAACGAAGAGGATAAGGGCGGCGAACAGCCATCGGTTCGCAGCATGGAAAGGGTTCCATCGATCATGCGTGGTGAGGATCAATCCCAGACCCGTGATCGGCTGGATGAAAACGAAAGGCACCGTGAACGCTTTCTCCATCACGCTCATGGTTCGGATGATTGGCGGGCGGCCAGGTCCCTTCTGCTTCATCTGCTTCATGAGTATCGGATAAACGTAACCAGTTCCTACCACAAGAACAGCCACCGTTACGTGTAGGAATAAGAAGACTCGCGCCAACGTGCTCAGTCCCACCGCTGCCTCCTATCTGTTTCAGTCGACCTACTGCGACGTGTCGCCTTTGGAGTTGGATCGGTAAGCGATTATTTGGACTCTTTCAAGGGTCACAAGCCCCTCGGTGACCATATCATCCAGCATCGGCAGGATGGCTTCGATCTTGTCTTTGCTGTCGACGATCTCGATGACGACAGGCAGGTCCTCCGACAGGCGCAGGATCCTGGCCGTGTGTATCCGGCTGTCAGCACCAAAACCTTCGATCCCTCTGATGACCGTGGCACCGGCGATCCCCTCGCGGCGAACCCTCTCGACGATCGCTTGATACAAGGGCTTTCCATGCCAGCTATCGGATTCACCAACGAATACCCGGACCAGCTGACCTTCCCCTTCGAGTCTCATAATGCCCTCCCTGCGACGGTTCCGAAGTAAACCGCCACGAGTCCAATAAGCAGAGAGCCCGCGGCGTTCGCGACCCCCGTCAACACGGCACCATCCTGAAATAAGCGCAACGTTTCGAATGTCAGAGTGGAAAACGTTGTGTATGCGCCGATGAAGCCGATCATGATTCCCGATCTGATAGCAGGGGAGACCGGGAACCGATCAGTCAAAAGAACGAACGCAAAACCCAGAAGGAATGAGCCCGTGACATTTACGATGAACGTCCCAAGCGGGAAAGCGCCAGGGAATCTTCTGCTGATAGCTCCTTCGAGCCAATACCGAGCATTCGCACCAAGGGCTCCGAAAGCGGACATCCAGATGAATCGCACGCGCGCAGTCTCCTCCTTTCAACCAACTCCGAGGTAGGAGCTATCAGCCTTTATCAGGCGGTTTTTGGCGAGCCCCATCGCCGGTGCTCCCAGAGTCTAGTCTCCGGATGGTCGGAGCATTCGTTCCTGTGTGCCGCGGGACGTTTAGCATTTGCATCTATTCAAGGAGGTTTGAATGAGTCCAAGCAAGGCGAAGAAGTCCAGCGGATTCAGCGCTGTGGAACGAGCCGCGATGAAGGAGCGCGCCGCAGAACTGAAGGCTGAAGCTCTCGCGGCAGACGGCGAAGCGGCACTCTTGGCGAAGATCCGTGAGATGAAGGGATCGGACCACGCTATGGCCACGAAGCTGCATGAGATCGTTAAAGCCAATGCGCCATCTCTCATGGCCAAGACCTATTACGGCATGCCCGCGTACGCCAAAGACGGAAAGGTCGTCTGCTTTTTCCAAAGCGCCGCCAAATTCAAATCCCGGTATGCGACCATCGGTTTCACCGACGAGGCGAAGCTCGACAAGGGCGACATGTGGCCCACTTCTTTCGCGCTGAAGGAACTAACGGCCGATGAGCAGAAGAAGATCGCTGCGATGGTGAAGAAGTCCGTGAGCTGAAGTTCATCACACATCGAACGTTGCATCACGACTTTTTCGCCCGGCTTCGCGAGACGCGCGGCGGTTCGCCCGGTTGCTTGGGATAAACCGGAGGCCAGGGCGCGTCTTGAAGTCCATTCGAGCGGTCACGTTCATGCATTGCGAGAAACGGTTCTAACGATTGTGGGTTGGCATTCATCTCCAACCATGGATCGCCCTGGTCTTCGATCCGTTGCGGAAGTGAAGAGATCGTCAATCCATCGGGGTGGATCGTGTCTATGTCTTCCCATGCGACGGGTGTCGATACCTGAGCTCCCGGCCGAGCCCGTACGCACCATGCCCCAAACACTGTCTTGTGGGGAGCGTTTTGATTGAAGTCGACGAAGACGCGCTTTCCGCGGTCTTCCTTCCACCACTGGGCTGTGATGACGTCGGGCCGACGACGCTCCAGCTCTCGAGCGACTGCTACTGCTGCGGAGCGCACCTCGTATGAGTCCCAACGAGATTCGAGCCGCACATAAACATGCAACCCCCTGTTGCCCGTCGTTTTTGGATAACCGATGACGTCTAACTCATCGAGAAGTGTTCGCAACTCGCGTGCCGCCTCGCGCACGGCGACGAAGTCCGTGCCGGGCTGCGGATCCAGATCAATCCTGAGTTCGTCGGTGGACGCGGGATCGGCCGCAAGATACGGCCAGACATGAAAGCCGAGGCAACCGATATTGACGGCCCAAGCGATATGCGCCAGATCGGCGGCGACTAGAGCCCGGGATTCGGTCCCGTTCGGCGTCGTCACGATGGTTGTCTGAAGCCACGGCGGTGCAGTGCTCGGGATGCGCTTCTGAAAAAAAGATGACCCAGTCGCGCCATCGGGGAACCGCTGCAATAGAAGGGGTCGCCCACCCATGGTTCGCATGAGTGGCTCAGCGAATCGCTGGTAGTGGTTGATCAGATCGAGCTTGGTCTCACCGCGCTCGGGGAAGAAAACCTTCTCGGGATTGCTGACCGAGACCTCGCGATCATCGATCACGAGGACTTCCTCACGGCCCTTTCCTCGATCTGTCAACGAGCCACTGGCCGCCCGGCCCCTTTCCCCTTTGGAAACTGAATCTACCCCCCGCTAGAATGGTTTATCTCTGAGTTCGTCGTTCTTCCATACGCACGCGAACTTTTCTCTCCAGAGAAATCTCGAAGTCTTCCGTCGGGGGGTCCGCGGCCATCTGCAACAAGATGCCGTTCGCTTCGGCGACAGCGTCAATTTGGGCCAGGTGGCTTGGTCTGTGGTCGAGAGCTAAGGCTGCAGCCTTCGCTAAATAGTGTTTAACCAAGGCCTGTCTCGCCCCCTTGTCGCCCTGTCTTGCCTTGACGATCGTCTCTAGCATTTCGCTGGCCGCGATCTTCGGCTGTTGACGAGCGTCGGCCAGGTGCTGTTGAAGTTGGTCTTCCGTAAGAGCCATCGTCCGCTCCTTTTCGTCTTGCTCCTCCTCGCGAGGGTCAGGCATGAGAGGCAAGAGCGAGGACTCGAGTGCTTCGATCGCGATGTGTGCTTCCTTTAAGAGCTCTCCGGCGATCCCTTCTTTGGCGTCCAAGAACGCAAGCACGATGTGAGGTGAGTAAACGTTCTTGTAACCGGAAGCGAAAGATGTTCGCAATGCCAGATCCAATATTTTTTTGGCCCTAGGGGTAAGTGTTGTGGGAGCAAGGAAGAGATCTCTATTTCCTTCACCTTCTAGTTCGATCACCCGGCTGCGCAGCGCCTCAAGTGAAACTCCAAGCTGAGGGAGAGTCCGGCCAGCAATGGTTCTTGGCTCAGCCAGCATCCCCAGAAGTAGGTGTTCGGTACCCACATAGTTGTGGCGCAGCTGCTTTGCCTGATGCTGTGCAGCCTCGAAGCCTAGCTGAGCCTCTTCGCTGAAGCGATAGTAAGCTGACCTCGTCTGGTGACGCTGATACGCTGCCTGCTTCGAAACTCCGAGGACATCTCCAATCGCAGTCCACGAATGGGCCGCGCGCCGAGCCTCGTTGATGAAATGGCCGACGAGCTGGTCGCTCAGATCGGCAAGATGTACCTGGAGTTCGGCGGCTCTTGCCACCTGATCCAGCGGCTCGTCCCTGGCAGCCTCGCGGACAAACTGAGCCAACTGCTCAAGAGTTGGAACGAGGTTGGATCCAGACATAGGTCAAGACTATCTTGACGAAGACCCGAACGTCAACCGGACATTGACGCAAGATCTGGAAACTCAGTTTTGCTTGCCTGGATGTTGGCCTATTAAGAAGCTTGACTAACCGAACTCATATTGAAGTCTTCGACTCTAAGGTGCGGCACCTTGGTGATGGTGAAAGCTGTTGTCGACGCGCCGAGTTCTGTGGTTTGGCGCAGTGCGGCAACCGGGCTCATGTTGTAGCGGAAGTTGTTCACGGCCCCCATGACCTCGCCCCCTTCGAGGAGATAAACGCCGTCGCGTGTGAGACCCGTTAGAAGAAGGGTTTGCGGATCGAGCATCCTGGTGTACCAGAACCTCGTCACCAGTAGTGCGCGCTCGGTGTTCGCCATCAGGCCCGGTAGTGGTTTGGACTCATCGCCTTCAACGATCAGATTGCCTACGAACGGAACCGGGTCGGTCGACTTCTTAGCCGCCCAGAATCTCGGCGTGATGAGACTGTTCAGCACACCATCTTTGATCCAATCCGTCCTGCTGCAGTCGAGCCCCGAATCGAATAACGATTGGAATGATCCCGATGCGGGGGTTGCTACGAAGTCGGGCCGTTCTAGGCCGGGTTCGGCCGGATCGGAATACATGTTGATGAAGTCAGGAAACAGCTTGTCTCCAACGAGGCTTCCCCCGCCAGGCCTGCTGAATGCGGTTCTGCCCTCATCCGCATCGCGCGCGGCCATCTGGATAAGCGCGTAGTACATCAGTTCACCCACAGCGGCGGGTTCCAGGATCACGGAGTACCGTCCTGCCGGCAGCGAGATCGGTTTCTTCGACCACTCCATTCGTTGCATGAGGCGCTGATACACCGCGTCGACATCAGCTTCGGCGATCTGGGAGTGGTCGGTTGAGTGCGAAGCCGATACGGTGAAGTCGGGAGTCTTGGAGACGATGGTGAGCCCCGCCTCCCCGTAGGAGTGACTCCGCCTTACTCCCGATGACGTGCCTAGGTGAAGATCGTAGGCGGTTTGCGACGCGTATCCGAACAGCAAAACGTCAAGGGAACCCGCCTTCGAGAAAGCCTTGACGAGGTCGGCGACAGGACGCGAGAAGTCGACAGACTCGCCGTTCAAGTCTTCCCGGCCGTCCGCCCAACCCGTAGGCACGGATCCGTCACCTGCGATGAGCGGCATGAAGTCGGGAGCGTCGGGTTTGCCATCGCATGACCGCTCGGATTGTCGAACCAGATCTTCGAGAGCGTCATCGGGGAAGTAGTTCGAAGAAACTCTACCGACCTTCTTGCCTTTGATCGAGATGATCGAGATCGCTTCTGATCGGGCATCCCCATTGGTGGTCGCTGTGTTGTTCGCCCATCGAACATTCGATGTTGAGGTCCGCGTGGCCATGACGATGCAGTCGTCCGCTTTCGAAAGGGATAGGACCTTCTCGATGCGCTCTGGTATTGAGGTCATCGCGCGCCCTCGGCTACGGTGTTCAATATCTTGATCCCACGGAACAAACCTGCCGGACAGCCGTGGCCGGCCGGAGCACCCTGACCAGGCAGTCCCTTACCGCAGTTGAAAGTGCCGAAAAGGATGAAGGTCTCCGGCCCGCCGACCGCCTCCATCGAGTTCCAAAAATCGATGGTGTTGCCTTGATACGCAACGTCCTTCAGTTGTCCGGTGAGCTTGCCGCCTTTGATCTCCCAGAACTGCTGACCGGTGAACTGGAAGTTGTAGCGCTGTTGATCAATGGACCAACTCTTGTTGCCGACGATGTAGATACCGCGCTCTACCCCGCCGATCAGATCATCCAGTGAGATGG
>JBHELT010000066.1:0-52849 GCA_046262935.1 Actinomycetota bacterium | reverse complement strand
CAGTTGGCGCCTGGGGGCCACGTCATGTACGGTGAGGACAAGGCAACGGGGTCAAGTGGCGACTAACTCACGCTGATAAGGGATCACTGGCGGCGGGTTCGGCGAGGGGCTGTTCGCATTGGACCCATGTAAACATCATCTTCTTCAGCTCCGGGATCTCACTGCCCTCCCGGATGGTTCGTGCTCTATCGCGGAACTCGGCCATGAGTTCATTCAGTCGTTTATCAAACTGCAAGATCTCTTCGCGCGTTGTTCGGATCAGGCCGCGCCCCCAACTCATGTGGGGCGGTTGATCGCCATCAGCGACCCGCCGCGACTGCTCGAACAATGTCTCCTCGCCGTCCAGTTTGGCGAGCTCGAGCTGCGATGACAAGTGCGCCGCTAACTCACCTGGTTCGTCGATATCCCAGATGTAACGGCCTGAATATGCCTCTTTGTAAACGCGCTCGGTGGTCCTGCCGGACCAACGAAGCTCGGACGCTTCGATGACGCCGGCCTCTTCCAGGATCCGGATGTGATAGTAGAGGCGGTTGGCATCGACTCTGAGCCTTTCCGCTAGGTCCTTGGCGGTCATCCCGTCTTCCGATTCCGAAACCAGCCCCAAGATCCTCATCCGAGTTGGGTCGGTGATGGCGAGACGGCGCCGCTTCATATCGGGATCCTTGGCCAATCGCTCCATCTCTGGCTTGTCCATTTCCTATGCTCCTCTCCCACTGAGTGTGTAGTTTACACTCACTCTGTTGATTCCATCTACTGTGATGTATCAACCTTAGTATGATGTATGATGAATACATGATGAAGCGCCTGCAGATCAGCATCGAAGCGGAGATGGACGATGCTCTTGCGATCGAAGCAGCCAAACGCAGGACGTCGAAAGCAGCTCTCATCCGCTCTTACGTGCGTGAACATCTTTCGGGCGGATCCCAGGGCACCGACTCCATGAATGCTTTGATCGGAGACATCGATGACTCTGCGGGCGATCTCGACGACGTGATCTACCGTCAGTGAAATTCGTCGACACTTCTTTCTGGGTCGGCCTTCGCTTCCGTCGAGACTCCCGTCATGAAGACGCAAAGAATGTCTGGCAGGCTGGGCCTGGCGCGCTCATCACAACTGACCTGGTGATCGGCGAGACTTGGACCTTCCTGCGAAGAAAGGCTGGCCACATGAGGGCCGCCGAATTCTTCGATGCAACGACAAAGCTATCGACGTTGACCATACGGCACGTTGATGAGGACTTAGTCGCAGAAGCTTGGCGCTGGTTACGACGCCACGATGAACGTGACTATAGCTTCGTCGATGCAACTAGCTTCGCTCTGATGCGGCGACTGCGGCTCAAGGACGCACTCGCTTTCGACGGAGATTTCTCCGCGGCTGGATTCGTTGAGGTAAGGCCCGGGCGGTAAGGGTCGAAAGTTACCTCGCCCAGGCTGCGAAGTCGTCAACGGTGAAGGGGCCGATGACGCACACTACCCGCGACTCGGGCTTCAATAGGTCTTGGGCAACGGCGGCAACGTCTTCGATCGTCACTTCGTCTATTCGTGCGATCACGTCGTCGATGGAAAGTATCTCGCCGTGAACGAGTTCCGACTTTCCAAGGCGCGTCATCCGCGACGCTGGGTCCTCTAATCCAAGCACCACTCCCCCGCGCATGTGTCCCTTTGCGCGGTCGAGTTCCTCTTTCGTGATTCCTGCCTCGACAAGGCGGTCGAGTTCGTCGTAGATGAGGCCGATCAGTTGCTGGGTAGTGCTCGGCGACGATCCCGCGTAAACCGCCCAAGAACCCGTTTCGCTAAACGAGTTCCTATACGAATAAACGTTGTACGCAAGGCCGCGCTTTTCTCTTATCTCTTGGAACAATCGCGACGACATACCGCCCCCAAGCAGGTTGTCGAGTACTCCCCAAGCCCATCGCATCGGGTGCTCCCTTGAGTAGCCCATGCCCCCGATCACCAGATGTGCCTGCTCGGTCTTTCGATCGAGAACCCGGAGGCTGCTCATGGCCTCAGGAACGACCGGAGCCCTAACCACCCTGCTTGCTCCCTTGGTTACGAAGGCGGAGTCGATAGACGCGACTAGGTCGTCGTGATCGATGTTTCCCGCCGCGGACACAACGATGTTTCCCGCGTGGTAGTTGCCGACGTGAAAATCACGAAGGCTCGCTGCGTTGATGCGCTTTACGGTCTCGGTCGTGCCCATCACTTCGCGGCCCAATGGGTGCACTCCATAGAGGGTCTCGATGAAGACATCGTGGACCAGGTCTTCCGGAGTGTCCTCGTGCATCGCGATCTCCTCGAGGATGACGTTTCGCTCTGACTCGACGTCTTCGTCGATGATCTTCGGCGCTATGAGGATGTCTGTCAGCACTTCGGTTGCCATGTGAAGGTCTTTGTCCAGGACTCTCGCGTAGAAGCACGTGTACTCCTTGGCCGAGTAAGCGTTAGCCTCGCCCCCGACCGCGTCGAAAGATTCGGCGATGTCTTTGGCGGTGCGCCGCTCGGTTCCCTTGAACAACAGATGCTCCAAGAAGTGCGAAGAGCCTTGCAGTTCTGCAGGTTCATCCCGCGAACCAACGCCGATCCAGAACCCGATGGTGGCAGAACGCACCTCGGGCATCTTTTCGCTAAGGACCCTGATGCCGCTTGGCAGATCTGTCCTATCGAAGATCAACGATTCACCTCCGGTTCCGCCGGAAGGCGGTCGTCAGTCGCCGCGAGGACGGTCTCGACGCGGCCCCCGGTCGCGGTCTCGATCGCCACCGCGTCGCGGCCCACGATCGCGATCGCCACCGCTAGGCCTGCTCGGCCGTTGGTTCTTCGATTCGTAGTCTTCAGGCAGTTCCGCAACGCGAGGCGGCGGGTTAACCGGCGTCAGCGAGATCTTTCCGCGCTGGTCGATCTCGGTCACTTCTACCTCCAGCATGTCGCCTTCGGAAAGAACGTCTTCGACGCGGGCGATCCTTCTGGTTCCGCCGATCTTGGAGATGTGCACCAGTCCATCGGTCGCACCGCCTAGGTTCACGAATGCCCCGAAGTCCATGATCTTTACGACCTTGCCGTCGAAACGTTCACCAACCTGCGGGATGTGCGGGTTGGCGACCTCTTCGATCCTGCGGCGTGCTTCGTCGGCAGGGCCAACCTCGCGGGCACCGATGCGAACCGTTCCGTCGTCTTCGATGTCGATCTCGACGCCGGTCGCAGCGATGATCTCGTTGATGCGCTTTCCTTTCGGGCCGATGACCTCGCCGATCTTGTCGACCGGGATCTGGAAAGCGATGATGCGCGGCGCGTAAGCATTGAGATCGCTCCGCGGCGTTGCCAGGACTTCGGCGATCTTGCCGAGGATGAACAACCTCGCCTCGCGAGCCTGCGGCAAAGCGGCCGCCAGAACGTCTGCTGGTATCCCAGCGATCTTGGTGTCCAATTGGAGCGCGGTGATCATGGTTTCGGTCCCCGCTACCTTGAAGTCCATGTCGCCATAGGCATCTTCGGCGCCAAGGATGTCGGTCAAGGTTACGAACTTGTCGCCTTCTTTGATAAGACCCATCGCGATACCTGCCACAGGGGCCTTGATCGGAACGCCTGCATCCATGAGAGAAAGCGTCGAACCACAAACGCTCGCCATCGATGTCGATCCGTTCGATGAAAGGATCTCGCTCACAACGCGAAGCGCGTAAGGGAAGACATCTTCGTCGGGTATCACGGGAAGCAATGCCTTCTCAGCAAGTGCGCCGTGTCCGATGGCTCTGCGGCCAGGGCCTCTCATGAAACCAGCCTCGCCATAAGAGAACGGCGGGTCATTGTAATGATGCATGTAGCGTTTGGAGTCGGCGATGCCAAGGTCGTCGAGCATCTGCTCCATCTTGAGCATGCCGAGCGTCACGGTAGAGAGCACCTGCGTCTGTCCACGAGTGAACAAGCCGGAACCGTGCACTCGTGGTATGAGACCAACTTCACAAGTGATCGTTCGGATGTCGCGGGTTCCGCGACCATCGATGCGCAAACCTTCGGTGACGATTCGATCGCGCACGAGCGACTTGGTTAGTTTGTAGAAAGCGTTGCCGATCTGCTTGCCGCTGTCGGGGAACTCTTCCTCCAGCGACTTCTTGACCGTTGCGCCGATCTCGTCGACGGCTAGTTCGCGCTCGAACTTGTCGGCGATGACCAAGACTTCGGCGAGTTTGTCGCGACTCAGTTCGGTCACTCGCTGCTTCATCGCGGGGTCGATCTCGGACTCGATGAGGAAGTTCTTGCGCTGCTGCTTCTTGCCAGCGGAGGCAGCGAGTTCTTCCTGCATCGAGATCGATTCACCGATCCACTGCAACGACTCTTGCAGTCCGCCGCCAACGATATCTTCGTTCACCTCGGGCGCACCTTCGGCTATCAGATCGAACGATGCCGCGGTGGCGCCTGCCTCGACCATCAACACTTCTACGACACCGGCGTCGCTCTTGCGGCCGGCGACCACCATCTCAAAGGTTGCGCCTTCGGATTGCTGGAACGTTGGATTGGGGACCCAAGAACCATCGACGTGCGCGAGTCGAACTGCACCGATAGGGCCTAGGAATGGGATCCCAGAAAGAACAAGTGCAGCCGAAGCTGCATTGATCGCCAAGATGTCGGGCGGGTTCATGCCGTCGACCGCATTGACGATGCCAACGATGTGGACGTCATTGCGGAAACCATCTGGGAAACAAGGACGGAGTGGACGATCGATCAGGCGCGCGGTGAGTATCGCCTTCTCCCCTGCGCGGCCCTCTCTGCGGAAGAAGCCACCAGGGATCTTGCCCGCCGCGTACATGCGCTCTTCGTAATCGATGGTCAGCGGGAAGAAGTCGATCCCCTCGCGTGGGTTGCGCGACGCGGTTGCCGCGACGAGGATGGTTGTTTCACCGGCCTGAGCGAGTACTGCTCCGTCGGCTTGCATCGCGAAACGACCGGTCTCGAACCTGAAAACAGGATCACCGATCTTCCGCTCTGTTGAATGGATAGATGTGTCTGACATATGAACCTCCGTTGTAAAGATCTGCGGAAGTCTGGGCGGGCTCGCCAGTTGTCAGTGGTGAAAGCTCATATCACGAAGTGAGCATTCGCAACTGATAACTGATCGCCGATCCAGCCTCCATGGTCAATGCTGAAACGACTTGGCCTTAGGCAGACCTCCTTTTGTCTCGGAGACCGAGCTTGGCGATGATCGCACGGTAGCGTTCGACGTCTTCGCGCCAGAGGTATTCGAGAAGTCGGTTGCGCCTACCCACCATGCGGAGAAGGCCGCGCTCGGACGAGTGGTCGTCTTTCTGCGCCTTCATGTGCGTTGTGAGGTCGCTTATTCGCCGGGTAAGCATGGCGATCTGGACCTCCGGTGAGCCGGTGTCTTTATCGCCGCGTGCATGGTCCGCGATTATCTGGGATTTGAGTTCTTGTTCTAGTGGCATAGGCCCATTTGTTCAGTGAGCAGGAAAGCCAGATGCTATCACCTACGACGCTTGCTTGCCCTCAGTGCCATCGAGGCCTGCCAGGCGTTCGAGGGTCTTACGGCTCACGGTCATGTAGTTCTCCGAGTGCCTCCAGGTGAAATCGCAGTCGAGGCAATAGGAGTCATCCTCGCCCTTTTCGTAGACGATCACATTTTTCGATTCGCAGCTTGGACACTTCTGCATCAGGGCCTCTTCATACCGATAATTGATATCGGCACGGGGACCTGGCCGCTTGACTCCTCGCAGGGTTACGCCGCCACGAAGGTAGCCGGAGCAGAGCGACCTTCGGCATACCTCAAGCCTTACTCAAAGCCTTCCTGGTGAGGACAACATCATGCGCGATCGCTTCGGACAAAGCAGCAGGCGATGAGAAGGTTTTTTGATCGCGCAATCTTGCGACGAAACGAAACTCTGCCTTGCTGCCGTAGATCTGAGAATCGAAATCGAGCAAGAAAGCTTCGATCGACAGGGGATTCACGCCGAAGGTCGGATTCGTCCCGACACTGATCGCCGCCGCATGTCTGCGCTTACTTTGGCCGAATGTCACCTCTCCTGCGTAGACACCAGGCCCAACCGAGGCCATGCCAGCCGCGGGCTTCAAGTTGGCTGTCGGGTAACCAAGGAGTCGCTTGCCGCGAGAATGACCTCGGATGATCTTGCCCGGCAGAGCGTGCGCCGTGCCGAGAGCCTTGGCCGCCCAGGAGACGTCGCCCTGAACAAGCGCGTGCCTGATCTCACGACTCGAAACGGGCCTTCCGGCGACCGCCGCGATCTTAACGGCATTGGTAGTGAATCCCGCGTTCTTTCCGAATGCTTTCAACATCGCTGTGTCGCCGCGCGCAAACCGGCCAAAACGGAAGTTAGCCCCAATCACGATCGCCTTTGCATCGAGCGCTTTCACCAAGATCTTTGACATGAAGGCCTCTGGCTCGGTTCGTGAGAATGCCGCTGTGAATGGGATCACAACGACGCGGTCTAGGCCTTCGGCCTCCAGCAAGCGCATCTTCTGGTCGAAAGTGGTGAGCGCGTCGGGGGCCTTGCCATGAAGGACCTTCTGTGGATGTGGGTCGAACGTGATGAGTATCGTAGAAAGATCTTCAGCCTCGGCGAGTTTGTTCAACCTGGCTATCAATGCTCTGTGCCCGGCGTGCACCCCGTCGAAGTTGCCGATCGTGATTGCCGTTCCGCCCTTGGCCGGGGGACGAGAAGGCACTGACCTTATGATCTTCATACCAATACCGCCGCGGGCTTGAGAGACTTTGAAGAGCGGCGGTAAACAGCGATCAAGCTTCCGGCTCCATCGAAGACTGCGACGGGGACGCCCGCGGTCATCCCAACCTCGTGTGCAGGAGCCTGCCCGACGCGAACCGCCGAGGTGACCGGCAGTTCGCCATCACGGTGCGGGGCCAACTCTAAAGGAAGAGGCTGTCCATGCGTCACCGCTTTGGCATCGGCTCCTTTCACGGTGATCGACGGGAAGTCGCGCATGGCTTTACCCATGGGCATGATCAACGAGAGCCGTTGCTTTTCTTCCATGTCTTCGAGATCTTCGAGGTGCCAGGCCTCATGTTCGGCGAAAGACCCGATCCTCGTGCGCCGAAGTGTTGCGAGGTGGGCGCCGCAGCCAACCTTCTCGCCGAGATCGTGAGCAAGCGTTCTCACGTAGGTACCGCTCGAACACTTTATGAGTGCCGTCGCAGTGAACGTCTCGGGGTCGAACCGTTCGATGGTGAACTGGTAGACGTGGACCCTGCGGGGCTTGCGTTCAACTTCGAGCCCAATCCGAGCCGCCTTGTATAGCCGTCGGCCTCCGACCTTCACGGCGGAAACCATCGGAGGAACCTGTTCGATCTCTCCGGTGAACTTGGTGAGTGCGGCTTCGAGTTGTTCTGCGGTCAAGCTGCAAGGCCGGGTCGCGGTCACTTCGCCGGTGGCATCTTGCGTTGAAGTCGCGGTGCCGAAATTGATCTGCGCCCGATAAGCCTTAGGAAGACCCTGCAGGAAAGAGAGCAGCCGCGTGGCGCGGCCGAGCCCCAAAACGAGAAGGCCGGTCGCCGCCGGATCGAGCGTTCCCGAATGACCTACCTTGGATAGTCCATAGAGTTGGCGGATCCTGTCGACAACGTCGTGCGATGTGATGCCCTGCGGTTTATCGACGACCAGAAGGCCGCAGAGCTCCTGCTCGCCCGTCATGCTTTTGCGATTCGACTTTTCAAGGTTGCGATCACCGAGTGGATAGGCGCGGTCGACGAGTAGCCCGCTGCTCTGGCATGTCCGCCACCTCCCAGGCCCTTGGCGATCGCGGCAACATCGACATCGCCTTTCGATCTGAGCGATACCTTGTAGCCGCCCTCGGGTTGCTGCTTCAAGATGGCCGCGACTCGCGCTTCGCGCACCGCGCGCAGAGCGTCGATGAAGTGCTCTGTCTCATCGAGATCGACGCCCGAAAGATCCGCCTGATCGACCCAGCTCCATACGAAGCCCTCTTCGAGACTCGCCCGCGATAGCACGATGCCAAGTACGCGCAGATACGCGAAAGAATTCGATTCGTAGATCTCGGCCGAAACTTTCTCGTGATCCAAACCGAGGTCACGAAGTTCAGCGGCGGCCCGAAGCGTCGCCGGGGATGCATTGGAGTACTGGAAGCGACCGGTATCGGTGACGATCCCCGTGTAAAGACAAAGAGCCTCTTGGGCCTCCACATCGCCGTCCATCCTCTTGATGAGTTCGAATGCCAACTCACATGACGATGCCCGGTCGGGATCAACGATGTTGATGTCGGCGAACGAATCGTTAGAGATGTGGTGGTCGATATTGATCGTGGTCTTTGCCGAATCGAAGCGGTCCTTCAAGGACTCAAGACGCGAATTGTCGCCGCAATCGATCGCTACGAAGACGTCGAGAACGTCTGGCACTTCTGCAGACGCGATAACTTGGTCGAGACCTGGCATGAATCCGTATTGAGGAGGCGCTTTAGTGGTTGGACTCCCCCAGCTCATGTGAACGGTTTTGCCCTGGCGCATCAGGAACCCCCCGAGGCCGAGCATCGATCCGAGCGCATCGCCGTCGGGCGCGACATGACAGCAAACCGCGACCGTTTCTGCGGCCGCTAGCGCCCGCGCAGCTTCGTCCCAGCCTTGCTTCGCCATCGGTTAAGTACCGGGTTCCTGCAACGGCTCCACCTCTGGTGGCTTGGATACCCCAAGGCCCCTTAGTAATTGCTCGATGCGCTCGCCTGCTTCTGCGGTTTCGTCTTCGATGATGTCTAGGTACGGTAGGTGCTTGAGGCGCATCTGCGTGCCGAGAACCTTGCGCAGATGGGGGGCCGCATGCTGTATCCCTTCGAGAGTGGCCACCCGCTCGTCTTCTGAACCCAGAGCGCTCACATATACGCGCGCCTGTCGAAGATCAGGCGAAACCTTGACCGAAGTAATGGTGGCGAAACCGATGCGAGGGTCTTTCAGTTCCTGGATGGCTTCACCCAACACTTCCTTCGCCAACTGTTCAACCCTTTCGGACCTTGGATAGTTCTTAGGCATCTGGAGTCATCACCTCGATGTCAACATCGATCACTTCGATCGAATACTGATCACGCATGAACCTTTCTATTTCATGCAACATCTTCTTAGCATGAAACGATGAATTCGAAACGCACGCCACGCCCAAGGCCCCTCTCTGTCGCAGGTCTTGATAGTCGACCTCGGCGACGGACATGTTGAACTTGTTGCCGATCGTGGCGACGATGTGCCGGATAACCTGACGCTTGTCCTTCAACGATTGCGACCCGGGTACCAGGAAATCGAATCGAGCCGTTCCCACGAACATCGCTTAAGTGCGGGCGACCTCGCGCACCTCGAAGGTCTCGATGATGTCGCCGAGCTTCACATCGTTATATCCCGCGATCATGATCCCGCATTCGTATCCAGAGGCAACCTCGCGTACGTCCTCTTTGAACCTCCTGAGCGAAGCAACTTCGCCCGTGTAGATGATGGCGCCATCTCGCAGCAATCTCGCTTTAGAGTTCCTGTTGATCTTGCCCTCGGTTATGTATGAACCAGCGACCAATCCCTTTGGCGTGCGGAAGAGGTCTCGCACCTCAGCCGAGCCGGTGACGACTTCGTGTTCTTCAGGAGCAAGCAGACCCTTGGTTGCCTTCTCGATGTCATCGAGCATCTGGTAGATGACTTCGTAAAGTCGAACGTCGATGCCTTCGCGCTCGGCGAGTTGTCGGGCCCCGGCATCGGGACGAACATTGAACCCAACCACGATGGCCCCAGACGCCATGGCAAGGTTGATGTCGTTCTCGTTGATCGCGCCAACTGCACGACGAAGAACGTTGGTACGAACCATGGTTTGGTCCATCTTCTCGATCGAGTCAAAGAGCGCCTCGATGGAGCCCTGCGTGTCGGCTTTGACTATGAGCCGGAGCTCCGGCAGTTCGCCGCTTCGGGTCATCGATAGCAGGTCCTCCAAAGAACGCGAGCGGCCCGCAGCAACGAACTCGGCTTGCCGAACCTTTGCTTCGCGTTCTTGTCCGGCACGCTTAGCTTCGCGCTCATCTGCGACGACCCTGAATTCGTCTCCTGCAGCCGGTACCTTCGACCAGCCGGTCACCAGCACGGGTTCGCCCGGACCTGCCGATTTCATGGCTCGCCCCATCTCGTCGCTCATGGCACGAACCTTGCACCAAACGCTGCCGCATACGATCGCATCGCCGGCCTTCAGCGTGCCGCGCTGGACTATGAGGGTCGCTACAGGGCCGCGCCCTTTGTCAAGGTGAGCCTCGATCGCAACTCCCCTGGGATCCGCATTCGGATTAGCCTTCAATTCTTGAAGCTCGGTGACTAGATGGATCATCTCCAACAGATCATCGAGATTGGTGCCTTGTTTGGCCGATATGTCGACGTACACCGTGTCGCCGCCCCATTCTTCGGGCTGCAAGCCCAGTTCGGCGAGTTGTTGCCGAACGCGAGTTGGATCGGCTTCGGGCTTGTCGATCTTGTTGACCGCTACCAAGATCGGAACATTAGCCGCACGGGCATGATCGAGAGCTTCGACGGTTTGTGGTTGCACCCCGTCGTCGGCAGCCACCACAAGGATCGCTACATCGGTTACCTGCGCGCCTCGCGCCCGCATCTGCGTGAACGCTTCGTGCCCAGGAGTATCGATGAAAGTAACAACCCTTCCGCTGGGGTCGTGTACCCGATAGGCTCCGATGGCTTGAGTTATTCCTCCGGCTTCTAACGCAAGCATCTCTTTGCGACGGTATTGCTGAAGGATCGAGCTCTTACCATGGTCCACGTGCCCCATGACGGTGACGATGGGAGCGCGCGGCACAAGTTGTGATTCATCTTCTGGTTCGATAACGATGAGGTCTGTGGTCTCAAGAGCCTCGTCTTCCGGGGCCACGATCTGCACATCCACTGCCAGTTCGGTGGCGAGCAGGTCGACTGCGTCGTCTGATAGAGATTGAGTGATGGTTTTCATCTCTCCCATCGACAAAAGGATCTTGATGATCTCGCTCGGAGACCGGTCGAGTTTCTTTGCGAAGCCCTCGACGGTGATGCCTCGTGTCACTTCGATGGCGGCCGTGCGTTGCTGTGCCGTGGGCTCTGGTTCCTGCGCCGCGGCCGTGGGCTCTGTTTCTGGCGCCGCCGGTGGTGCTGCCGTGGGCTCTGGTTCTTGCGCCGCCGGTGGTGCTTGCGACGCGGCGGATGCCGCTGCCGTGGACTCTGGTTCTTGCGACGCGGCGGATGCCGCTGGATTCGCGGTTGCCTCTTTGGCCGGTACTTGGGCTGCGGGCTTCGGCGCTAGGGCTGCGGGCGCTTGGGCTGCGGGGGGCTTCGACGCTGGGGCCTTCGTTTTCGCGGGGACCTTGGCGGCGGGGACTGGCTTGGCGGGTGGCTTAGCCGCGACCTCTTCTACTGCCTTGACGGGGGCCTTCGCAGCGGTCTTGGCTTTCGTTTCAACCTTGGCGGCGGCTGGTGGCGCGGCCGCATCTGCAGCGCCACCGTTCAGCGACTGCTTGAGTTTGTCGATGTCCTGATCGGAAACCGTCGAGGAATGGCTCTTGACGTCAACTCCAAGGTCGATGAATCGCTGGACGGCCTCCTTCGAGGAGAGCCCCAGCTCCTTCGCAATCTCATGAACCCTCGCCTTAGCCATACGTCAGACGATACTCCAACCTACTCACGCACCCTGCTGACCGTCTGTCTCGGCGGCCGCCTCGACGGGTTCATCCGTCATATCGACCGTCACGTCGATGGCTCCCGCAAGATCATCAGACACCTCTGACGGCCCCGAATCATCCGATGCAGGAGTTTGATGTTGCGCCGCGGCAGGTGCCTGTTCAGCGGCAGGTGAGTCTTCGACCGGGGACTCTTCGGGCGCCGCTGCAGGTGGCTGTTGTGGAGCGGCAGGTGAGTCCTCGACGGGCGACTCTGCCTGAACTACCGCCGCAGCTTTCGCCTTCAGGGCTGCCGCTCTCTTCGCATCTTCCTGGGCCGCTTGAGTTTCGCTCTTGATATCTATCCGCCACCCGGTGAGCCGCGCCGCGAGCCGCGCGTTCTGGCCTTCCTTGCCGATGGCAAGCGATAGCTGAAAATCAGGCACGATAACTTCCGCCGTTTGAGTGTCTTTGTCGATCCGCACCTCTTTGACCTTTGAAGGTGAAAGTGCATTCGCTACGAACTGCGATGGCTCATCCGACCATTCGATGATGTCTACCTTTTCGCCGCGAAGTTCATTGACCACCATCCTTACCCGCGATCCCTTCGGCCCCACGCAGGCACCGGTCGGATCGACGTTGGAGTCGTTCGATGAAACCGCGATCTTGGAACGATGTCCCGGCTCTCGCGCCACCTGCTTGATCTCGACGATGCCGTCCATGATCTCAGGGACTTCTAGTTCGAACAGTTTGCGGATCAAGTTCGGATGCGTGCGGGAACAGACGATCTGCGGCCCCCTTGGTGACCGGCGGACCTCGACGATGTAAGCCTTCACTCTTGAACCGTGGTCGTACCGCTCGCCGGGGACCTGTTCGGCCTGCGGCAGAAGGGCCTCGACCCCTTTACCAAGATCGAGGAGCACATACCGAGGGTCAGCCTGTTGAACGATGGCAGTAACGATGTCGCTTTCGCGTCCTGAGTATTCGCCGTAAGTGATCTCACGTTCGGCTTCGCGGATGCGCTGCAGGATGACTTGTTTCGCTGTCTGAGCTGCGATCCGCCCGAAGTCCGGAGGGGTGTCTTCCCATTCTTTCAGAACGGTGAATTCGGCGGTTTCCTCATTCTCCTCGACCTCTTGGGCGAAAACGGTCACTCCTCCTGTCAAGCGATCGATCTGCACCCGCGCTTCATCGCCTTGCGCTTCGGGCGACCTCTTGTATGCAGCCGCTAGGGCCTGCTCGAGAGCCATGACGACGCTCTCGAATGAGATCCCCTTCTCGCGCTCAACCAGCCGAAGAGCGTCAAGGTCGATCGGGTTCATAGGTTTCCTCCAGATGTTTCCAACGAGCCGGACCGTTCCGGCCTCTTTTTCATCTCCTGCTCCCAATCGACCGCCAAGTTCGCTTTGGCGACCGAGCCATATGGGAGCTCAACAACACTTCCTTCTTCCAATTCAAGGACAAACGTCTGCGCATTGCTGGCACGAAGCCGGCCCTTGAAGTTGCGCCTTCCTTCAACCGCCTCTTCAAGCCTCACCTTTACGTCACGGCCATTGAAGCGCTCGTAATCCGCCGGCTTCAGCAAGGGCCGCTCCAGGCCCGCGGACGCCACTTCCAACGTGTAGCGACCCTGGATGGGGTCTTCTATATCGAGTGCCCGCGATATCTCCTCAGACACATCGGCGATCTCGTCCAATGAAACTGGCTGATCGCCTCTTTCGAGTGTTATCCGAAGAACCTTCCCGATCGATTCGCCTATGTAGGCGAACTCAACCAGGTCCAATCGACGCTGGGCGAGGATGGCCTCGCAGGTGGCCCTAACCTCGGCCAAGGCCTCATGCCGGGTCACGTCCACCTCCCTTATCGTCTTCGGGCACTGCCGTCTTCTGGGCGAAAAAAAGTGGGCCCTAGCCCACTTTGCACAACTTTTCCGGCGCCGAAGCGCCTTGGAACTGCTTTGAGAGTATAGCCGAATTCTGAAGTTCTTCCGCTGGAGGGGGTGTTTCTCGCGTTTCTTGTCAGTACCGCCTATTACATTGATGAAGGATGAAAACCGATGCCAAGAGCAGCGAACTTCCCCTCGAAATCAACTCGGCGCCCGATAATGAATGGTCCCACTGGCGGACCCATTCAGCCGCCATCGACGAGGTCGATCGCTGTTACGCGATGCGGACCATGTGGGAGCAGGCCCTCCTGTGCGCGATCGTTGATATCCACCGACTCGGCACGCACGAAGAAATGGGGTTCTCTTCGGTTGCCGATTGGCTAACCGGGCATCTGGGTCTCGGTTACATGCGAACCTGCGAATTGGTCGAGGTGGCTCTCGCACTCCCAGGGTTGCCGGCAATAAACCGGGCTTATCAAGACTCGGCGCTCAGCATCGACCACCTACGGGCCCTGGTTAAGGTCGCAAACGACGAGAACGAATCCGATCTCCTCGAAGCTACCAAAGGTCTCACGGTTTCCGATACTTTCAAGCTAGTCAACAAGATCGTCGCCGTATCCAAGGAAGACTCGGTCTTGTCACGAAAAGAACGCCATCTTCAGATGCGTTGGGACCACCATCGCCGCGTACTGATGCTCTACGCTGAGATCCCCGAAGAACAGGGGGTCATCGTCGAGCGCGCCATCGACGCAGTTGCGGCCAAGATGCCGGAGGACCCACTGTACGAAGATGGACCAACCCCCAAGGGGGCCAAACGAGTCGATGCGCTGGTTGAACTTGTTTCAGGATCCCGAGCCGAGGCAGGATCGTCCGCCAAAACAGAGATAGTTCTGCACCTCGATGCCAAGGTTCTCGACGGCGGGGTCCCCGTGGGTGCAGCCGCCACGAAAGCTTCGGAACAACGCGGGGCCTCGAAGGTCCCCGGCGAAGGCGGTTCGGCGGAACGCGGGGCCCCGAAGGTCCCCGGCGAAGGCAGTTCGGCGGAACGCGGGGCCCCGAAGGTCCCCGGCGAGGGCGGTTCGGCGGAAACGTCCTCGAATGTGAGCGACGAACACGGTGCCCGCGATGGAACCGGTGCACATCGCGACGGCAACAAGATCGTGGATGTCGACGTCAGGTCTTGGGACTTCTCATTGGGCCCCGCCGAGATCGCTGGCGGTCCTACCGTTTGCCACGAAACTGTCGCACGGTTGGCGTGTGATGGCTTGCTTCGAGTGGTGTTCCACGACGACGACGACGGGCGCCCAGTTGCAGAGACTCGTGGCCGGCGTGCGATCCCAAGACGGATCAGACGAGAATTGTTGGCCCGCGATGCGACTTGCAGGGTCGCTGGCTGTCGCAAGAGGAAACTCCTCGACAACCATCACATCCGATGGGTCAGCCGCGACGGGAAAGAATCTTACGAAAACCTGGTGCGCTTGTGTGAGCGCCATCACTACATGGTGCACGAAGGCGGATACACGATCGTGGGAAGCCCGCCATGCATAACCTTGGTGAAATCCGACCGGCCGCCTCTGCGTGCCGGTCCGCCATTCATCACCGAAGGATCGAGAAAATCATTCCGTTATCAGTTCGAAACGACCAGGGGGCCATGAATGACGAGTGGTGTGGTGTCGCCTTCAGTTGTTCGGGTCGTGGCCCCGGTCAGTGCCCCCGGTCAGTAAGACTGGGCCCAAACGGCCTTGTCGGTCGCGGGCTGCCCGCAGACGAGGCATGACCCATCGACCTTTTCCTGAACGATCGGAACCGACCGGATGGTTGCCTTCGCGTCTTGCTTGACCTTCGCCTCACAAGACTCTTGACCGCACCACAAAGAGCGAGCGAACCCTTTGTGATTAGAAAGGAACTCGCGCATCTCGTCATAACTCGAAGGATCGACGGTGCTTGAGTCCATGAATGCCTTCGCCTGTTCGTACAAGCCGCGCTGGATCTGGTCGAGCAATCTTGGGATCTCGGTCGACAAGGAGGCCAGACCCAGCGCTAACTTTTCGCCAGAGTCGCGGCGCGCGACCGTCACCTGGCCCGCTTCGAGGTCGCGGGGACCGAGCTCGACCCGCAATGGAACGCCTTTGAGTTCCCACTCGTTGAACTTATAGCCGGGACGGTATTGGTCGCGATCGTCGATCTTCACGCGCACGCCGTCGAGGTCTGTCGAGATCTCGTTGCACGCCTTGAGTACCCGCGCTTTGTCTTCATCGCCTCGATAGATCGGGATGATCACAACCTGCACAGGGGCGAGCTTCGGTGGAAGTCTCAATCCCTTATCGTCACCATGGGTCATGATCAGGCCGCCGATCAGTCTCGTCGACGCACCCCAGGAGCTCGAATAGGGGAACTCTTGCTGTCCATCTCGTCCCTGGAAGCGCACTTCGTAGGCCTTTGAAAAGTTCTGACCGAAATAATGCGAGGTCCCCGCTTGCAGGGCCTTTCCGTCGCGCATCATGGCTTCGATCGAATACGTCTCTTGCGCTCCCGGGAACCTTTCGGACGCGGTCTTGCGCCCAGTGATGACAGGCATCGCGAAGTCTTCTTCGACGGCCGCCTTGTAAACATCATTTAAGACCAAGAGCGTTTCTCGCATCGCCTCATCCCCGGTCTCATGCGCGGTGTGGCCCTCCTGCCAGAGGAATTCAGTTGTGCGTAAGAACAGACGCGTACGCATCTCCCATCTGACGACATTCGCCCACTGGTTGTAAAGAAGCGGCAGGTCGCGGTAGCTCTGTATCCACTTTGCATACGTGGCCCAGATGATGGTTTCCGACGTTGGTCTCACCACAAGGGGTTCTTCGAGTTTCTCTCCCCCGGCATGTGTGACGATCGCCACTTGCGGGATGAACCCTTCGACGTGTTCGGTTTCCTTCTCCAACAACTTGTACGGGATGAACATCGGGAAGTAGACGTTCTGGTGGCCAGTCGCCTTGATGCGTCGGTCTAGGCCCGATTGGATGGCCTCCCAGATGGCGTAACCATACGGCTTGATGACCATGCTGCCGCGCACCAATGAACTCTCGGCGAGGTCGGCGGCCTTGACGACTTCCTGGTACCAGGCTGGGAAGTCTTCGGCTTGTTTGGGCAGGTCCATCCGCAGAGTTTACTTAAACAGCCAGAGCAGAACCTAGAGGTCGATCACTGCAAAGGATTTGCGATCGGCTTCACGATGTCGAGATAAAGAAGCGCTACCGTCAGGACCACGAAGAAACCAAGGACCAGGCCCGCGACTGGAACCACTTTGCGCATATCGACTTTGCGACGAAAGACCTTCTCTATCGCAAGGATGAGTAGATAGCCCCCATCGAGTGGCGGCAACGGGGCCAGGTTGATGACACCAACGAAAACGATGAACCCCGCAAGTATCAGCAGCAGATCTTGGATATGGCCGGTCGAGGCAGCCTGGCCAGAAACCCTTGCGATCCCGACCAAACCCAATGGACGGTCCTTCGGTGATGGCCCCCTGCTTCCAAGTGAGGCGAACACCTTCGACAGACCATGCGGCGAGAATGCCTGACCCATACCAAGGACACTGCGATACACCGCGACCCCAGTCGTTTCGACTCCCAACCAGACCGCCTTCACCGGTGGCTGTTTGTCGAGCGCGAAACTCGGGACAACCCCAACCTGACTAACCTTCTCGGTCCTCGATGGTTGTTTCGGATCGACAACGGCATCGGCGAGCACCGGCGTGACACGGATGTGAACGGATCTGTTATCGCGCAACACTTCGAGATCGATCGGGGCCCCATCGCTGGAACGGATGCCTTTACGCACTGCATCCCACGTTCTTACCTCTTGGCGATCGACCGCGACGATCTTGTCGCCCGCCCGAAGGCCAGCTTCCTTGGCAGGTCCCTGCTTGCCATTGATGGTCACATCCACGGATTCGACCGTGGTAGTGGGTTTATCGAAGTTGGGAACACCAAGAACGCCATAAAGGAACATAAAGATGAGGGCCCCAAGAACGAAGTGCGTCATCGAACCCGCGGCAAGGACGATGGCGCGCTGCCAGGATGGCTTTGCCTTGAACGTATGAGGGAAGTCTTCGGGCGGGATCTCTTGCCAGGGGTTCATGCCGGCGATCTTTACGTAACCGCCGAACAACAGCAGCCTGACTCCGAATTCAGTTCCCGAGTCTGCGCTCACCGCGTCGGCCGCGGCCCCCTCGTGCGCTCCAGCCAGCCCGCCGGTCCGGACAGCATCGTCGTGACGCTTCGACCGAAGCCGACGCGAGAACAACTTCGGTCCGAATCCGATGAAGAATTCATCGACCTTCATCCCGAAACGGCGAGCGGTCAGGAAGTGACCCATCTCATGAACGAAAGTCATGACTGTGATGGCCACGATGAAAGCGATGATTCCTACTGCACCACTCATGGGCGCTGTCCGCCTTTCGTTGCACCTTCAACCAGGGCCGCCGCCCGAGTGCGGGCCCAAGCATCTTGCTCGAGGACACCCTCGATATTGGGGGGCACTGGTTCGTGAGCTTCTAACACACCTTCAACTATCTCAGGGATCGAAACAAACTTGATACGGCCTTCGAGGAAGGCTTGAACCGCGACTTCGTTCGCAGCGTTCAGTACGGCTGGATAGGTGTCGCCTTTCCTTCCCGCCTCGAACGCCAAGGCTAGGCAGGGAAACGTTTCGAGATCGGGGGCCTCGAAAGACAATCCGCCGATCTCGCTCCAAACGACGCGTTCCCCAGAGGGGGGGCCGAGCCTGTGTGGCCATGCAAGGGCGACCTGGATGGGCAAGCGCATATCGGGTTTCGCAGCGTGCGAGTAGAAAGCACCGTCGTAGGTCTCCACCATCGCGTGGATGACGCTTTGCGGATGGATCACAACATCGATCTCATCGTAGGTGAAACCGAATAGGAAATGAGCCTCGATCACTTCCAGTCCTTTGTTCATCAGGGTGGCGGAATCGATGGAGATCTTCGGCCCCATGTTCCAAACTGGGTGTGCCAATGCTCCATCTATGGTCACCTTGCGCAACTCATCGCGCGACATCCCTCTGAACGGCCCCCCGCTTCCGGTCACCACGATCCGACGCGCCTGGTCTCCGGGAAGACCTTCTAGCAACTGCCACAAGGCGGAATGCTCGCTGTCCACGGGTCGGATCTGCTGGGGACCAGCCTTCGCCATCACCGCTTCACCCGCTGCCACGAGACTCTCTTTGTTGGCGAGTGCGAGGGTTTTACCACCGAGCAATGTCGCCATCGTTGCATGAAGGCCGGCGGCGCCGACGACCGCATTCAAAACGACTTGCGCGCTCGTCTCGGTGGCAACCTTCTCGGCGGAGTCATTCCCTGTGATGACAGCGACGCCATCGGGGGCCGCCATCGTTCCTTCACTCAATCCCACCAATCCAACACCGAATTCCTCGGCTTGTGCCCCGAGTGTCGTCGCGTCTGAACCGGCAGCCAAAGCAACGACTTCGAACCTGTCGGGGTAAGCGCGAACCACATCGAGGGCCTGAGTCCCTATCGATCCCGTCGAACCTAAGATCGCGACCGTTACGCGTTCGAAGTCATCGAAGATGTCGCCCACGTTACAGACCGAAAACTTTGAGAGACAGATAAGCAACGGGTGCGACGAACAAGATCGCATCGATGCGATCGAACGCTCCACCGTGGCCGGGAAATATGGCCCCCATGTCTTTGATATCTAGGCTGCGTTTGATCATCGATTCGAGCAGGTCCCCGAGCGGCGCCACGATGCACACCATCAGCGCGAACAACAGAGCCTGAGCGAAATGCCACGGGCCAAGAAGTGGAGCGACCAATGAAACGACCAGCAATGTGCCAATCGTTGCGATGGCTGCCCCTTCGCGCGTCTTATTAGGTGAGATCGTTGGCGCGATCGGTGTTTTGCCGAGTCTGGAACCACCTGCATAAGCGAAGATGTCGTACACGACGGCTGCTCCTATCATCGCGATCACCACTCCGCGTCCATCTTGACGAGTTGCCAGTAGACCCGCGAAAGAACCGAGCAGTGGTATGTAGACAACGCCAAGCAGGGTGATAGCTATGTCGGTTACGAAGTCTTCGTGTCGATCGTGCGCTAAGTACCAAACGATGGTGAAAACGATGGTTAGGAAGATGACCAGCCCCGCAGCCGCTTCGCCCCTGGTGAAAACCCCCAGTAGCATGGTCGCCCCGGCGACCATGCCGAGAGCGATCGCCGGGTCGTGCCCTGCTGCGCGAGTGGCGCGGTAGAACTCGAATTGGGCGATCAAGATGACGACGAATGCAAGTCCGAAGAAAGGTTTGGCACCAAGGAAAAGTAGCCCGATCACAAGGCCAGCCAGTGTGACGCCAGTGACGATGGCCCTTCGAAGATCACGACCGGGGCCGAGCGCAGCCTTCAAGGCAGATGGCTGCGACAAGGTTGGGGGCCCGCTCAACCGCTGAGTCACTTCATCGGATTCACGTGCCGCGCCGCCCCCGGCTCGATGGTTCGGTCGTTCGTCGCCTTCGGCTCCAACGTCTCGCGTCGCGGGGCCGCTTTCGGCTCCCTCGGCAGGGTCGGGCGCGGGGCCGCCTTCGGCTCGATGGTCCGGTCGTTCCACGCTTTCGGCTCCGTCGGCAGGGTCGGGCACCGCGTCGCTCAATGAAGCCGCCTCGCCGGATATCTCACCCGGTTCATGTGGATGATCGCTTTCGCCCTGCAATAGACCCCCAGCTTAGATCTCGAGAAGTTCCTTCTCTTTATGAGAAACCAGCGCGTCGATCTCGGAGATGTGGTGGTCGGTCAATCTCTGCAGCTCTTTTTCAGTGCGTGACAGATCGTCCTTGGAGACCTCATGCTCTTTCTCCAGGCGTTCCATCTCGTCCTTGGCATGGCGGCGGACATTGCGGACCGCAACCTTGCCCTCTTCGGACAATTCCTTGACGTGTTTTATGAGATCCTTGCGCCGATCTTCGGTGAGAGGCGGGATCGCAAGCCTTATGACACTTCCATCGTTGGACGGGTTGATGCCCAGGTCCGAAGCCATGATCGCCTTTTCGATCGCCGATAAAGCGCTCTTGTCGTAAGGCGAGATCACCATCAATTTGGCTTCGGGGACCGAGATTCCAGCGATCTGACTGAGTGGAGTCATGGTGCCGTAATAATCGACTTCGATCCGATCGAGAAGCGTCGGTGAAGCCCGGCCTGTTCTAACGATCGAGAAATCTTGCTTCGCGTTCGCCACGGCCTTCTTCATCTTGTCTTCGGCCTGCTTAAGCTGATCTTCGAGTGACATGTCAGATAAGTTCCTCCGTTAGGAGACGATAGTTCCCACCTTCTCGCCTGAGACTACCCGAGAAATGTTGCCTTCCGCGGTGAGGTCGAAAACAACGATCGGCAACTTGTTGTCCATACATAAAGAGATCGCGGTTGCATCCATGACCTTCAAACCCTTGTTCAGCACTTCGATGTAGTTGAGTGAATCGAATCTCACGGCATCTGTACTTTTGACTGGATCTTTGTCGTAGACGCCATCTACCTTGGTCCCCTTCAGCAGAGCCTCTGCCCCGATCTCGAGCGCCCTCACCGACGCTGCCGTGTCGGTTGAGAAATAAGGGTTCCCGGTGCCCCCTGCGAAGATGACGATCATGCCGCGCTCTAGATGGCGCAATGCCCTGCCGCGTATGAATGGTTCAGCTACTTCCTGCATCCAGATCGCAGACAGAACTCGGCATTCCGAACCCACCTGCCCCAGCGCGTCCTGAAGCGCAAGTGCGTTTATGACCGTGGCGAGCATCCCCATGTAATCGGCCCGCGCTCGTTCCATCCCCATGGCGGCTGCCTGCGCCCCGCGAAAGATGTTTCCCCCGCCCACAACCACCGCGATCTCGGTGCCGTTCCCCTGCAGATCGGCGAGTTGCCGAGCGAGAGAATGCACCGTGTTGGCGTCGATGCCAAAACCCATGGCAGGGTCGGCGAAAGCCTCTCCGGAGAGCTTTAGAAGAACCCGTTTATAAGCGGGCCGCTCCACGTCTATTCCTCTTCGCCCACTTTGAATCGTGCGAATCTTCGCACGATTATGTTCTCTTTCACCTGGGCAGCGTATTCGCTCACCAGTTCTGCCACTTTCTTCTTGCCACTTTCGTCCTTGATGTGGGCCTGCTCAAGCAGTGCTCCGCCTTTGTCGGAAAGGATCGAAGCGATGCTGCCCTCGAGTATCTTTTCTACGATCTCGGGCTTCTTGCCTTTCACGCGATCAGACTCCATGAGGATCTTGCGCTCTCGGTCGAGGAAGTCGTCGGGGATATCGGTCTTCGAGATCCACCTCGGCTCCATCGCAGCGATGTGCATGGCGAGGTCGCGAGCGAGTTGCTTGAACTCCGGCGTTTTCGCAACGAAGTCGGTTTCGCAATCGAGCTCGATCAGCACACCGATCTTGGCCGGAAGGTCGGGGTCGAGTTGATGGATATACGCGAATACACCGCCTTCGGTCGCGTTACGTCCTGAGCGCTTGGCAACTTCGGCGAGACCCTGCTTCCGCAGGAGATCTCTAGCCTCTTCGAAATCACCGCTGGTTTCAGCGAGGGCCCGTTTGCAGTCCATCATCCCGGCCCCCGTCTCTTGACGAAGACGCATCACATCTTTGGCATCGGGCTGATAGGTCATCTGCGCTTTCCTTCCTCATCATCTTTGTACTTAGCTTTCAGCTCTTCTTCGATGTCCTCGCCCGGCAGCGGCTCATTGTCGATCAGGTGTCCGAAGCGGTCGGGCGATTCCTCGGCTTCGGCGGCTGGTCCGGCTTCAGGCACCATCTCGTCCTTCGAGCGCTTCATCGTTTCGGTCTCTTGTTGAGCCAGCATGATCTCCCACTCCGCAGGGGGCTCCTCTCCGCCTGCGGTCAATGTGATCCCTGAAGCGGCCGCTGCTTCCGCAGCCGCAACAACCTCAGGCGGGCGCTGGTTCATCCCATCGGCGATAGCGTCTGCCATCACTCGGGTGAGCAACGCTCCCGAACGGATCGCGTCGTCGTTGCCAGGAATTATGTAGTCGACTTCGTCGGGATCGCAGTTGGTATCGACGATGGCGATAACCGGCATCCCTAGTTTGCGCGCTTCGCGAACGCAGATGTCTTCTTTGCGGGTATCGACGATGAACACCGCGTCGGGTCTACGGTTGAGGTCGCGGATGCCGTCGAGGTTCTTCTGCAACTTCTCGAGTTCGTTCTTCAGGCGAAGAGCTTCTTTCTTCGGTATCTCATCGAAGATGCCTTGCGCTTCCTGCTGCTCCAGTTCGCGCATGCGCATGATGCGCCTGTGCATGGTCTGGAAGTTCGTCAGCATCCCACCCAGCCATCGGTAATTGACGTAGGGCATCCCAACACGCTTGGCTTCATCGGCAACAGCATCGGCGATCTGCTTCTTCGTGCCCACGAACAACACGACACCGCCGCGGGAAGCGAGGTCCCGGCAGTACTTATAAGCAGCTTCGATACCGTTCATCGTCTTGAGAAGATCGATGATGTAGATGCCGTTTCTTTCCGTGAAGATGAAACGCTTCATCTTCGGGTTCCACCTACGGGTCTGATGTCCGAAGTGGACGCCTGCCTCTAGCAGGTCTCTCAACGTTACGACGGCCATGCCGCCCCCTTTCTCGGTTACAGAACTCGATATCGAGTTCCCCCAGCCCACCTACCAAGCGGTTTTAGGCCGCAAGGCACCGTGATCGGTGGACTTCAGTGATTTCGATCGACCCGGCCGGGTGGCCGGATGGTCAGCAGATTCTAAGGGTTTTAGTCGTCTTTCGCTTCGTTGAGCCTAGACCGCAGCTGAAGAACCGCTTTGGTGTGCATCTGGCACACACGCGATTCGGTGACTCCCAGCACCTGGCCTATCTCTGCGAGGGTGAGGTTCTCGTAGTAGTACAGGGTCACCACTAGCTTTTCTCGCTCCGAAAGTTTGTTGATGGCACCGGCCAGGATCGACTTCATCTCTTCTGTCTCGAAAGCGGCCTCGGGAAGTTCGACACTTGTGTCTTCGAGGGTGTCTATCAGGGAGAGCTTGTCGCCTTTCTCGCCCCCCACCGTCATGAGCTCATCGAGCGCAACGAGAGACACGAACGATAGCTGCGTATAGATCGCCCGCAGTTCGCCAACGCTGAGGTCCATCGCGGCAGCAACTTCGTTATCGGTTGGGGTCCTGCGCAGTTCACTTTCGAGCTTCGACAGCGTCTTTTCCACCTCACGGGCCTTGAAGCGCACTGACCTTGGCACCCAATCGATCGCACGCAGCTCGTCGATGATGGCTCCCTTGATGCGGTTGATCGCGTAGGTTTCGAACTTGATCCCGCGGTCCAACTCGAACTTATGGATGGCATCCATCAACCCGAAGATGCCGTAAGAAACCAGATCGGCCTGTTCGATGTTGGCGGGCAGGCCCGTCGAGACCCGGCCAGCCACGTACTTGACCAAGGGCGAGTAATGAACGATCAATTGGTCGCGCGACTCGCTCGACTGCGTATCTTTGAATTCCCGCCACAACCGGGCGAGCGCCGTCTGTTCATCCGTAGGTTCTTCAAGGCGCACGGTGGCACGACCGCCCGGACCAGGCCGTCGGCTACGCTCAGAGGTCAATTTGCTCATGCACGGCCCTTAGTTGGGATTACGAAATAAGAGTATAAGCCCGTGCCTAACGGTAGATCTCTCATGGCTCCCCTTATGAGAAAGGAACGTGAGTATGGGAACTCGCGGTGGATATGTCAATATCTGATCACGCAAGTTGCTGGAAGTGGCTCATGTTACAGGTAGCAATCCGCCCGATTGGTCCGAATAGGGCGGTGCGTCCGAGTTCCTTGCGGAAGAAGCAAGCGGCAAAATGACTCCGAAATAGCCCTTTCGCGCTAGTCCGGCCAGAGCGCTCAGGGCTACTCGCTCAGAGCGTTCATCGGGCAGACGCCTATCAACCAGCCAAACAGAATCGCCCTCCCGGGTACCTGACAGCTATCCCTTTCATCTCCAGCATGCAAAGAACCGAGACCGACGAGGCGACAGGTAGGCCCGCGTCTTTCGCTATGCGGTCGATCAAGGCGGGTTCGTGATCGAGCACCTTGAACACACGCTCCTCATCCAGGCTGAGGATCGGCCCTGGCCCAGCACCCGGCGCAAGTGACATCTGGCCATCGGTCATCGATGGTTTGACCGACCATGAGAGATCATCGATCACGTCGTCTGCGCAGGTGACGAGGCGCGCCCCATCTCTTATCAAACCGTGCGGACCCGATGATCCAGGCGATGAGACCGACCCTGGCAGGCAGAAGACTTCGCGCCCATATTCAGCAGCCAAACGAGCAGTGATCATGGCGCCGCCATTCATGGCACCTTCGATGACGATAACTGCCGACGAGATAGCCGCGATGATTCGATTGCGCTGTGGGAAGTGGTACTGCTTTGGCAAGGTGCCGGGCGGATATTCAGACACAACCGTGCCACTGCTCGTCAATCTTTCGAATAGGGCACGATTTCGTTTCGGATAACAGATGTCAGGACCGCATCCGAGTACCGCGATGGTCTTAGCGCTCGCACTCAATGCACCCTCGTGCGCGGCGGCGTCGATCCCGTTTGCCATGCCGCTCACGATCGTCACGCCCATCGAACCAAGATCGCGCGAGATCCTGGTAGCCGCATCGGTGCCATAGCGAGTCGGGCGGCGCGTGCCGACGACCGCGATGCACGGACCATGCTCTAGCCGGCAGCCTTTCAAATACAGAAGCTTGGGAGCGTCGGGCGCTTGCAGCAAAAGTGGCGGATATTCCTGATCGATCCGGCCGATAGACCGCAAGGCAGTGTGCTCCGCATCGTCGAAGGCCATCACCAGACGATCTTTCGAAAACCCAGCGCTTCGGCTACATGTTCCTCGCGTATCGTCGGGGACGCGGCAAGGTCGGCGATGGTCCGCGCGACACGCAAGGTTCGCCCGATCGATCTCGCCGACGGCGGCTCCGCAACGCTTCCACTGAAGATCAGTCGTGCTGCGCCGTTCACACATGACAAAGGATCGTCATCGGCTTGCGGGCGCAAACCAGCGAACGACCTTGCCTCTTCAACGCGTTGCGCTACATCCCGCGATGGCTCCGACGGCTCGAGCTGCAGCAATTCCTGTTGTGTCAAGAGTCCAACATCGACGTACATGTCGATGCGATCGAGCAGTGGACCCGATAGACGCGACCGGTAAGCTTCGAGACGAGTTGGTGAGCAGGTGCATCCTTGGCTAGAAGTAGATGTTGCGCACATACATGGGTTCGCCGCACATATCAGACTCACGTTCGCGGGATAGCGCACCGTGGACCCCATCCTGGCGATCGTGACATACCCGTCTTCGAGAGGTTGACGCAGTCCCTCGAGAATGGCCCTGGAGAACAGCGGAAACTCATCCATGAACAAAACTCCGTGATTTGCGAGTGAAACCTCACCTGGGCGGGGCAAAGGACTACCGCCCCCGATGATCGCCGCCGAAGAAGCCAGGTGGTGCGGCGACCGGAACGGGCGCGAAGCGATGACTGGTTCGCTCGGATCGAGTAATCCGGCCACCGACCAAACATGAGTCACCTCGAGACACTCCTGCGGGGTCAGCGAAGGCAAGATCCCCGGCAATCGCTTCGCGAGCATGGTCTTGCCGCATCCGGGTGGACCAACCAGCAAGAGGTTGTGGCCCCCCGCCGCGGCGATCTCGAGGGCGCGCCGCGCCATCGACTGACCCCTTACATCGGCGAGATCGGGAACCGAAGCCGCTCGTTTTCGGATCAGAGACTCCAAAGACACCGTCGAAACGACCGATTGAGGACGGTACTCACCCCTCAGAAACATCATGGCTTCAAGCAGATGGTCGAGACCGATAACGTCGACCCCGGGTACAAGAGCAGCTTCGGCGGCATTGAGCCGTGGGACGACAACACCGTAGCCCTTGTCGCGCGCAGCCACGGCGGCTGCCAACACGCCACGAACCGGCCGGATACGACCGTCGAGCGCGAGTTCTCCCACGAACAAGAACCGCTTAGCGCTCTTGGCATCGATCTTGCCATCGGCGGCTAGCACAGCGATGGCTAAGGGGAGATCGAGCAGCGAGCCGTCTTTACGCAAGTCGCTCGGCGCCAGGTTGGCGGTTATGCGCTTCTTCGGCCACTCGATATCCGAATTGGTGATCGCCGATCGCACCCGCTGGCGCGCTTCACGGATCGCCGTGGATGCTAAGCCGACGATATTGAATTCGGGCAGGCCGGTTGCCAGGCCGACCTGGACTTCGACCGGCTTGGCTTCCATTCCGACCACTGCGACAGAAGAGACACTTGCGAGCATGCTGTAAAGATACGAGGGGGGTGTGACAAGACCGGGGGTTCGGGGGTGTAGCAGCCACCGTTCGGTTATTGCCTCGTGCGCTAGAAGCTGCGAAACCCCCGAGATAATCAAAACTTCGGGGGTGTAGCAGCCACCGTTCGGTTATTGCCTCGTGCGCTAGAAGCTGCGAAACCCCCGAGATCAACCTCGCGAGACAAGTCTCCAATCGGTTACGCCATCATGGGATCTGTATATGAGCCGGTCTTCAGTGATCGCGAACCTGTCTTGGCCGAAGGAAGAGATCGCCTCCACCTTCAACCTGAGTTCTGTGAATTCCCACCTCAAACCCCTGTTGTGCGAGATGAGCAAGCCGCCCGCGGTGCCCAGGTAGACGATCCGCGGGTCCTTGGGGTCAACCATCAACGCACGCGTGGGAGTCTTCAAGATCTGCCGCCACCGGACCCCGCCGTCGGTGGACCTCCACATCCCCGTTGAGATGCCGCCCGCGAATAGGGTGACCTTGGCCCCCGGGACCGCAGCCAAAGCGATGATCCGGTCAGGACCATCAGGAGGATCTGGCACTTCGACCGTTTGAAGTCCACGGTCAACGGTTGCCAGGGCGATCGTGTGATCATCACCCGCCAGGTAGAGATTGCCGAGCCGATCTGTGGATATCGCGACCGAGGACAGTACGGCGCCGACCGCGGGTGCGAAGTCTTCGAGGTTGTTAGTCGCTTCTGTCACACCTTCGGACGAGGTGAAAACCGTTCCGCTTACGGACGCTGCCAGGGTTCGCACCCGTTTGAATTCCTTGGATCGTTTCCAGGTCGTGCCGTCTTTGCTGACGAAGGCCCCTCTACTGGTGCCGGCGAGATAGCCGTTCTCGGTCACCCCGAGCGAAAGGATCGGGTCCTTGCCCGGCACGGTGCCAGCCAGGGTTCGTGAAGAGATCAGTGCGATCGCAAAACCCACGACGAACACTATGGCCATGACCCCCGCGAACACGAGGGGCCACTTACGTCGGGGTTTTTTCAATCTCCTGTGAAGTTCGGTTGTCTCTTCTCGAAGAATGCGCGGATGGCCTCTTGCAGGTCCGCGGTCGAGAACAAGATCGACTGATTGTACGACTCTTGGTTAACCACTTCATCGAAGGTCTGAGCGAATGAATCGTTCAAAGCCTTCTTCATGAGGGCCAAGGTGATTGGCGGGCCCGAAGCGAGCCGAGAGGCAAGGTCTTTGACGGTGGTTTCAAGTTCCTCGGGCGCTACAACGCGGTTGGCGATCCCGATCTCGTAAGCGCGCTGTGCATCGATGGTGTCGCCAAGCAGCGCCAATTCTTTGGCACGATGCAGTCCGACCGTACGCGGCAGAGAGAACGTGCCGCTCATGTCCACAACAAGGCCTCTTTTGACGAATAGTTCCGCGAATTTCGCATCGCTAGTCATGACCACAAGATCGCAGGCCAGCGCGAGGTTGGCACCGCCCCCGGCCGCATAGCCGCGAACCGCGGCGATCCCTGGCGTCGGGCAGTACATGATCGTTCTCATGACTTCGTGGATCTCGCCCATACGCGCGAGCATCTCAGAGGGCGTTTTGGGGGCCTCGTCCAAGGTCGAAAGGTCGGCACCAGAGCAGAAATGGTCACCGGCTCCCGTAAGGACGTAGGCGCGAACATCTTTCGTTTTGGCTATCCATTCGAACGCCTGCTTCAGTTCTTCGAACATCGCCCGGTTGACAGCGTTGCGTTTGCTTGGACGGTTCATCGTCACTGTTGCTACCGAATCGGCAACATCAACGATCAAGGTCTCGTATGACATGACCCTCCCCTTATCTATGTGGGTGCTGGTTAGGATGCAGATGCTATGTCAGAAGGCATCGATCAGGTGCTGGGGCGGTTGTGGGGGGTCGGTCTTCAATACGGACACGACATCGAACCGGCAGTCAACGAAGTGGGGCCGCTCGAGTGCTATGAAAGCCGCTGCCAGCCGCCGCAGCTTCTTCTGCTTGGCATGGTCGACCGCTTCGAACGGATCGATCATCCCGTTATTGGTTCGTGCCTTTACCTCAACGAAGGTGAGCGTGTCGCCATCTATCGCCACCAGGTCTATCTCACCGAAACGCAAGCGATAGTTGCGGGCGAGGATTCGCATACCGAGGCGCTCAAGAAGGTCGGCGGCCTGCTGCTCACTTTCGTTCTTTAATTCCTGGTTTGTCATACATGCAAGATAACCTTGGGGTGTGACAGAAACCGCGCCGGTCGAGATCGATCGACCAGATATATCGGAGCACACGGCCCCCGACGTGCCGTGGGTTGTGATCGTTTGGAACGATCCCATCAACCTGATGAATTACGTGGTTTGGGTCTTTCAGAAACTCTTCGGGTACAGCAACGATAAGGCGAACAAGCTGATGATGGACGTTCACACCAAGGGACGGGCGGTCGTTTCATCGGGCCCACTCGAAAAAGCCGAGAACGACGTCTATCGCCTGCACGCCCACGGCCTGTGGGCAACCATGACCAAGGATGCGTGATGTTCAAGAGTAGAAGAGGCGAGGTTAGCGTCGATCTGAACGCCGAAGAGACCGACCTGCTTCGCAACCTCATCGCCGATTATGAACAACTGCTCGACGCCGACCACGACGCTAACGACCCGGTTCGTCGAAGGCTGTTTCCCGACGCCAGTCTCGACGATCATGAAGCCAACGAGAAGTTCATCGAACTAACGCGCGACTCACTCGACGAACACAAACGCGAAACGATAAAGATCGCCATCGGCAGCCTCGGCCCCCAAGGTGAATGGCAGGGTTGGGTATCCGAAGACGAGCGGGATGCTTGGCTTTGTCTACTCGCCGACCTTCGCCTGGCGATCGGGGTCCGCATCGGAGTTACCGACGAGATGATGGAACGCGACGCCGACCCGCGCGATCCGCAGCAATGGCCGCTCGCAGTTCTTCACTATCTTGGCGCGCTCCAGGGCAGTTTAGTTGATGCTGTGATGCGGTGACGTGCCGACAGGTCGGTCAGGCCAAATCGTCCATGGGGAGCCGGTCGCCTTCCACGACGACCTCTTCGATGTTGAAGTCTGTGAACGAAACCACGCGCACCTCATTGGCGAACCGCGACGGACGATAGAAATCCCAAACCCAGGCGTCTTTGAGTGTGAGGTCGAACCAGATACCTTGATCCGATTCGCTCTTCTTTACCTCGCATGAATTACATAGGTACGTACGTCGCTCGGTCTCGACAACGAAGCGAAACATCGGCAAGACGTCGCGGAACTCTCGATAGAGTCCCAACTCCAACTCGGCTTCGAATTTCTCTAGGTCATCCTCACCCATGACTCTTCCAGCCTACTGCTTGCCCAGATTAATCTTGCCGGGGGCGCAGCTATCGTCCCGGCTAAGCCCATCGAGCGCCAGAAGCTGCGAAACCCCCGAGATCAATCCGGGGGTTCGGGGGTGTAGCAGCCACCGTCCGGGTTTGCCCCATCGCCCGCCAGAAGCTGCGAAGCCCCCGAGATCAATCCGGGGGTTCGGGGGTGTAGCAGCCACCGTCCGGGTTTGCCCCATCGCCCGCCAGAAGCTGCGAAACCCCCGAGATCAAACCGGGGGTTCGGGGGTGTAGCAGCTACCGTCCGGTCACGACCCTCATACGCCAGAAGCTGCGAAACCCCCCGAGATCAAACCGACCCGGTAGTCAAGAGCCGGCCGGGGGCCCCCTCGTCCACCAAACGTTGGATAGGTGCGTAAAGACGCCGATGTATAGGCGAAGGCCCGAACGCCGCCAGGGCCCATTTGTGCCTGGGCGATGGGTAGCCCTTGTTGGACCCGAACAGGTACTCAGGGTAAAGCTGCGAAAGCTCGCACATCAGCGCATCCCTGGCCACCTTCGCCACAACCGAGGCTGCCGCAATAGACACCGACTCGCAGTCTCCTCTCACCACCGTACGGGCGGCGCCTCCGATGAAGTTCCATCTGCCATCGAGTAGGAAGGCATCGGGCGTGACCGCAAGGCCCTCGATGGCCCTGGCCCCCGCCCGGCGCATGGCCTCGGAAAGACCAACGTCATCGATCTCATCCGGCCAAGAAAGTCCAACCGACCAGCTGATGCATCTCGACCGGACCCGCTCAGCCAGCCATTCCCGGCGCGGCGGATCCAGAAGTTTGGAATCGCGCAACTTATAGATGCGCCTGGCGGGATCGAGTACTACGCAGGAAACGGCGACCGGCCCGGCCCAAGCCCCGACCCCAACCTCGTCGATCCCACCGATAACCTCTGCGCCCTCACTCAATAGGCCGAGTTCGTGGTTGAGCCCTGGGACCGGCTTGGTTCGCTTGGTCCTTCCACCCTTCGAACCGTAGGTACGAGTCCGATACGTCGCCTTGTATGCCACGCCCTTCACAATAGCGCGGCTGCTACTTGGTTCGGCTTATTCGCGAGGTTCAGTAGATGCGGGCGGCGATGGGTGGCGACAGAGCCTTCGGATTCGAGGTCGCAGAAGCGGGCTGGTGCGGACGACTCATGAACGTGAACCGACCAGGCGGCCATATCAGAACGAAAGCCCTGCCGACCACAGAAGATTTCGGGATGGGGCCGAACACACGTGAGTCTTGAGAATTGTTCCGGTTGTCACCCATCATGAAGATCTTGTCCTTGGGAACGGTCAGTGGGCCGTAATCGGGCAACTTCGATTGATCGAAGCGGTAAGGCTCGGTCAGTGGTTTGTTGTCCACCATCACCAACCCATTCTTTATCTGGATGGTCTGTCCTTCGGTGGCGATCACCCGTTTGATGAAGTCGCGTTCGGATGATTTGAGCCCAAGTCCTTCAGACAGCCCACTGAAAAGGTTGCCGATGGGTCCGTGATCGACTTTGGGAGTTTGGCTCTGTAAGGGTGATACGAACACGATCACGTCGCCGTACTTGGGCTTTGTGAACTTATAAAGGAACTTCGAAACCAGAACTCGATCGCCGATCAAAAGAGTGTTCTCCATCGAACCCGATGGGATGAAGAATGCCTGCAGCAAGAATGTTTTGATCAAAAGCGCGATCCCGAATGCGACGACGATCAGGACCGGGAGCTCCTTCAGGAAGTCGACGAAACTGTCTTCTTTCTTCGGCTCATCGGGCTCTTCACCATCAGAGGGCAGGATGGACTCACTCGGCGGAGCTTCGGTTACCACCTGCTAGTCCCTCTTCTCTTTCACCTTTGCGGCGCGACCCACACGGTCGCGCAAGTAATAGAGCTTGGCTCTGCGAACATCCCCCTTAGTAAGTAGTTCGATCTTGGCGAGTATCGGAGAATGGACCGGAAACGTTCGTTCAACCCCAACGCTGAACGAAACCTTCCTGACTGTGAATGTCTCGCGCACACCAGAGCCCTGCCTGCGGATGACTATCCCCTGGAATACCTGCACGCGCTCCCTGGTGCCTTCAACAACTCGAACATGAACCTTGACGGTATCGCCGGGCCGGAAGTCAGGGAGGTCCTCGCGCAAAGCAGGTCGCAACAACACGTCAGCTTTGCTCATGATGCCTCCTCGGTCTGGATGATCCGACCCACTCCGATACGGTCCCCGCCAGCCATCGGGCCGCGTTCGGACCCACGTTTCGGCGCGGGTTGGTCGGTGAAGATGATAGCCGACGCTAGTCGGGCTGTCGCCGCCAGTTGGATATCTTCACCCTCTCTTCATCCGAAACGTTGGCCGATTCGAGCAACTCAGGCCTCACACGCAAGGTCTTGAGCAAGGCTTGTTCACGGCGCCACGCCGCGATGCGCTCGTGATGGCCGCTGAGCAGGACCTCGGGGACCGAGATGTTCCTGAATGTCTGGGGTTTGGTGAATTGCGGATATTCCAACATGCCATCGTTGAATGACTCTTCAGCCAGCGAGCTCGGATTGCCAAGCACCCCCGAGAGCAACCGCCCGACCGCGTCGATGATCACCGCCGCGGCAGGCTCGCCGCCGGAGAGCACATAAGGACCTACCGACAGCTCCTCGGCCCCCAAGAGCGTGCGGACGCGCTCGTCTATCCCCTCGTACCTGCCGCACACGATCACGACCTGTTCAAGTAGCGACATCGCTTGCGCGAGGGGTTGGTCGAACTGCGTGCCTGCAGCGGCAAGCAGGTATACGGGACTGTCCCCGTGCCTTATGGCTTCCACTGCCGTCACGATCGGCTCCGGGGTCATGACCATGCCCGGTCCTCCGCCGAACGGCGTGTCATCGACCTTGTGGTGGGGCGGTGGTGCCCACCGTCTGAGATCGTGGATCGCTACTTCGAAACGGCCCTCGTCGATCGAGCGCCCCACCAACCCGGCCCCCAGTATCGAGTCGAAGGCATCTGGAAAGATCGAGATGATGTCGAACCTCATGTTCGATCCAGACCATGAGGAAGCTCGACAATTATGCGCCTTGATCCCCTATCGACCTCGACGATGATGGCCCTTGAAGCCGGAAGCAGGATCTCTTTCCCGTTCGCGGTGACCTTCCACAAGTCCTGCTCGGTGCGTGAAAGAACTTCGGTCATCACTCCGATGTCCACGCCATCGCGCGTTAACACTCGCATACCAACCAATTCATGTTCCCAGAACTCGCCATCGCGTTGGTCACGCAGTTCATCGGAAGTCACGAACAGCAGTGTCCCTCGTATCGCATCGGCTTGTTCACGAGAGTCGATGCCTTCGAACTTCACAAGCGCGCGCCCTTGATGCATCGACACCTCGGTGATGGACAGTTGAGTCGCCTCGGATCCGGACCCGGCTATGAAGCTCGAACCCTGCTTGAAGCGAGATGGGTCGTCCGACGTTATCTCGACCGAAACCTGACCCTTTAGCCCATGAGCCTTTTGGACCTTACCGACGAGTATCGGTATAGGTTGGTCAGTCGACGATCTCGACGATGGCGTTGCGATCCTCCCGCATGGCCGCGGCCTTGACGACCGTTCTTATCGCTCTCGCGGTCCTGCCCGAACGGCCGATAACTTTGCCGATGTCGTCTGGATGCACGAACAGGTCGTAGATGATCGTTCGGCCCTGTTCTTCTTCTTCAACGCGTACGTCGTCGGGATTATCGACGAGATACGACACGATGAACTCGAGGGTTTCTCTTGAGCTCATAGCTGACGCATCAAGCCTTGGCGGCTGAGGTCTGCTTCGCCTTTGGGCTGCGCACTTTGGCAGGCTTCGGTGTGTACTCGACCCCGGCGATCTGCAACAGTTTCGCAACTGCATCCGAAGGTTGGGCGCCCTCATCGAGCCAGTGCCTTGCCTTGTCGGTGTCGATGATGACCTCCGAGGGTTCGCTGCGGGGGCTGTACCTTCCGATAGCTTCGATGAACCTGCCGTCGCGCGGCGAGCGCGAGTCGGTTACGACGACCCTGTATGTTGGCTGCTTCTTCTTGCCTATGCGGCGAAGACGTATCTTGACCATGAAGCGGGCAGTTTAGCATCCGAGCGACCACCTGTCGGTGAAGTGACTCGCCAAATGACTTGCGATTAGAGTCCTACACCATGAATGCCTTATTGGCCCAGACCGCGGACGCGCTCGAAGCAACCGGCCTCGCCGCTTTCGTTTGCGATCATCAATGGAGCGTTCAATGGATCTCCGAGGAGCTAAAGGTCCTGCTGAACGAGCACGACGAAACGAAGCTCGGCATCGGCAAGCACCTCATCGAGTGTTGGGTAACCGACACTTGGTCGAGCAGGGTGACGCCCGAGAGCCGGACCGTTGGTGCGGTCACGAATATCCCGATCTTCCTCTGGGACACCCCCGGCGGAAGCTCATCGGTTGAACGCTGGTTCTCTGGTTACTTCGGCGTTGAGCAGGGGCCCATGACGTTCGACGTTGCGCCAGAGCAGCCTCCGGCGCTATGGGCGAACACGTTGGATTTCATCCAAGGTGACCTGCCGCCGGTGACCATCAACCAGATCTTCATCAAACTCGTCGGCCCCGATGGTCACTTCGGCTTCGCGGTCGTGTACGACCAAGCTCTGCCCGCCAGACTCGTGGCTTTGGTAGCGCGCGGCGACCAAGGCATGTTCGAGCGGATGGCAAGGTTGGTCTCGCCGGGCAGAAGAGCCGCGGCCATCTTGTTCGCAGACATCGAATCGTCAACTCAACTCGCGCGAAGACTCCCAAGCTCCGCCTACTTCGACCTCATCCGCGACATCACCACGAGCATCGACCAGATCGTGGTTGATCACCGCGGGATCGTCGGCAGACATGCGGGCGATGGAGTGACTGCGTTCTTCCTCGTTTCGGATTGTGGTTCACCCTCGGGGGCGGCGCGAGAAGCGATCAAGGCGGCGCGCGACATGCACCTTGCGACCGCCGGTCACACGCTCGACGCCGCGATCATCGAAGGGCAAACGGTCGGTTGCCCGATGCGGATCGGACTGCATTGGGGACCGAATCTTTATATGGGCCAACTCGTTACGGGAGGAAGATTGGAGATCACTGCGCTGGGTGACGAGGTCAATGACTGCGCACGCATCGAACAAACATCGACTGCGTCACAAACACTTGCTTCGAAGATCTTGATCGAACAACTCGACCCGGGCGATTCGTCGGCACTGGGCATCGATCCCGATACCATCAGGTACAGAACCATCGGCGAGATCGCGGGGGCTCCAGCCAAAGCAACGCGCGACGCCGGGATGATCCCGGTAACCATCGTCTAGCGGCTACCCGAACCCGGGCGGCAGTTGCATCCCGCGTAGCTGCTTGCCTGGTCGCATCTTCGAAATCTGCTTCATCATCTTGCGTGCGGCGTCGAATTGTTTGAGCAGGTCATTCACTTCACGGACCTGGGTCCCCGAACCCTTGGCGATCCGTGCCCTTCGAGAACCCGAGATCATCCGCGGGTCTCTTCGCTCGGTTGGAGTCATGGAACGGATGATCGCCTCGATGCGCGACAGATCGTCTTCGTTCACATCGATGTCGCCGAGCCCACGCTTGCCCATGCCGGGGATCATCTTCATCAGGTCGGCGATGCCTCCCATCTTCCGAACGCTCTGCATCTGGTCCAAGAAATCCTCGAGGGTGAACTTGGCATCCAGGACCTTCTTGGCTTGCTTCTCGGCCTCCTCTCGCGTGATCGCGGTTTCGGCCTTCTCGATCAAGGTGAGGACGTCGCCCATGCCCAAGATGCGCGAGGCGATACGGTCGGGGTGGAAAACTTCGAGGTCCTCGAGTTTCTCCCCGATGCCCGCGAATTTGATGGGCTTGCCAGTCACAGTCGTCGCCGACAGGGCCGCCCCCCCGCGGGCGTCGCCGTCGAGCTTGGTAAGGATGATCCCGGTGAGGGGCAAGGTCTCGGAGAATACTTTGGCGGAGATCAGTGCATCTTGCCCGGTCATCGCATCGAGCACGAATAGGACTTCGTCGGGCTGAACCTGCTCGTGGACACTTGCCACCTGGCTCATCATCTCTTCATCGATATGAAGCCGCCCCGCCGTATCGACGATCACGACATCAGATTCTCGTTTCCCGCGCTCGAGCCCAGTTCTGGCTACTGATACAGGATCGCTCGAAACGAAGTCTGCGTACACAGCAACCCCGGTCTGCTCGCCCAGGATCTGCAGTTGCTTGATCGCAGCTGGCCTCTCGAGGTCGGCGGCGATCAGCATCACCCGGTGGCCCTTCTTCTTGAGATGAGAACCGAGTTTGGCGGCCATGGTGGTCTTGCCCGAACCTTGGAGACCGGCAAGCAGGATCACGGTCGGCGGCTTCGAGGCGAAGACCAAAGGTTTGTTGGCCCCGCCCAGGATCTCGACGAGGGCCTCGTTAACTAATTTAACGACGTGCTGTCCGGGCGTAAGCGACTTGAAAACCTCGTCTCCCACGGCCTTCTCCCGAACGCTCGCGAGAAAGGCTTTGGCGGCGGGAAGAGCAACATCGGCCTCGAGCAAGGCGAGTCGGATCTCGCGAAGGACCACGTCTACGTCTTTTTCAGTTAGTCGGCCGCGGTTTCGAAGTTTGCGGAACACATCGTCGAGCCGAGAGCCAAGGTTGTCGAACATAAGTCGTCGAGTTTAAGCCTCAACCCGCGGGTAGATTCGTTCTGACGCAATCGGCTCTCGGACTAACCCGATTTGGGCACATCCTGGCCCTAACTTATGGGGCAGCTGCAGCCGATGAACAGTGAACGGGAGGAACCAAGAGATAGGCGGACTGGGCCAAGTATCGGCTTCTGCTCCAGGGTCTTTGGAGCTATCGAACCGCGTGCGCTTGGAGCGCGCGCTGATCCGCGTTCGCTGGTTCGGCGCGGCCTTTGCCCTGTTCCAGATCTATTCGGGAACATCGCTTCCCTGCCCCGCGGGGTCGACTCTCGCAGACCAGCCTGTGCTTCCCGGTGGCGGATCTTGCGAAGCCTTGTTCGTCCGTCCATTTGGCTACGGCCTAGGTTTCGCTTTGCTTGCGATAAACCTGGCCGCATTCGTATGGCTGAGAACTGGCAAAGGCAAAGGGATCCGAAGCCTCGGGCTAACGATGTTTCTGGTCGATCATCTTTTCCTCATCGCGTATTGCTGGATGTTTTCGAACAACGTTAATTCAACGGCCTGGGTGATGCTTTACATCCTTCCGCTCGAGGGCGCCACCCGATACGGACTGCCTGGCTCGCTTTCGAGTCTCGGATTGTTGGCAGTTGAGGAAACGCTGCGTGATATCTGGCGCCAGTCGGTTTGGGCTTACCCGTTCCACTTCGTCCCTGACACAACCTTTCGGATCGGGATCATGGCGATCATCGGGGTGGTAGGCGGGATCATGGCGCGCAACCTGCGGTTGCAAACCCGCGAGGTTGAGCGCAGAGCAGACGTGATGCAAGAGCTGGCCCAGCGCGAAACCGAGGCCCGCCGTGAACTCAATGCGATCCAACGGGCGATGATTGCAGGTGTTTCGACTGGTGACTTTAGCGAAGCGATGAACAAGCTCGTCCAGGTGATCGCCGAAACGCTGGGCTACCAGCGACTTTGCATCGGAATCATCGATGGTTCGCCGAGTGAGCGCGTACTTACATTCGTTGCAGGATTTGGTTATCCCAAACAGATGTCGGGCATCTCAGTTCCCCTGACGGAAGGTGTCTGCGGACCGGTTGCTTCCTCTGGCAAACCCATCTTGATCAGCGACCTGGCAGACCATCCCGACCTCATGCTACACATGCCTGACTCACGCTCCGAGATGGCAGTTCCCCTTAGGGTCGGCGACCACATCATCGGAGTGATGAACGCCGAGTCAACCGAGCCGGGTAGTTTCGGCGACGACGACCTCGCCAAATTGCACCGCATGGCAGTGCAGGTCGCGGTAATCATTGAGAATGCGAAAGTCCTCGCCAAAGAAACCGAGGCGGTTGGTCGTCTGACCGAACTAGACGTGATGAAATCGGACTTCATCGCCATCACCTCCCACGAACTGCGCACACCCTTAACCGTTATCCGAGGATTCATCCAAACACTCAGACGCAAAGACATCGACCTCAAAGAAAAGGACAGAGACGAATATTTCGCCGTGATCGAAAGACAATCGGATCGTCTTTATTCGATCGTCGAGGACTTGCTTTACATATCGAGGCTCGAAGGCGGTGTCATTGACATGAACCATGGGCCGGTCGACCTCAAGCGCTGCATCAGCCGTGTTCATGCCGACCGGTTCGATTCCGACCCTCGCATATCCGTCGAAGGAGACGCCCAAGTCATAACCGACTACGAGCGCATGAGCCGGCTTATTGGAAATCTGATCGACAATGCACTTCGTTTCTCACCTGCCGATTCCCCCGTCAAGATCGACATCAAAGGCAAAACAGGCACAGTAGAGATCGTTGTCGCCGACAAGGGCTCGGGCATCCCTCCAGCCGAGTTAGAGCGGATATTCGAACGGTTCCACCAAGTCGGTGGCTCACTCAGACGCGAGCACAGCGGCTTCGGGCTCGGCCTCTACATGGTGCAACGTCTCCTCGATGACCTTGGCGGCACGATCACAGTTGAAAGCGAGGTCTCACAGGGTTCGACGTTCAAAGTGGTGGTGCCAAGAAGATCCCCAACTGCATCTGGAGGTCCTACAACCTCGCTCGACTCCTTACAAGATGCGCGAGGCACTCGCGATCGATAGAGCTAGGCCTCCGGCTCAAGGAGGGCCTCAGCAAACCTGCGAGGTTCGAACGGTTCGAGATCTTCGAGAGTTTCACCAACCCCTATAGCTTTGACTGGAATCCCAAGTTCCTCTTGGATCGCAACAACGATGCCCCCACGCGCCGTTCCATCGAGTTTGGTCAGGATAACGCCAGTAACATCCACCGCGTCCCCAAAGACTCTCGCTTGCGATATCCCATTCTGACCAACGGTCGCATCGATAACCAAAAGGGTCTCGGCGACGCCGCCAGCCTCTCGATCCGCGATGCGCCAAACCTTTTTCAGTTCCTCCATGAGATTGGTTTTGGTATGTAGCCGTCCAGCCGTATCGACGATAACTACGTCGATGTTCTTGGCCTTAGCGTGTTGGATCGCATCGAATACGACAGCACCTGGGTCGGACCCTGGTTCGTGCTTGACCATGTGGATGCCAACCCTTGAAGCCCATGTCCCCAACTGATCGATCGCTGCAGCCCTGAAGGTGTCAGCGGCCGCGAGTACGACAGTACGTCCTTCGTTCTTGAGTAGATGAGCCAGCTTGGCGATAGAGGTTGTTTTCCCAACTCCGTTCACCCCAGTGATCAGGAGCACACGGGGTTTCGGGCCTTCCAGCGACAAGGTCGCCTCGCCCTTCTTCAGGATGGTTATCAAAGCGTCCTTGAGGCTCTGCTCAAGGTCGGCGCCCCTGACCTTGCCGTCGCGCAAACGATCGACGACGATCGTCGCAGCCTTCACCCCAAGATCTGCGCGGATCAGTACTTCTTCGACCTCATCGAAATCGTCTTCGCTCAATCGGTCGTGTCGGGAAAGTATCGCCACCTTGTCGCCGATCAGTCCTCGCGTTTTGAGCAAACCCTGGCCCAGCCGGGACAGCCGTTTGTCCTTCTTCGCGTCTGGCGGGACGACCTGCTGTGGCTGCGGCTCTGGCGGGGCGACCTGTTGTGGTTGTTGCCTCGGGGTGACCTGCTGCGCTTCGGGCTCCGACGTGGTGGGTGCGAGTGGTTCGGGTGCGCTCAGGCCCTGATCCCTTGGATCAACGCGGGCCGGTGTGGGCTCCGGTACGACGGCTGTCGTCTCATCGATCGGCGCTTGCGATCCTTTGGCTTTGCGGCGTCTTGTCGTGACGAGGAACCCGACGATAACCAAAGCAGCGACCAGGACGACCGCGATCAAGATGATGACTTGGATGTTGGTCACTGCGGTATTAAGAGTCGGTTTGGATCCGCGACCGGATATCGGTTACGGAAGGAGTTGTTTCGGATAGGCGCTGAGAGATAACTCTCGAAGCTCCGTCTGGTTTGATCGAAACCCCATACAAGATGTCGGCCGCCTCCATGGTTCGCTTCTGATGGCTAACAACCAACAGTTGCGAGGAATCCCTGAATCCTGCGAGGAGTCCTAAGAACCGGTGCAAGTTGACATCGTCGAGTGCCGCTTCGACCTCGTCGAGAACATAGAACGGCGAAGGGCGGGCCTTGAAGATGGCGAAAAGAACGGCAAGTGCCGAGAGCGCACGCTCTCCTCCCGATAGCAGGGAAAGCCGTTTGAGATTCTTCCCGCCGGGTCGGGCCTCTATCTCGACGCCAGTCATCAGAAGGTCGGTCGGGTCGGTCAACCTGAGGCGACCCTGACCGCCAGGGAACAGCATCGCGAACAAGCGCTCGTACTCGCGCGAAACGTCCTCGAATGCCCGACCAAAGGATTCGACGATCTCTTCTTCCACCGACGAAACGACCTTGAATAGATCGCGCCGACTAGCACGCACGTCAGCGATCTGCGCCGCCAGGAAACTCTCTCTTTGGGTGAGTTCCTCATACTCCTGCGCCGCAAGCGGATTCACCCTGCCCAATGCAGAAAGGTCACGTTCTAAGCGCGCCGATCTCTTAGCGATCGCATCGTCGTCCATAGCCGCTACCTTGTCGAGCAGGTCTTCGAGCGTCGATGGATCTTCGATCTCCCATCGATGGCCATACCGCTCAACCATGCTGTCGGGCTCGACTGACCAATCTTGGGTCATCTTCTCTTCGATGATCCTCGACCTGATACGCAACTCGCTCCTACCGAGGTCCTCCTCGCGGGCCCGCTGACGCATATCGGAAAGGGCTCCCGACATCGCGATCCGATCGGTCCTAACCTCAGCGATCTGCCTGTCGATATCAACCAGCGTCTGACGAGAGGCTCGATACCGCTCTTCGGCCTCTCCCGCCCACCTCAGCGCAGCAACCTCGAAGGACGCTGCGTCCGATTCGATCGATTCAACCAACGCGCCCCTGGCGATCAAACCGTCACGAACAACAGAAAGGTTCGATGCCGAGTCGCGGGCCGAGACAAGTGCCCGAGTAAGTTCACTCTTGCGATCGACCAGTAAACGAACGCGCTCTTCCGCAACCCCACAGGCCAAACGCGCTTCGTCGCGGGCGGCCTCCGTTACCTCGAGGGTAGCTTTCATGCGTCCCTGTTCTTCCTGCACCTTCGAGAGCGACGCCTCTTTGGACTCGATGAGTTTCTCCACTTGAGGGAGCGTCAGATTCACTTGCCTCGCGCGGTCCTCGATCGCGGAGAGGTTCGCTTCGGCCTGCAACTTCGAACCCTGTATCGCACCAAGTTCTCGGTCGAGAGCATGCACCTCGCGCTCGATCCCCGAGATGCGTTCCGCCGCAGCGGCCAACGTCGCATCGGTTTCGTTCAGGCGGATCGATAAGGCTTTAGCCTCACCTTGAGCCTCGGCCAGATCGTGCTTGGTGACTTCCAACCGCTCCGCGGCTTGTCGCACTAGGTCTTCGACTTCATTAGCCTTCTTAACAACATCGGTCGGCCCCTGCGAAACGAACCGGCCGATCGCAACTGCGCCATGGCGCGTTAAGAAAACGGCTTGAGGATGTTGGGCGGCGAGACGCGAAGCCTCGCTTATGTCGTCAACGATGTAGATGTCCGAAAGCGCTCTGGCCGCTTCCGGCCGTGAGCTTTCGAGAACATCGACGAATGCAGTAACCCCAGCGAGTGAATGCCGCGATCCTCCTGCAACGATGACACTCACCGCTTGATCGCCGGCAGCAGAGATAACGTCCCTGAGGGCTTCGGGTCCATCGACGACTATCACCGACTCGGGTTTTCCGACCAATGCCTCGACGGCCCTTTCGAAACCGGAAGGCACTGTGATCAGGTCACCGAGCGTTCCGATCACTCCATCGATAGCGAGAGCCATCACTCGGGCGGCGGAGGCTGGAGATGAAGCAGATCGCACCTCGGCCTTTGCCCGCCATCTGGCCGATTCGCGTTCGAGTTCCAATAGTTCATCTTGTTGTTCTGCGATCGCCGATGTTATGTCACGGATCCGCTCCTGCACCTGTTGCATCTGCTCGGACAATGGAGATTCATCGGCTTCAAGCCCATCGAGTCTTTCGATCTCTTGTTCAAAACGCGCGCGTGTCTCTTGCGACGAGGATTCTAAGTTGGCGCTTGCGTGGGCCAGCCTTTCGACCTCACGAAGTGCCGAGTCACGCGACGCGCTAAGAGCCGCTAGATCGCCTCTTATCCCGCCTATCTGTGCGGCCGCGTCTTTGTGATCGGAACGGATCTCGGCCAGCGATACTTCGACCGAACGCAGCCCCGCAAGCGCCATGCCCGCGGCGTTCTTACGTTCTTGCAGGATCGATAGTTGAGAATCGCGCGCCTTCATAGCCTGAGCGAGAAGATGTTCGGCTTCGGTGATCTGTCTTTCAACCTCGAACACTCGCGCGTTGGCGGCATCCTCGGTTGTGACGGCGATCTCGGCTTCCAAGGTTCTACGGCGCTCGGTCGCAAGCCTGCCAAGCGCGACCAGCCGTTCGGTGTCGCGGGTAAGTGACCAAGCGGCGTCGCGCTCGGCTTCGCTCCGGGCAAACACCTCGCTCCGGCGATCCTCGAGGATTTCTAGCTGCTCCTCGATGGCCGTCAGTTCCGTCTCTTTCGAGTGCATGGTGGTTTCGAGGTCGATAGCCTCACCTGACCCAAGCAGTTCGCGCACGCCTTTCAGTTCGCGGGTGGCGGCTATGAGCTTTAGTCGATCGAGTTCGTCTGCCATCGCAAGATGACGCTTCGCGACCTCCGCCTGCTCGCGCAAAGGCCGCAACATACGCCGGATCTCCGCTAGAAGATCGGACAGTCGCAGCAGGTTCTGTTCCGTCGATGCGATCTTTCGAAGGGCTCGGTCTTTGCGGCGCCTGTGTTTCGCGACGCCAGCCGCCTCTTCGATGAAACCGCGCATCTGGGTTGGGTCTGCGCTTAAGACGGCGTCGAGTTGACCTTGTCCGATGATGGTGTGCTGCTCTCGCCCGATACCCGTATCAGATAGGACCTCTTGTATGTCGAGCAATCGGCACGGCGAGCCGTTCAACCGGTATTCGCTGTCGCCTGAGCGGAACAAGATCCTGCTGATGGTCACTTCGGAGAAATCGATCGGTAGAGCGCCGGCTGAGTTATCGATCGTTAGAGAGACCTCAGCCATCCCAAGCGCTGGCCTTAGCCGCGAACCGGCGAAGATGACGTCTTCCATCTTTCCGCCGCGCAAACTTCGCGGGCCCTGCTCGCCCAGCACCCAGCTGATGGCATCGACGATGTTCGACTTGCCCGAACCGTTGGGGCCCACGACTATCGTGATGCCCGGTTCGAAAACCAGGGTGGTCTTGTCGGCGAAGGATTTGAAGCCGCGCAGGACGAGAGACTTTAGGAACATATCTGCCCCGATGTTAGCAGTCGGCTGGGCGCCGTCTGGGGATTCGGGGCAACGTTGAACGGGTTCGAAGCCAGTTCGCGAAATATAGTTGTGCGATGGGCGAGATATTCACCGACCTGGTACGAGGATCGGCAAGCAAGATACTGCTGGTAGTGCTCGATGGACTGGGTGGTTTCAGGACCTCGGAGCGCCGCTCGGAACTTCATTCAGCAGCAACGCCTAACCTCGACCGGCTGGCCTTCGAGGGCTCGAGCGGACTGCAGACCCTGGTATCCCCGGGGATCACACCGGGAAGCGGGGCTGGTCACCTTGCCCTGTTCGGATTCGATCCCACATCCTTCGAATTGGGCCGTGGCGCCTTATCGGCTGCCGGCATCGGTTTTGAGCTCGAACCCGGCGACGTTGCGGCCCGCGTGAACTTCTGCACCCTCGATGAAGCGGGCATCATCGTCGATAGAAGGGCGGGCAGGATCTCGTCGGATGAGAATCGTCGCCTGTGCAAGACCGTGCTGGACGGCATCGACACTCCCTCCGGCGTGCAACTGTTCCTTGAAACAGAGCGCGATCACCGTGCACTCATGGTTCTTCGTGGCGAAGGGCTATCACCAGAGATATCCGACACCGACCCCCAGGTAACTGGGGTCCCCCCGCTGCCACCCACCGCCATCGACCCCGCGGCCGCGACGACGGCTAACCTGCTGATCGAGATCCTTCAGCAAGCAGGAGCCCTACTGAAAGACGAAAAGGCCAACTTCATCCTGCTCAGGGGTTTCGACACCTTGCGCCCTGTGCCATCTTTTTCGCAACGATACAAACTCGATGCGATGGGCATCGCTGGCTACCCGATGTATATCGGCATCGCACGACTGCTCGGAATGACGGTTTCGCAGCCCCAGTCGACCTTCGCCGATGAAGTCGCTGTTTTGACTTCGTCCTGGAAGGACCATGAATTCTTCTACGTACACCAAAAAGCAACCGACTCCGCCGGGGAAGATGGCGACTTCGACCGTAAAGTCGCGGCCATCGAGCAGGTTGACCGCGAGGTCGAACGCATGATGGCCCTGCAGCCCGATGTCATATGCGTTACCGGGGACCATTCGACCCCGAGCCAGATGCGCTCACACTCCTGGCACCCCGTGCCTTTCCTGATGCGGGGTCCTCTCGTTCCGGTCGACGACGTTGACAGGTTCAACGAAGAGGACGCTAGGCTCGGGGGTTTCGGTCAGGTGATGGGCAAAGACCTGATGCCGCTGATGCTAGCGGCCGCAGGGAAACTGGTTAAGTTCGGGGCTTGATGCGAGCCCTTAGTACGCAGCGGGAGGCGGTGCGGTTCCGGCCATTTCTCTGGCCTCTTTCACAGAAAACGAATAAAGGCAACTGGGGCAAAGCACATGATCGGTGGTTCTACGGAAATCAGCTTTCTTTTCTTCATATGTGATCGTCCGGTCATCGATGTCGGTTAACAACATCTGTCCGCACACACAAAACGCAGCCTTCATCGTGATATCTCCCTATCAGTACCCCATTCAGGGTAGACCCTGAACCGACGAAGTTCAATAGTCCATATGGCGCGGCGCGCCGTTTTGCTTAGAAATAATAGGATTCCATTTGCGGATTTCTTAGGGAAGGGGCAGGGATGAAACTTCGACGCCATCAAGAAGAAGAGTTGGAATCGCCCGTGGAGTTCCTCGAAGACCTTCGAAAGATCGACTTGTTCAGTGAACTCGATCCCTTGCATCTGCAGAGCGTCGCCGAACTTGTCGAGATTCGCACAGCCCGCAAGGACGAAGAGATCGTGCGCGAGGGAACTTACTCAGCCAACCTGTTCGTGATCTTTTCAGGAAGCGCTAGGGCGACTGTTCGCAACAGGCCTCGCTCGACTTTCGGACCTGGAGAGTTCTTCGGAGAACTCGGGATGCTCGGGCACACCCAATCGGCAACTGTGAAAGCCGAGGACGAGATGAAACTGGGGGCCGTCGACGCGAAGGCGCTAAAGGCGCTCTTGGACGAAGAACCCACGATCGCGGTGCACATGCTGCAAACGCTGATCCTACGGTTGGAGGCCCTGATGGAAAGGCCCGCCGGCGAACTTAGCTGAAGAGCATCAGCGGTTTTTCTTTTAGACCGTATATGCGTTGTAAGTGATCGAAACCTGCGCGCCCAGATACACGCTGACAACGGCCCACCTGGCGTTGGCCCCGAACGCATCCTTTGGGATGGCCCCGGTCCATGAATGGATATCGAGCTTCTGTGGTCCGCTTTGTGGAGCACCTGTGCCATTGATCGGGTGACAACCGTTTCCATAGAAATGGATGTTGATGCTGAATGGTGTGGCGATGCCGCCCGGCGCGGGCGATGCACCGCTGACACTCAATGTGTTCGCGCCGGATAGGTCGATCACGATCCCATCGACGCCTTGTGTAGAAGCTTGAATACCTGAGCAATTGCGGGCGAGCCAGAAGTCGCCTTCGGTGATGCCTGCCAAGAAAGTTCCCGGATGCCCGACCTGGATGGTAGAAGTGCCTGAACTGGCGCTGGCACCCGAGATCCCTGCAACCAAGGCGCTGACCAAAGCCAGTCCGATGATGCTGCGAGCGAGTCGATCTCTATTCGTCTTCAACCTACTTACCCCCGATGCTGTCGAGCGTGCGTTCGATGATGGTGTTACCTGCTTCGGCGGCGAAGGTGGCACCTGTCGGATCCGACGAGCCGTCCCCACCATTACCGTTATCAGTACCACCTGGAGCCGTGAAATCCTTCTTTGAGTCGGTCGAACTTTTCTTGCCAGACACCGGCGCCTTCTTCGAAGTCCCCTGTGCGGACGTTGCGACCACGGCTGGCGGCACCGAAGGTCCTGAATCAACCGGCTCAACCGGAGCCGATGCAACCGGAACCGGTTGATGCGTCGAAGGTTTCTGGGTCTGAACATCTCCCGGTCGCAGAGTGAGACCAGCGGCTAGGGCAAGCAGTGCAGTGGCACCAGCGATCCCAGCTTGGAACTTCCCAGAGCGGAAAAGTCCGCCGATCCTGTTGAGTGAGCTTTCGGACTCTTGGACAGCAACCTGTGAGGAGTTGCTCATGATGCGCACTTCGAGCCAATCGACGAACGACTCCGACGGGCCGGTGGCAGGAACTGGGGTCATGTTGTAGGCAAGTTGGAGCATCTTCTTCGAGGCCCCCGACGCGGCGATAACTTTGCCCGCGGCAAGATCATCGAGCATCCCAGCGAATGCGTCTGCTCTGCGCTGCAGAACGAGACTCGGCAACGCGGCGGCGACTGAATCGCGGATCGCTGCGACCTTAGAGTGCTTCGCTGGCTCGAATGCGGCAACCTGGGATTGGATCTTGTCGAATATCCGGTCTTCTACTTCGGAGCTCAATGTGGCTGGCTCTAGTTTGGTGAGTTTGTCGGCGATGAGGCCGAGAGCGGGGTCGGCGATCTCGGCGGCTGCCATCTGATCGGCCGCCTCGGGTGCCAGTTCAGGTTCGGCCGCCGCCAGCTTGGCAAATATCCGGTCCTCGATCTCTACTGAGAAAGCCGGATCGGGCAGTTTGAACGACTTTAGTTCTCGCGCGAATGTAAGCAGGTCTGTGGCCTCCTGCGGAATCTCGATCCCGTTTGAGCCTTCAGCCTGCTCGATCAACTCGTCGAACTTACCTACATCCACGCCTAGTCTTTCGACCCCCTTGGGCGTTCGCACGCTCTTTCGAACATGGTCACGCATAGCGGACCCCCAGCCAAATCTGGCCTGACGCTACGTATAACGAGCGACCCAAGCGGGCGTTACGCCCTTTTTGAAAAAAATCGTCGGATCTGCCCAATCTATGGCCGCCCTCGAGGATCGCCGGAAACTTTCTCGCTTACCACCTGCGATCTTGCGTTCCCAGGGGCCTATAGACAATCGGCTGAAGTGCGTATTTGAGGAAAGGGATGTGCCAAATCGGGCCCCCTTCGCTACGGAGACGTCAGGTTTAGGCGGTTCGTCCGAGTTGAGACAGCCAGTCGCAGATCGCCTGCCCTAGGTCGGTCAGAGTTTGGGCCTCGGTCGAGGGCTTGCCCGTGGCAGAAGCCTTTCCGGATACCTTGAGCGAGTGATCGCCGCCTCGAACCAGCTCGAAGACGTACCGACCGCCAAGGGTCGGCAAGTTTTCTTCCATGAGTTCCAGCGTGCAGAAGGGGTCGGAAGAACCCTGGATGATCATGCAAGGCACCCTTATCGACGGCCAGTGCTCGGCCCTCAGCTTGTCGGGCCGTCCTGGAGCATGAAGGGGGTAGCTGAGCAGCAACAGCCCCGCCGCTGGCAACCCCTGCGCAACAGCCAGCGATGCCACTCGCCCACCGTAGGACTTACCTCCCACGACCCACTTGCCCTTACCCTCGGACACCTTGTTGAACAACTGCGTGAATCCTTCGACAGAGGCTTCGGCTTTCGGAGGGGCGGCACGCCCTGCGGTTCGGTAGGGCAGGTCGACCCTTGCCACCCGATGTCCTTTATCGGTGAGAGCCTTAGATAGCGCGATCAGTCCCTTGGAATCTTTGTCTCCGGCAGACCCATGCGTGAGCAGGATCGAAGGCTGCTTGAGCTTAGTGCCCGGTTCGTCGATGACCCATGCCGCCACGCGTTTGGAGGGTCAGACCTGGCACTGCGGGCAGTAGAAGGTGGACCTACTGCTCCATCGCGTCCGTTCGATCGGAGTACGGCATCTGCGGCAAGGCAGTCCCTCGCGCTGATAGACCTTCAAGAATTGTTGGTACTCGCCGACGGCGCCATATAAGTCCCGATACTGTTCGTCGTCAGCCGAGGTGCCGCGATACTTGATCGCGTCTTGCAGGATCTCCTGGATCGCCCGATACAGCCTTCTGACTTCAGATGAAGAAAGGGTGTCTGAGGGTCGGTCGAATCGGATCCCCGAAAGGAACAAGATCTCGTCGGAGTAGATATTTCCTATGCCGCAGATGAATTTCTGGTCCATCAACAGCGCCTTCATCTTCATCTTCTTGACCGCAAGCGTTTCGGAGAAGTACTGCCAGGTGAGAGGCTGCTCGAGCGGGTCGAGTCCCAACTTCTGCAACTCCTTGATCTCACCGATCTCGCTCTTTTCGCTGACAAACATCTCACCGAAGGTGCGCGGATCGACATATCGAAGTTGCCCGCCGACCGTGAAGTCGATGACGATGTGGGTATGGTTCTCGGTCGTCGCCGAGGTCTTGCATTGGATGAGTTGCCCCGACATCCCCAGATGGTTGACCAGCACTTTTGAATTATCCAGATGTATCAACAGATACTTCCCGAGACGGTCTATCTTGGTTATCTTCGCCCCTATCAGCGCGTCTTCGAAATCCTTGCGTTTGGGGTGCCGACGGATGATTCGCATGGCGTTCTTGGTGTTTCGAACTTCGACCTTCTTGATCTTGCGACCGATAACTTCCTTCTCGAGGTCGCGTCTTATGACTTCTACTTCGGGGAGTTCAGGCATCTGACGGCTCACCGGAAAGAGCATCGAGCGCCTCTTGGGCGGCGGCTTGTTCGGCTTCTTTCTTCGAGCGTCCCGCCCCAGCGCCTTTGAGTTCGCCTGCAACGTAAACCAGTGCTTTGAACCGCTTAGCATGGTCCGGCCCAGTTGACGACAGGCGGTATTCGGGGATGTGGCCCCCGATCTGAGCCGCGATCTCCTGCAGACTCGTCTTGAAGTCGCGCACTACTCCGCGCTCGACATGGTCGCGTATGTGGTCCGCAAGGGACCTTTCGATGAAAGCCCTAGCGGCCGCGGTCCCAGAATCGAGATAGATGGCGCCGATGAGGGCTTCGAACGCGTCGGCGAGGATCGAGGACTTGTCGCGTCCTCCCGAAGACTCTTCGCCTTTGCCAAGTTTGAGATGGTCCCCTAGCGATATGCCGCGGGCGGCGTCGGCGAGGACAGCCATATTGACGGTGCTTGCCCTCAGTTTGGCCATCTCACCTTCGGGTAGATCCGGATACCAGTTGAAGATCATGTCGGTAACGATCAGGCCGAGAACAGCATCTCCAAGGAACTCGAGCCTTTCGTTGTGAGGGACAGCGCCATGCTCGAATGCGAATGATCTATGGGTGAGGGCGGACGCCAACAACGCTTCGTCTTTGAATCCGATGCCGAGCGGAGACGTGATGGGTATGTCCGGTCTGTCCAATCGTTAATCGATCTCGACAACCTCGCGCCCAGCGTAGAAACCGCACTTGCCGCAAACGCGATGTGGCATCTTTGGCGCATGGCACTGGGGGCACGTCGCTCCGCCAGGAGTCGTCAATTTCCACTGCGACTTGCGATGGCGAGTTGTTGACCTGGATTTCTTCCTCTTCGGAACAGGCATGTCTTCCTTACTCCTTATTCTTGTCGAAGAACCCACTGAGTGGTGCCCAGCGGATGTCGACCTTTCCTTGTTGATGTCCGCAATCGTTCGTGTTCAAGTCTGCCCCGCACTGCGTGCACAATCCTTTGCAACCTTCGTCATGTAGCGGACGGATGGGGATGCCAAGCACGATCACATCGCGAAGCATGGGTTCCAGATCGATGGTCGATCCGTTCACCTCGTAGTCTTCTTCTTCCCTTCTGGTCACATGGCCTTCGTGATAAAAAACCTCAGCGACCTTCTGCTCGAAATCAACCTCGAATTCGACCAGGCATCTAGAGCAACTAAGATGCATCCGGCCCCCAACTTTGCCGGCGACTTCGATACCCTCAAAGATGCTGGTCGCATTCAGTTCGATCTTCACGGGCTCGGCCTCGTCGACGTAGCCCAAAGCACCCCTCAGACCGCGGATAGGCTCGAAAGCCTCGATCTGCTTGGTTGCCCCGGGATCATTCGCGAGGTCAGTGATGTCGATGACGAACTGATACAAGCCGAGCCATGATAACAAACCTACGAATCTCCCAGGTTTTCCCAGGAGCTACTGGCGCTTGATCCTGACGTTGCCAGTCTCGGACGTCTCCTCTTCTATGTATTCGCCATCGTCTTCCGGCACTGGCTGACCGCCAACGTCAAGGCGCCCACGCAGGGACTCTCGGCCCTTGTTCACCGCAGCCAGGGTCTTTTGAAGCACCACCTCGAAGTTCGCGAGTTTGGCGTCAACGTAGTCCTCGGCCTCCATACGGATCTCTCTGGCCCGCGCTTTAGCCTCTTCGAGGATCTTGTCTGCTTCTCGGTTTGCTGCACCCACGATCTCGGTGCGCGAGACCAATCGGTCACGCTCAGAAGTTGCCTCGGCGATCATCTGCTCCGCATCCTGCTGGGTGCGATCCATAAGCTCATCGCGGTCTCTCATCACCCAGCGAGCCTGTTTGAGTTCCTCAGGCGCGGTCTGGCGAACAGCCTCGAGTCTTTCGAGGAGTTCTTGCTTGTTGATCATGGCCGAGGCAGAGAAGGGCACCGGTTTAGCGTTTCGGATGTCCTGCATGATCGCTTCTATCTCTTCAAGTACGTCCATCCTTCAACCTTACCCTTATCTGCCGAATCTCCGCGAGATGGCCTCGAATACGGCAGGCGGGACATGCGGGCTCACGTCGCCACCATACTTGGCAACCTCTTTCACCAAACTCGATGAGATGTAGCTCCATTTCGGGTTCGTTGCTATGAACAACGTGTCGATACCCTCCATCATGCTCGAATTCATCTGAGACATCTGAAGTTCGTAATCGAAATCCGAAACCGCGCGGAACCCCTTTACGATGACATCTGCCCCCATGACGCGGGCGAAGTCCACAAGCAGACCGTCATGAGATGCAACATCGACGTTACCCAGGTGGCCGAGTACCTCCTTGAGAAGCGAGACGCGCTCTTCAGCATCGAACATGGGAGCCTTCGAAGGATTCGCAACCACCGACACGATCACGCGGTCGAAATGTCTGCTCGCTCTTTCGACAACGTCGATATGACCGTTGGTGGGTGGGTCGAAAGAGCCCGGGCAGATAGCGACGGCCATCAGTTGTCCTCATAGATCAGGTGGATCACGGCGGTATCACCATAACTGCGTAAGCCCCGAAGAGCGAACCCCAAAGGCGCGGCAAGGTCGTCACCAAGGTTCCTGCTTGCGGTCTCTATCACGACGAACGCGCCGCCGGGCATTGCTCCGGCGGCTGCGAGAGCCTCGAGGTCGTGCCACGGCAACGGCTCGTCGTATGGAGGGTCCAAGAAGATCAGGTCGAATCTTTCATGTCCGAGGTCGGACATGAAGGTCTCAACCGGCATCACTTTGACGTTCGAATACGCCTTCAGTCCGAGCGATGCGAGGTTTTCGTCGATGAGCGCCGCTGACGAAGATGCGGCTTCCACGAAGACCGCTTGCGCGGCGCCCCGCGAAAGGGCCTCTATCCCCATGGCGCCAGAACCTGCGTAAAGGTCGAGCACCCGGGCGCCACCCACTCGCTCGCCAAGCGACGAGAAGATGGCTTCACGCACCTTGTCTGAGGTGGGGCGTGTTCGGGGACCGTGCGAACCGTTTATCTTTCGGCCCTTGAGGGACCCGGCGATGATACGCAACCGCACCGGCCGCTCACCTTGTTTGGTCTTCATGACCGGAATAACCAGTCGAGCCGATCCGCGAACCGGCCCTCCATCTCCAACCTAACCTCGGGGTGATGCGACAGGTCGGGGTCCGAATCGATCATGTCGAAAGCTTCCTTGCGTGCGACCTTTAACAGTTCGATGTCTTTGAGCAGATGCGTGAGCCTTAGATCGCTGTATCCAGATTGCCTTTCACCCAAGATCGTGCCCGACCCTCTGAATTCAAGGTCTTTGTTAGCCAGCTCGAATCCGTCGTTGGTCCTAGCCATAGCGAGCAAGCGCTCGCGCGCAACGTCGCGCTCTTCCTCGGGCTGGCTGAAAACACCAGTAAGCAGCAAGCAGGTCGACGCGTGCTCGCCGCGGCCGATACGACCTCTCAATTGGTGAAGCTGAGAAAGACCAAATCTATCGGCATCTTCGATGAGCATCACAGTGGCATTGGGCACGTCGACGCCGACTTCCACGACCGTCGTTGAGATCAAGATGTCTATCTCGCCACGGCGGAACCGGTCCATGACATCTTCCTTGGCCACAGGACGCATCTTCCCGTGCATCTTGCCTACCCTAAGATCGGGGAACACCTCGTTGGCGACGTCGCGGAGCAGGCGGGGGT